>NVXL01000077.1 GCA_002746115.1 Alteromonadaceae bacterium
TGGAGCCCCACCAAAGGATTCTCACCTCTATTCTACTCCAAACGAAGGAGTTGCATCAATAGCAATGCTTGAGGGGCATAACTGGTCTTCTGTAACCAACTTTCTCTACTAAAACAATAATTTCTTACGACTTATGAAATCGCGAAAACCAAGGCAAGCCATAATTATTTAATTGGAGCCCCACCAAAGTAACCTCACCTCTATTTTCCTCCAAACTAAGGAGCTACATCAATAACAAGGCTTGAGGGGAAAAATTAAATCATATCACTGCACAAGCTCAAGACTCCTATCTTTATCAGCAATACTTTTCGGCAATTCTTTTTCATCCGAATTAACCTTACCTTTTGACGCATCACTAAGATCATCAATTCCAACACCGCGAGCGTCATTAGTGATTTCGGTAAAATCTAAAAAATCTCTGCCTTTATTTAAACCTTCAACATCTAGAATGTTAAGTAAATTTTCCGCAACTAAATAAGGCTTACTCTCATACACATCCAGACTACTATCACTAAAGAAGTGCGGCGGCTTTGTCTCGGCAGAACTCTCTACCAGAGCGACACTTTTCGAGAAGCTCTCCCCACAACTATTACTACTCCAAAACAACGCCGTAGGAATTATAAACTTATCAATATTATCAGCTTCCGCTACCACATTACCTAGCGCCCGCCGAAAGGATTTTATCGACCCTTTGTTTTTGCATATATTCTCGGCCAGCAAAGAGACTCTACTATAATCGATTCTATGACGATTGCCTACAACAAATGGGGATAATATTATATTTTTTATAAAATTAATTTTCGTATTCTTATCTTCTACATATGCACTTATATCTTCGTCACTTAATCCCGACAAAAAATCTATATAATCAACTCGCTCCACAGAACTTAATAGCGGGTTTATATGCAATACAAGATCAATATTATTAGACCAGCGCGAAGCATAATACTGAATTACTGGAGCAGCCACATCTGAAGAAATAAATGTGAATCTCTCATTAGGAATTAGCTTAGATACAAGACTTTTAATTGCCGACGCCTGCCCCTGAACACTAAGCGCGCCCTCAGACTTATGATTTGATCTTCCCATACCGTTTAGATCTGTAATTATCACACGGTATTTTTTGCTCAAAATTTTTGCCAAGCCAAAAAAAGACTCGGGCCCCAGTAAACCTGAAATAAGCAACAAGGGAGACCCTGCCCCAAAACTCCAATACTCTTTAACAACTCCGTCCAACACCTCACTTGCAGCATACTCCTTAGGTAATTGAAAACACCCTAAGGTTGCCTCTTTGGCAACATCCATTCGCGAGGCTAACAACGCTCCCGACTCCTCCGAGTCAAGAACATAGCTCATTTCGCGGGAAGGAGAATCAACCAAAGCCTTCACATTATTCTTTTCGAGAAACAGATCATAACGATAACCATCGCTATGCGATTTAGGATAAAAATACTCACTCGCTTCATTACCGCGCTTAACGCTATAACTATCGCCAACATAGGAGTTTAGTGCTTTTTTAATCGAAAATGAAAGTTGTGATTTCGACTTAATGCTTCCCCTATGCTTTTCACCAACAAGAGCCGCGAAGAGCTCTCTTATCCCGACACTTACCCCCCTGACATTCAATATGCCCGCAGTATGGATTTTGGCGAACGTATTGGCGACTAACACATCGGCCACATGAGCTGTCGTCGCAGAATATAAACTATCAGACGCGTTGTAACTTATCTCGCAATCGTAATCATCGATTCCATTAATAACCTCATCCACCCATCCTCGACGATCCAGCAACGCACCGCCTTCGGAACCGCAGACAAATAGAGGTAAGCGATAGATAGTGTACCGCCCACATGAACCAACGTCTGCACTAGAAGGTATGCTTGTCTCAATCAACCTTTCGGCTTTTATGAATCCGGACTCTAAAGAATTACGTGCGACGCTTTCATCTTGAACATCGTACTCAGTCCATGCACCGTGCCAACGCCCTTTGGATAAATCAGAAGATAGGAAGTGAAAATGCCCATCACTGGATCGCAAAAACAAGTCTAAACACAAAGCCAATGACTTTTTATAGAAATAGTCATAAACCAGAGGATTAGAAGACAAACTATTAAAATTGGGAGAAAAGATAAAGTCTGAATTCTTTAAATGCCTATAGATTTCATGATCACTCGATATACCTAAATCATTAGCATTCACATCAACCTGAACCCATTTAATACGACAATCTTCTCGAACTTGCCGATATGATAGATACTTTTCCAAGCTTGATTTTGCTAGATCGAGCTTACTATCACAGAGTATTAATAGGCTAACATCTTCATATTTAGACAATATTTTGGCAGTAAACTCCGCCAGAGTATTGCATACTGAACCAAAAATCGTGATCTCTTTATTCATGCTGATACACCTTCTGATGCCAGACGAATAACCTCTTCGCATCTGAATTTTTGAGAGTATTTAACCTGCCATGGCATGCTCAATTTCAATAGTGGGTCATAAGCTTTCACATAAAAGTATTCATCTTCCACACTCCCACCTAAGCGCACTTTTGGCACATAAGTACTCTGCCCCAAATATACTTTTTTCAGGCTCTTATCTATCGCAGAACGAATACCTTGGTACATCAAACTTGTGTATATCAACGGTGTGTACTCACAAGAATAATCAATACCAATCCTTTTGTTAAGCTGTTCAGACTCATTATAGAAATTAATTAAAGCGCCAACAATTTTATTTTTGTACCTACAGGTTATAAGTTCAGTTTTAGGGCTAATAGATTTTGAACATTCCTCAAAAAATATAGGAAGCGCTTCATCAAACTGGTATCTCGCCTTCAGATACGTCGCACGAAAAAGGGGAAATATCTCGTCAATGAGATGGCTATAATCATTTATAACCTCAAACTGAAACACATCAGAAGCCGACTTTTCGACTTTACGCGCATGTTTTCTCGAGTTTTTTGTTAGCGTCTTAGTATAGGCGGCAAAGTTATCCACATCTGTATCTATAACGACCGTTGGTAAAGAGTACAACTTCTTGTAATTTTGAACTTCGATCTCTGAAATCAGCGCTTGTGGAAACGAGCAGTGAATATCCTTTATCATCGCTACCTTAACTTTCTGCGAGCGAGCAAAGGAATCTATATACTTAACCATTTCTCGAACGACTTTCCGCTCATCACACCCCGACACCATTGGAATCCACCCTTTATCAGAGATTAGTGATCCAGCAATCAGGAATGGTGTTTTTAAGCTATCGCCGATAAAATCAACCAAGGCATTATAAGTTTTCTGAAAGCCCGCAGGTAAAAGAGCATTAATATTTATATTTGTCCCATAGTAAACGGGGATAAGGCTTAGAATTTCTCCGCCACTTTCCAAACTTAGATATTTGACGCTTAGATCGCCCCAAAGCCCTTTCTCTACTGCTTTTAACAGCCCATGGGAAAAGTCTAATTCAGCCCCCTTTAGTTTTTCGATCGCACTGATGTCAATTTCATCAATGGTGTCATATATACCTGGTTTCATAGCTTATCCAGAGAAATGGTTATAAATTAAGTCAGTCGTAATATTTTCTATTATTCTTGAAGATTACGTATTAATGTTTATACACAAGCGATTTCGTCAAAATAATCCGCAATGCCACAAATTTCCGATATCTCTCCCGCAACAAGTGAACGACATATATTCGCGATGGGCTCCCTATTAATGTTTATCACATAGGGAAAGGGTCCAAACAAACGGCAAGCAATCATCACCCCTAAATAAGGGTATATACGCTTCATTATGTCTGATTTCCAAGCGGGATCATTGAGCCCTGAAAAGTAATTTTTAAGTATGCTGTTTGCCACAGATTCCCAGTAACTCAGAGGTTCACCAACGTCCAGTATCTTGTACAAGCTCATTGCTAGTAAAGTACTCAAGTCAAAACATGGATCACCGACAATACAACCTTCAAAATCAATTAGAGCAACATCCTTGGTTTCCCCAACAAAAATATTTTTTGCCCATAAATCACTATGAATTAGACATTCACGTGTGTTTAACATTCGGCCTAATACTGAGTCGGCACTATCACCGCATATTTCTTTAATCCCTGGTGCAATAAGAGACTGAAATATAAATGCTCTCAGGTCTTCCTCGTATCCAAAATCATGTATTTCGCTGCCATGTCTGGCCATACTGTGCCACCGGCCAGTAGCTAAAGCCAATCTCGAGGACTCGCTCGCCAACAGTGGAGTATTCTTATTTTCTAAATCTGCAAGATTGAACCTTCCCCCGCCTATATCAGACAAAAGCAAGGCACAGTTCTCTTCATCATAAGATATAACCTCAGGAGCAAGTGCATTTCGTGCCCCCTTATTAGTTATATTAAAAGTATTAATACCTCTAATTTCACCTAAAACTCTCTCTGCAGGAAGCTCTTTTTTTAGAGCCTTCGGTGCTGCCATTAACACCTTTAAAAAATACTGCTGCTGATTAATTTTACACTTGTATAGATAGTTGAAATTAGAGTTAGAAGTTATCTCCTCAAACTGAACTTCTTTTTCACGCGTGAAGCTCTTAACTCCCTGCATCGCAGCTAAAACCTGATCGGACAGACCGCTTTTATCGCTCATACTAAACTAACCAGTCTATTGCTTCTTCAAGATTCATATAATTCAAACGACCTATTTGAAGCTCTTTTGTCATCTGAACGGCAATATCCAGGCGCTGTTCCGGTGTTGTATCAATTAACCTTACGCCAGGTATCAGCTCATAAGACTCTAACAGCTCTTTATGCGCCATCATCCCTTCTTGAAATAGCTTCTCACGACGCAGAACTACTTCATCAGTTGGTAGCGATTCCCACTTTTCAACACCGGCTTTAATTACATTTAGTACATGAGCCCGATCTTCCGGAAATTTTTCTAAATGCTCCTTAATTATTGACGCTCCAACAGTCAGGTGTCTAATTTCGTCAATATTTGCGCCTTTTTCAATCTCAGCGCCTGCGGGGTCAATCAAACGCCATTTACGCTCACTGATTTCAGCTGCAGGGGCAAGTAAACCCTCAATCAAAATGGTAAATAAAACTACTCCACCAAGAAAATCCGCATTGTCGCGCACAATCTCCAGCATCCAAGCCTCCAAAGGCTTTAGTACACTATCGATCTGCTCCCTGGCATAGGTTTCAATTAAATGGGGCAAATCACTTTCAACTACTCCAAGCTCGAAAAGGTGACCTCTGAATACTGCTGAGTGTCTCGCCTCATCAACGGTTTGCGTTAGGTAAAACTCCATCGTTTCGGTAGTTGGTGCATTAATAATAAGATACGGCAATGCACGAGTAGCCATATGCTCCGCAACTGTGCGAAACGCTAACTCTTCATATAGCGCATCGCGTAATGGGCCAGCCTCTTGCATATAAGCCGGCGTTACCGCACCAGGCCTATGACCATTTTCAAGTCCCATCCACGTACCTTGTGCCACCGCTTTAATCCAATAATTTAAATCACATGTTTTGGCATCTAATTTAAGATTGAGTGCGCCTTCAGTGAGGCCAGGAGCTTGATCCCAATTTGCTTCGTTAAACATTTTGGCCGCCTTTTTCTGTCATTTCGTTATAAATGAGCGTCTCATCATTTGAAAGTTTCTGAGTTTCATTTTGTAAAGTTGAAAATTCGTTCTGAAATCGAGTGAATGCTGGAATTGCTTTAGGATCAAATTTAATTCCAAAGTTTTTATATATATTACCGAAAACACAGCGGTCAGCGGCCAAATGCATTGGCATTGCCAACATCGCCCACTCCCAACCTGAATACATATACCAAACCACACTGACAATTGTCACAGTTAGAAAGCTATGGCAGAAATTGTACGCCACAATACTCCACCTCGGTACATCTCTACCCGCTGGCGCACCTTTGTTTTTCCCATGAAAATACATTCCCGGCGCGGTTCCAACAAAGTCAATCCACCAAAACGCCAAAGCAAATACCCACCAGTTCATCTCGCGCCAATGAATTACACTAAAAAACATTAGCACGAGCATGATACATAGCCAATCTATGCGCACCATTTTATAAGTAGTTCGTGTAAAAAACGTATTATTTATATCCACTATAAATATCCTAAGCTGTTATTTCTGATGATTCTCTATTAACTTCATGTAGCGGCAAAAACACCTTAAACCCATGCTTGCTAGCGAGATCGACATACCTTACAAGTGTTTCAATTTCAATATTTGCCCCAAGCGAAGCGAGTGACGGATCATTCTCTAAAGTAATAAGCATTGTTTCAGCCATACAGGCGTAGCATTGGTTTGACTGAAGATCCGTATGCATTCCTAACTTATTTGCAAATGGAAGGTCAACGACACCACCATCAAAATAGTAGATATCCGGTCGACTTGAACGATCATAACCATTAACGTTCGAAGGCCTCGAAATATCGCATATTATTGCCCGCTCTCGAAGATCCTCATAACTGAACAGAGAGTCTGCGGAATTTGTTGCCGTTACAACTACATCCGCTTGCTGTATTACCGAGCTTAAATCTGTTGTTATGTTGAGGTACTCGGTGTTATTGAGACGATCATCTACCTCGCGCCCTTCGGAATCAGCAAAACTAAATTGCTCCCATAGTTTGCCATTTTTCAGGTTAAATGATTTATTAACCTGTGCCATATTTCTAGAAATCTCTTTTTTGAGATATTCCATACGCTGCATTGACGACCTGTGATTACTCGGGTTTCCAACCAAAGTTAAAGACTCCACAAACGGCGCAAACAATAACGACATTGCTCGTCCAATCGCGCCCGTTGCGCCTAGAATCACGACATTACACGTCTCTAGCCTCTGGCCTCTGGCCTCCATAGCCGTAACAACGGATTGAAATCCGACAAGACTTGTAAATGTATTACCGGTGGTCAAAACGACATCAGGAGGGTAACTTAGCTGCAAGCCGCCTTGTGTAACGGAAGAGGTGTGAGCCCCTAGCCCAATAACTTTCGCTCCACGCTCTACCGCGCTGTCTAGAGCCTCCTGAACCTCACCTAACGATTGCTCCGCGGGCATAAGGCTGAAATCTTTGGCTGTACGGGGAACAACCCAGAATGTACCCGTAATAACCTTGTCCTGATCGGACACTAACTGAGTCTCTCCACCAACAAAAGCTTCAAAATTATCACCAAAGACCGCACTGATATGATGAAGCTGTGCCGTATTAAATGCCGCTAGCGATCTATCAAAGTCGACATATGTCTTCTCAGAAAGAGGATGTAACAAGAAACCAAATTCTGCTGTTTGATCATTTTTTTGAGGTTTAAAGAAACTCTCAAGATACGGCAGGCTCTCAACCGATGAAGCGCTCTCTATTCCAACGATATGGCTACATAATTTTGCGATATTTGTCGTCGCTAATATTTCAAACACTCGGTCAAGTGCAGCTAAAAATAGCTCACATTCTTCCCACTCAACTGATAAAGGAGGCTGTACACGAAGCACATTCCCCTGATTCAAAGTGAAAGCCACCCTGATATTTTCTTGGTTAAGTAAATGGCTCATCAGCAGAGATGTTAAAAAATCTTCCTCTGACACACTGGCGAGAATCCCTGACCCGAAATTGTAACGATCAATCTGGAGGTGAAGGCCAAGCATCAGCCCTACCCCGCGAACCTCACGAATAAACTGCGGATATTTTTGTCTTAGTAACTCGAGGCTACGCTTCAATTTACTGCCAATAGATTTAACATGCCCCAGCAGTGCTGAATCATCTTCGGTGAGAAGGTCTAAAACTGTAAGCCCCACTTCACACGCAAGCCCGTTAGCAGCAAAAGTCGATGTATGTTTGTTGGCAAACGCATCATTGTAAACTCGCTTACTCGCCAAGCAAGCCCCTACCGGAACTAAACCGCCACTCAAACCTTTGGCAACGGTGACAATATCTGGCTTTATACCAATGAATTTGGAATAAAATACGTGCCCAGTTCGACCTAGACCGGTCTGAATCTCGTCAACAATAAATACCGTGTTATATTTTCGGCATAGGCGCTCTACCTGGTGCAGATACTCTGGTTCGGCGCAAATAATACCCGCCTCTCCCTGCACAGGCTCCACAATAAATGCAGCATAGGCTCCACCTTTCAATGCATCTTCTAAAGCAGCGCTATCATTAAAATCGACGTGATCAAAGTTTTTAAAAACACCGAAGTGTTTACGATATTTTTGCCTGCCGGTCGCAGACAACGCACCCAATGTTTTCCCGTGAAAGCCATTATTAACCGAAAGTATTTTATGCTTTCCGGTACTTGACTGGGCAAGCTTAATTGCCGCCTCAACAGCTTCAGCGCCGCTATTTGTAAAGGTCGCGTAGGCAATCCCATCGGGTGCTAAATGCACCAATCGTTCAGCGAGATTTCCGGCACTTTTCAAGAATGATGGTTGCGTGAAATTCGGTCGCAATTCAGATCGAAATTTTTCGACTGTTTCCCATATTCTTGGCGGGTTATGGCCAAAAGGTAAGGCGCCGTATTGCGACAGAAAATCAAGATATCTCTCGCCATCAGCGTCATAGAGATATATACCTTCCCCACGAACAAATTCCTTATCCAGCTTGAGTTGAGCTAGCTTACGGCCAAACTCTGGGTTTATATATTTAATATAAGGGTGATTACTCCCAGTATTCTGACAATATTTATCCGTCAGAATATTTCCTTTAGGAGCCAAAGTCTCTATTTCTCGCTCAACAGAACGACCAGCAAACACGCGAGACAAGTCTCGGATAGTACAATTTTTACGATAAAATGCAGCTGAAGAACAGACAATGTTGAATGTCGACTCAATACTATCAACCAACTCCATTACCTGCAAAGAGCTAATAGCATATAGAGATAGCTCCGAGTCAATATCGACTTCACCCTCTGTGATATTCAGAACTCTTCTTATAAAACTTACAATACAAGTGACTATATTATTTTCTAAATCGACTGGATCTTCTGCCAAGACTTCTTGGGTATCGCTCTGCGCAAATTTCGATTTCCCCCTATTGTTTTCGCTGGAGTGTCTCCATGAAAATACCGCTATTAAGTCGCCATTAACATAGTTTAGCTTGGCCTTCGATCTCTGGATTTTCCCGCTTGTTGTTTTCGGGATAACGCCGCGTTTAACAAAAACAACCTCTTGCGCCCTAAGTTCGTGACCCGCGTAAACACTCTTTGATATCTCTTGACCCAGCCAATCAAAATCGACGCCGTCACCATTTTCACTCGACTTATCAACTTCACACACAACGCGAACTTGACTTTCATCACCTTCGGTAACACCAAAAACTGCTGATTTTAATATCGCTTGATGCGTGTAATCGACGGTTTTTTCTATGTCCGCAGGATATATATTTAGACCATTTATTATAAATACATCCTTAATGCGCCCAGTAATATAAAGCGCTCCGCCATACTGAACTGCCAAATCGCCAGTTCTAAGGTAGCGCTTGGAATCACCAATCAAGTTTGCCCTGAAAGTTTTCTCGGTTTCTTCTTCATTTTCCCAGTAACCGCTACCCACGCTATCACTGCATGTCCATAGCTCGCCAACCGATCCTTCCGCGCATTCCACATGGGTTTCAGGGTCTACGATTTTGACGCTAACACCGCCTTTGACAGAGCCAACGCTAACATAGTCGACTACGTTTTCACCGTCATCAACACTAGGATAGAATAGACCTTTGCCCAATTTTTTATTACTTACTTGGTGACTCACTGGCTGTGCACCAACTTGTTGAGCTGATACAAATAAAGTAGCTTCAGCTAAGCCATAACATGGATGGTGGCTGCTCGCACAGAAACCCGCGACTTGGAATTTCTCTGTGAAATCTTGTAGCGTTTTCTGCCTAATGGCTTCAGCCCCATTCCACGCGACAATCCAAGAGGATAGATCCAGTTTTATTACATCACCTTCAGACATGCGTGCTACGCAGAGATCGTAGGCAAAGTTTGGCGCCCCACTAATGGTACATTTATATTTTGATATAACTTCTAACCACCGCCCTGGCTTCTTTATAAAATAAAGGGGTGACATGAAGTAACATGGTACATCTGCATACAAGCTGCAAAGTATTTTCCCAATCAGCCCCATATCGTGATGCAATGGCAACCATGATGCTACGATTGAGGATTCATTAAATCCCATGCCCTCAACAAGAAGCTGGCAATTATGAAATAGGTTTTTATGCGATATCTTAACGCCCTTCGGATCTGAAGTTGATCCGGACGTATATTGCAAAAATGCAATACTCTGAGCACTCACGTCAGGTAACTTAAAATCATCAATACTGATTTCATCGCTCGGTGAAAAAATTTCATCCTGCGTAATAACTTTACCTGAATATCCAGAAAAAGCTGGTGATGATAACACCATATCTCGCGTGACACTGTCACAGATAATGACAGATGGCGAGCAATCATCAATAATGCTTCTCGCCCTTTCAAGCTGCTGTATCGCTCGTGGTTGATAGGCGGTTACGGGAACGCATTCAGCAGCCATTATGCCAAAGAATACTTTTATGTAATTAAGACCGGACGGGAGCAAAATCAACACCCGATCCCCTTTATTTACAGCATCCTCTATTGCCCTAGCCACTCCGATTGCACTTCCCAACAACTCACTGTAGTGCAATGACTCGTAACTAAGGTCTTTTCCACTTATATAGCGATACCCATTAGACGACTTAGCCCCGCGAGCACGCTGATCTAGCAGGTCTATCCATGATCGTCGTTCATTTATAGAAAACATCTTTAATCCCACAACAATTTAGTTTATGCAACAATGAAAAATTAGAGTTCATTATAATTTAATCAAGGACTACAGCAAGGACGCATAAAATTTAATTAGGAGCATCTAAAATACCCGTTAATTTAATATATTTTCGCGCCATCTCCACCTAAGGAGGCACGCAATAAGGCACGACACTCCCCTATTGCTTACTAAGATAGAGAGCAGACTAACCTCTACCACAAAAAAATGTTAGCAAGGTACAATAAAGTAAATACCTATTTATATTATTAACATCGCACCAGATATAATTTACTCTTGGAAAAACGATTTAACCAACTTTCATTTCGTTTGATTTTTTCCAAGTCTAAGATTGTGCGATTCTGTAGTGACTCGCACTTATTAGAGAGGGCTGATATAGCATTAATAGTTTGCCGTTGACCGCTTGTTTTTACAACCGGTGCTTTTCCTTTTTCATCTCGCTCGTACGCTCTGCGCAACGGCTTTTGTGGTGCCGACTATATCAGATTTTCAACTTATAGCACTGTTTAATAGCGCCTCAGCAGTACAACGTTAAAAAAACAAAACACCAAACATCAAATATCGAACACTACATACCGGGAATTAATTAATGGATATATCGCTACCTATACGGCAACAATATATCCATCAAAGTTTTACTATATTTAAGAATTATCGAGCAACAGTTACAAAGTCTGTAAAGTCTGGCAAGCCAGGACCATCAGCTTCGCTGTTAAGCGTATTAAATACAACATGAACATCTACGCCAGGGCCTAACCTTGAAAAGCAACCGCCCCAAGTCTGCATATCCGAATGATACACAACTGAAAGACCTACAATTCTACGGCCAGTAAAATCAGTCTCTGCAGCCGGGAATGGATTATTTACGTCAAATATTCCTTTTGCATTACCGTTCGCATCAGTCATCAACAAGTTTTGAGTTGCAATCGCATCGATATCTCTTCTCTCATAAACACCCGGTACAGGAATTTGACGACCCCTAACCACCCATACGGTATACAGAGAGTTAGGCAGCATACTCTTTAACCTGAACTTAAATCGAGCCGAAGTGAAATCACCATCTTCATTTTTGTTCGTTAATCTGATTTTTAGCTTACCTTCGGACTTCACCCAGTCTTTTAACGTAATCGCATCACTGTCACGCTCATCCACAGCATCCTCGCCGGGACAACCAAATGCAGCGCAAGCAGGATCGGACGTAGCCAACTGCGGATCATATGCCTCCCCAGTATTGGCGTCATAAGCCACATTATCGCCCTGAAAACCCAAAATCGGCACTTCATGCAAAGGCAAACGATCACGATAAAAACCTGTTACTTGACTATCAGTAGGGAAAACATCCCGACAAACAGCAAAGTCTTTATTTAGATTATAAGCTGATTCACCTTCTCGTGGAATCCGTGGAGTTCCGCCCGATCCAGCAACAGGACCGAAGGAGTTTGCATAAAGCATCTGATTCATATCAGCGCTACCCTCACTTAAATCAAGCTCGCGTATTACTTTATAAGGCGCACCGAACCAGTTATCAGGATCTTCAACACCATTCTCATCTAATGGTGGAATAGTATCTTTACTAACTAATACAGCCTGATTTGGCACCATTCCAATTTGACCTTCGTCATTGGCAAGCAACGCATTACCGATGAGAATAAAATCACCGTCCGCATTAACCATCTCCGAAGGTGGCCATAATGGCCCCTGCGTACTGACAGGAAGATCTATTTCAATACTGGTATGTCTATAGCCTCCGCTTGCAACTGCATATGCGGACAGCGCCAAAGCTGGCACCGCTAAAAACTTTAGTAAACTGTGCATATCTTAACCTTACCCCTAATATAATTATTTAACATTTCACAATACGTTTATTCTTACAACAGAGATTAACCAGTTAACATCATACACCCGGTCATGATTACGAAACCACAACCACAGCTATAGAGATGCATACGCCTGACCTCACCTAACGATCCATAAAACATACACTTAACCTGACAACATAAAACCTTTATTACTCAAGTCAAGTTTTGCACGTTACACGAGCACAAAAAACACAGATCATAAACCAAACCAGTTTCAATATTAACCACTTTAATAAGATTAACTAGATAACCTCTTAGTAACCGACCGCCGATATACTGCCATCCTACACAGACATTTTCAATAAATAATTTTTTCGCAGGTTCCAAGTAGCTATATTGAGATTCAGAAAACTGGCGAGGTAATTGGTTATTAAAGGCGCGGATAACAGTAAAATCTTCAGTTAAATTCCGGCGTCGCCAACAGTACAAAAATGATCCACCTCAGAAATTGAAAGTTAACCCCCTTACTAATACCGCCCTACTTCTTACTACAGGTCAGATCACTAAATATTAACCAAGCAAGGGCTAACTGAAATCCATATATCGCGCCACAATAAAGACAAAAATCATACGGTAGATTATCCGAAGGCTAGGTGTTTCGTGCCCTACATAAAATCTCGCACCAACGACTCATCCCCTCATTAGATGCCGGCAACGGTAACCTATCGGGAGTTAAAGGGGTGAGATTATAAAGATGGATTTTTGGCTTTGAAGGCGCAAAGGTACAACCTAAAACCTATTGCCGTTGAGGATATTTTGGCTCGCTTTTAAACGGCGCCGGATTACCAGGCACAGATAAATTGGCGCATCATTCCACATTATAATTTAGTTCATTTTTAAACGACGCCCGATTACCAGGCACAGGTAAGTTGGCGCGTTATTCCACATAACAAGAAACTGTTATCAGAGTTCATTGTTCAGCAGGATAATAACGGGTATCTATTTAAAAAATAAACGCGGATGAAAAGCAAATTCAGACAAACGATTTCGCATTCGAGGAAACAAGCGCTTGACAAACAACTCCGACCACGACATCAATTTACATGTTAATCAATAGTAGTGGGTACTTTTCATGCCTCGCCCAGAACTCCAAAAATTCTAACGAATTTTAACTGACAAGATGGCACCAAAATAAACATTTTCCCCGCTGAAGTAAGTGTTATCTAGCCATAGATGCAAACTCCTGAGTAAACTCAACACCCAAATATTTTAAGCGTGGAGATAGCAACTCCAAAATTGGCCGCAGATGGCTAATCAGGTACAGCATAAACGAACTCACCCTCAACCGGCTCTGGCACCTCACGAGTAGCCACGCCAACCCCTTCACCTCCCAAAGATTACTGGCATCACAATGCACTAATATCCCTTTTAACTTTAGACGGTTTAGCCAAAGCGGAAACCTTGCGAGCTGTAAAGGTGAATGGTGGGCTGTAAAGATGGGCGGCGGTAACCGGCGTATATTTTGGCGCCTTTATCATGACAACACGGCTAAAGTTTAGACCTCCTTTCAAACACGGCAATTATCGCTGTCAATATAAGTTATGTTAAACCGCTATTGGAATCCTTTACCATTAACCTTCCGCCCTCTAGAACGCCAACCAAGCATACGCCCCATCAACCTCCGGCTTCCCGCCCCTAACATCCATCACCATCACCCCGTTCACACCAATCTTACGATTAGCAACAAAACTTAAGGGCGGACCAAAGTGAGTCTCGAATTTGTAAAACTGTTGCAACTTCTCTTCCACCACGGTGGCATCCAATTCTCGTCCCCCATCAGTAATGAGCTTATCCAACACCTGCCCCATCGCCGCTAGCCAAACTTTCAGAGGTAAATGTTTTTTGGAGATAGCCGCCTTTGGCGGGTTAAATACCGTTACGCAAGCTGTGGAGATTTATGAAATCTTGACGATGGATGATTTTGCAGTGCATGGACCTGGTTTAGCCAAAAGCCTCAATAACCTTTCTGTGAATTTAGCCGAGTGCGGAGATACGGCTGGTGGGCTGCACGCCATTGCGCGCGCGGTGGAAATTTACGAAGCTGTGGCAAATGATAATTTTGCGATGTATGGACCGGATCTTGGTAGAAGCTTGTTAACTTACTGCCTTGTTGACAAGCTAGATATTAAAAAACTTGAACGAGTGAATACGATTCATTTACAGCTAATAGGTACGTGTTTTGAAGCTTGGGTGGAACATTTCCCCTCTGTATTACTAGGTTTTTTAGAGCAAGCCGAAAGTGAAGCCGATAAAAACGCCATCTTGGCAATGATCGATGAAATCAGCACTCAAACCTAAATCATAAAAACCAACCCCACTCCCACAATCAGCTAATTTATTGACGCCCCAAAACCACATCCTATAATTAACCCATTCACTAACACTCCCACCCTTAAAACGGTCGCCACCGGGGTAGTCCAGCCATGTCGCTAACACGCATGCTTAAAACAAGCACACTCATAGTGCTGATGTCACTTAGTCTCACACAACCCACACTCGCCGCTAACCCTCACAAAGGCTGCACCAGCGCGAAGCCAAAAGACTTTAACTGCCTACCCAATGGCGATATCGATTATGTAAACACCCAAAAAACCTACGACCATCTCAGCCGAGCCTACGCCGACTTTGCTTGGAATGACTTTTTAGCCCTTAACTTCCCCGCTAAAGAAGTCGCCCCCGGTCAATACTTACCCGAACCCAGCGACCAATACGGGCTTAACTACAACCAAGGCAGCTACCGCAGCGTTTGGCAAACCTACATAGAGGATCAAGACCTATTCCAACCCGAGCTGCCAGAGTTCGGTACACCCAGCCAAATACCCGCCATATGTCAACAAACCCACGGCAAGACCACGCCCAAAGTCGCCTCCGCTTACATGCAAGCCAATCGTATGGGACCCGTTGCCGATATCGACAAAAACTATGTGCGCTTTAACGTCGTATTTAACCGCAAAATGTACGACTACGTAAAAGCCCGTCGATTAAATACCGCCGCAGGGCAAGAGGCGATTACACAATCCCTAGAATGGCCTAGCGGTAGATATGCCGATCAGCCAGAACTCGATGATGCTGGCGCCATCATGATAAAAGCCTCTTGGAAAATCCTAACAGCCAAAGATACCAAAGAAGACTTCCATCATATAAAAAGCTACGTCTACACCAAAAAGGATTACCCCATCCCCGGCGTAGAAGAAAGCTGTGCACTAGAGACTCTTGGCCTAATCGGTTTACACATCGTGCATAGAAGCAACAGCGCACCTCAGTGGGTTTGGTCGACCTTTGAACACCGGGATAACGCCCCTTGGATGTCCGACATTAAACGCGCCGACGGGCGCCCGGAAAACAAACGCTATCACCTCTTTGATAGTGCACTTTGCCAAGGCCAAATTGGCAGTGCCGATTGCCCATTTAATCGCATCCCCGATCACCCATGGAACCCCGGTACCGAGCCTTTAAAAACCGGCGCACTTGATGTTAAAACATGGGGCTCCCAAATCGTGCGCACCGCAGCCCCCGGAAAAGCCGCCTTAGCCGCCAACCACGCCGCACGTAAAGCCTTAAAACGCGGCTTGGGCAAAACCGTTTGGGAGAATTACTTTTTAGTGAATGTGCAATTCCCGACTTTAACCATTCCCCATGGCAACGACCCACATGAAATCAACCCGGCCTACCCCATCGGCTTGCCCTCGACCACGTTTTTAATTAACAGCTCAATGGAATCCTTTATCCAAGGCTTTACCACGGGCGATGCCACCACCAACGGCAATAAAATCCCAGACTCAGACCTCATGCTCACCACCGGTGGCAAGGGCGACAAAGTCGACCCGTGGAATGTACGCGGACCACATACTAGAACTGGGGGCGCTAACAGAAATACCTCTAGCTGTGTCGGCTGCCATGCGGATGCGAGCATGGTCAACGGCATTGATTCAGGCTTTGTATTCTCGGTGGAAAGCGTTCTGAAACATCAGGACAAGCATCAAAACAAACAGCAGCGCTCAAAGTACACATCGCAAGGCTCAAAATCTAAGCCGTAGATTTCACAATTTCGCGATAGCGACAGGAAATTGAAATGACTAATCCTACCAATATCGGAAGACGCACGATATTAAAAGGCGGCGCCATCGGCACGCTTTATATGGCCGCGGGACTGCCTGTTTTGGCAGTAGCCGATTTCCCCAAAATAGAAAAAGCACCGCTAGAATTTGTGCAAATCAGCTCGGCTTTATTAGGCATAGACGCCAGTGATTTATTACGCCAAGTCGCGCCGGATAATCATTCCATGGCGGATGAATATTATTCGATTATTTACCACGGCTGTCGAAGTGGCTTAAATAAAATGATTGCTAAATATCGCAAAGTCAGTCGGCGTTTATCTCCACAACAAATTGGCAATCTATTTCTTCGCGCTGATAGCAGCCAGCCAAATGCGGGAATTCGTCAGGATGAGATTGGTACGGCGGCGAGGCTTAGTATGCAAATGTGGTTATTTGGCATTTGGTATGGCGGCACGGAGATGAATCATAACCCGGAATCTATTTCTGCCATCCCCAAGAAATACCAAAACGATTTTGTGCTCTCCTCGCGCGCATACAAAGAGGGTTGGATCTGGCGCTTTGCCCAATCTCACCCAATGGGTTACAGCCAACTTAAGTTTGGCCACTGGGCGGAACCGCCCCCGGCCCTGCAATCGTATATGCCCGGCACACAATTAAATTAAAGGAGACTGAGATGCCTACTACTGAAAAAACACACTACGACGTTGTCATCGTCGGCTCAGGCTTTGCCGGTGCCAACATGGCTTACATGCTCGGGCAGAAAGGTAAAAAAGTCCTGATTTTAGAAGCTGGCCCCGGCATCGAGCGCAGCCGAGAAGATTACCTTGAGAACTTTTACCTCAATACGTTTAAAGCCCCAGAAGCGCCTTACCCGCCCGATGCCACAGCCCTAGCCCCCGCAAAAACCAACGTGCCGCGCCCCACCATCCCTGAATTGGTGTTTAATACCTGGGACGCTAAACCCGGACGCTGGCGCGAGCCGGAGCAATCTTACCTCAGCTACCAACAGTCACAACTGCCCTTTGCCAGCACCTACGAGCGCTTAGCGGGCGGCACCGGCAACCACTGGATGGGCACCGCCCTGCGCATGACGGATAATGATTTTAAAACTCTAAGCGATTATGGCCATGGCAGAGACTGGCCGATAGGCTACGATGACCTTAAAAAATACTACCATCAGGCCGAAAATTTAATTGGCGTGTCTGGTGACGCTGCTGAGCAGCAAAGCATTGGCCCGGACTTTGGTGATACCAACTTCCCGATGCGAGCACTGCCAAAGTCCAAGCTCGACCAATTAGTTGCTGAACGTGTGAATGGAAAATCACTGGCCGTAGATACGGAAGATACCACGGCACAAGTCACGGTAACGCCTGCTGGCCGAAATTCTGAGCCTTATCAAAATCGTCGTGTCTGTCGAGGCAATACCAATTGCACACCGATGTGCCCAATTCAGGCTAAATACGATACCCAGTTTGCACTGCGCTTAGCTCTTGATACCGGCAATGTCACCCTGCAATCTAAAGCCGTGGTAGATTACCTGACGGTTGACACCTCAGACCTTAATACTACAGGCAGCAATGACGAAAAGAAAAAAATCACCGGCGTACATTACCTGACTTACGATGATATTTCCGCACCAGCAAAAAGCGGTAAAACCGGAGAAAACACGGTAAGCGCCGACACTTACGTATTAGCCGCACACGCCATTGAAAATGCAAAAATCCTGTTATATTCCACCAAAAAGAATGGCGTCAACATCGCCAACTCTTCCGATCAAGTCGGTCGGCATTTAATGGATCACCCGGTATATTTAGCTTGGGGTTTAACTAGCGAGCCGGTCTATGGTTATCGAGGCCCACTTTCCACTTCTGGTATTGAAAGCTTCCGTGATGGGGGCTTTCGCAAGCAACGTGCCGCATGGCGTATTGAGATTGGCAATGAAGGTTGGAACTGGCCAGCCACCGACCCTTACACCACCGCGCAAGATTATATTTATGGCACGAATACCGGCCAATTAAACGAAAATAATACCGTGCTTTCCAATGCCGAATACCGAGATACCTGCAACGAGAAACTCACCCGTCAATTTCGAGTGGGATTTCTTGTTGAGCAAGAAGCTGACCCAGAAAATCGCGTGATGTTATCCGAGACCCTGGTTGACCATTTAGGTATCCCTCGCCCGGAGCTACGCTATAACATCTCTGATTATGTTAAAGCCGGTTTTAGAAGTGCCAAAGCGGCGAGCCAAAAACTGCATAAGTTAATGGATGCAAAAGAATACACCAAAGCCACCACCGAGGTCGCGACGCATTGGTTCGACCCCGTCGATAAAAGTGTTTATAACTATGCCGGTGCAGGCCATGTTTGTGGCACGCATATTATGGGCGATAAACCAGAGAACTCCGTGGTGAATGATAAGCAACAAAGTTGGGATCACCCGAATTTATATATCGCCGGTTGTGGATCTATGCCGAGTATCGGTACGCAGAACCCGACCTTAACGATGTTGGCGATGTGTTTGCGTACTGTTGAGGAGGGGATACTTGGGGTTTAGTGACTCTACAGTGCTAATTTTCCGTGACATACAGCTGAGATTTCGCGTTTAAAGACTTGGCAACGTCCCCCGATACACCTAAAGTCTAAACACAACCAACATACGCAATGAAGCCAAGATGAAATTATACGCATACTCAATCTGTTTATTAATGGGCTTATCCCAGAATTTAATCGCCAAGGACTCGCATGATGCGTATGAAGCGTTCATTAAAAAAGTATGGGCGAAGCATTCTAAATGTATGAGCAGCAGAAATAGGCAGTCCGTAGATTTTTTTGAAGAAAAAGCAAGTAAGTGTATAGCCTCCAACCCATCGTATACAACTGATCGCTGCGATGATATCGCAGAGCAACAACTGTTTGAATGGGAAGATAGTGATGGCTATAAAGACATGTGTGAGCACCTCCGCCCAACGACGTTTACACGAAGTGATGACCCTTACGGAATCACGTATGTAGGGGAACCCGGCGGGATGATGGCTGCCAATGAAGGTAAGTATGAGATCGCTGTCAAGATTTTTTCAGAATGTATTGAAGTAGGCAATTTAGAATGCACTTACAGGTTGGGGCAGATTAAAATTAGCGGCAATAAATCAGTACAGGACATAAATGGCGGAATAACTCTATTAAAATCTGCCGCTGAAAAAGGGCACTCCGAAGCGATCAAATATTTAGATACGCTTAAACCCAAGAACAAAATACAAACCAAGGGTCAAAGGCCTGGTTCGATGTGAAAACATACTGCCGGTTGGTGCGACCAAATATAAATCACCTGCTTCCAAATCACCGGAGTGCAGTTTTTTCACAAAATCGTTATAGCCCACCCGAAAAGCCTTCTCAAACCCAAAATAGTAAAAATCTAAAACATAAAACAACATCACAGGCACCAAAGTCACGTACACCAATTCAGGCTTATCTTTAGTCGTTGCTAACACCAACATCGCCGAGACAATCGTGATTCACCATGTTTTACACTGTGAAGTTTGTTGTCATACGAGTAATCACGCCCTACATGATGCCTAAATGAGCTTACACTGCGGCACTGTTTGCATCTGACTTATCGAGAGTGTCACTCATAGTCATTCCCGGTACTAAATTCATCTATTTAATACCTAGCACTCGACCTTCAAGATAGGTTATCCGGTGGGTAAAGCAAAGCTGATTATGATTATCTATTGCCCAATGCTGTCCTCTGTCCCGGGACTAAGGACAACGCTTATCCAACGGAGCAATTCATAGCGATGAAAAACCAAGATATCGTATTACTGCTAAAGCGTGTATGCCTTGAGCAGGCAGAGGCTGACGACACTAGCCTCTATAGTTTCTGGAAGCAGGAAGCCGGCTAAGTGCCAGTTTAAAGCGCTGGAGATACCCTATTTGTTTGGCCGGATGTAAAGATGAAGCCCTTTACGGGTATCTAGCATTGGTCGATGCATTACGCTTGGGAAGTCCTCGCGAAGTCGCATTTGCAAGCGAACTATTGCGGGTGATATTTGAAAAATGAGCGAATTTAACCGTCACAAAGAAATTCTTGCCCTTGTCGCACGGGCTTTGGCTGGTACCCCATAAATAACAAAATTGGTACCCCCCAAATTTATATATCGCAGGTTGCGGCCCGATACCCAGTATTGGTTCGCAGAACCCGAATTTAACGATGCTGGCGATGTGTTTACGTACTATTGAGGAGGGAATGCTTGGAAACCAAAAGAGTTAAGCTCACTACTGTCCCCTTTGATTTTTCGCGGATAAATTCCGTTTACATTAAAGCGTATCCGTCTGCTATAGTCTGTATATTATTAATTTTCTGCGTACACCGACAATTAGTCCAAGCACTTTCAGACTTTAACATCAAGGGGATAATGTGCAATCAAAATTCTTAATTCTACTCGTCAGTATTGCACTAACAATACCCACTCAAGAATGTGCCGCTGCCCGTAACAACGGAGCTCTTACAGCCGAAAAAAGGGATGCGATTAAGCAGCTCGAAATATATAACCTCGTTATTCAAGACGAGATTCTACCTCCGACAAAGTTGTTCAACTCAAACGGTATAGCGATGATTTTAGGTGGGGTCTTTACCGCAATTATCGCCGTTGGAATTGACACATCAACCAACGAAGGTCGCAGTCGCTCAGCCATAAATATCATCAAACCACTCTGGAATACGACAGTAGATTTTGATTTTCGCAAACTAACAGCGAAGGAGTTTAACCGGCAGCTGGAAGGTGATTTCACACTGAATAATAAAAAAGATGCCGCCGAAATGGCCGTAATAAATAGTCGAGCTATCCACCACAAAATTAATCAGCTCAAAGATGGAGGGGCGCTCTTAGTATTGAATACTAACTATAGGCTTATCAAGGGCTCAACGATTTTATCTATCGAAACAAAAGCAGCCCTCTATGATAGATCAAGCGGGAAGGTGCGCAAAAAGCAAGGAGGAAGTGGGCGCAAAAAATCACCTAAAAAAATTTACGAGACCACTATATACTACGAATCTGGGAAGGTTGGCACCGGTGATGAAGACTCCATTGCCCTATGGAATGAAAATAACGCCGCGCTATACCGGAAAACACTAGAAGAAAGCATCAAGTTTACTGCAGAAAACATCCGGCATGGATTGCAAGCACGCCCGAACGAACACACCTGCAAACCGAAGGTTAAGTCTCGCCACTCAACCGCATTAAGATCAAATACGGTAATAGAGGGTAGGTTAGTGGACGTACAAAACGGTCGTATAAAGATACACGGAAAATCGGGGCATATTACATCGACAACCCGAAAGTATACAATCTACACTTCGAAACACAAAAACAATGACTGTAAATAAGGAGATATGGGCATGAAAAAAAATAAATCTATCGCTTTTACTGTATTTATATTTTTGATTTTCATCTTTTCGCTTTCCGCCTATTCAAGGATAAAAAACAAGGAAAATCGGTACATTCCAAAAGAGCTTAAATATAAGAAAGATCCTATAATTACTCAAACAGATGCTGAAGTTAATATGCATATTCGTACAAAAACTCGGAGTGCTCAACAAAAGTGCAACTTCACGATACAAGCAATCGATGACAACCGCCAGAACAAAGAAACACTCGGAGCAGCATCGACTTATCCACTGAAAATCAAGGGGGTTGATAGCTTCCTAAGCGACGCAAAAGCCGACCTATTGGATCCATTAATCATCAACTCCAATAACACCCTAAATATAACAATACTCCATAACCTAAAAACACCATGGCGCAATAACCTATATTTCAAAACCCTAAAAACCAAACCATGGCATCCCCCTCTGAAAAACTCGCTCAATCTCTTTCCGTCCTGAAGAACATGCAGGACGACGGACAAATCGCGATACCCAGCAGCGATATGACGCGGACACACCGCGAGCGCCTGCTTAAAAATGGGTTTATCCAGAAGGTTATGAAGGGCTGGTACATCCCGTCCCGTCCCG
Organism: Alteromonadaceae bacterium; assembly: GCA_002746115.1. Classification (GTDB taxonomy): domain Bacteria; phylum Pseudomonadota; class Gammaproteobacteria; order Pseudomonadales; family Cellvibrionaceae. Next base: position 22,723 of record NVXL01000077.1, read on the forward strand.
ATGAAAGGGTAGGAGAGAGCACTGCTTGGTATGCATCATTTTGGAGGTTTTGCGCGCAGTATTTGACTGAGAGATTTGGAGAAGACTGGTCATTGTCACCAGAGCAATCTCTGATGTTACATGCGGGCGACACAACGGTGCCGAGGCAAGTGCTGGTGCGCGCCAAAAAGGCTGGCAACAAGAACACGGATTTTCCGCACAACACCTCTATATTTCAAAGCCGTACAACGATTGCTGACGGC
>NVXL01000078.1 GCA_002746115.1 Alteromonadaceae bacterium
TCAGTTTATCCATAAATTCTGGGTCTCAACTACAAATAAAGGCTTAAGCAGCGATACAGGGGGACAGCCAACAACACCACAACACCAACAACACCAACAACACCAACAACACCAACAACACCAACAACACCAACACCATATCCACATAACATCACAGCCGCATAAGTGAATCATATTCACTTATGCTATTCCATTCACCTACTTTTAGCCATCAAAAAATATCGATAGAATACCTTACAGATTAAGGTAAAGGCATCAACCGGCCAACACCATATTTACCCACTATTAAGGAGTAACCCTATGCTTAAGAGCGTGATCTTCGGTCTTAACTTACTACTATCCACTACCTTTTTATTCATTAATACGTCACAAGCCAACACTCAAACGGCCTTCGACATCGAGATTAAACAGACCAATGGCAAAACAACCACGATCGACCAACTACTACAAACTGCACCTGTATACATTAAATTCTGGGCAACTTGGTGCCAAGACTGTTTAAAGCAAATGCCACACTTTCAGCATACTCATGAGACCTACAAAAACAAATTACACGTATTGTCGATTAACATTTGGATGAACGACTCGCTTGAAGACATCGCCAATGTTGTTGCAAAATATCAGCTAAGTATGCCAATGGGGGTCGACTACACAGGCGAACTAAAAAAAGCCTTTAATTTTGTAGGTACCCCTTACCATTTGCTCATCGATCAAAACAGAAATATCGTTCACGCAGGTTACAAGTCCGACGACAGACTGGATCAAAAAGTGGCATTTATCGCCACCGGAAAACTTGAATCAAAACATCAAATAGCCCTCCATGAAGAAAAACCAGGCACGCTTGATCGCGAAATAAACCGCCTAATTCATAACGACACCCCAACAGCGCTACTATTTGTCACCACCTGGTGCGAAAGCTATTTAAAAAACAGTCGCCCAAAACAATCTAAAAACTGCGTAGACATGCAAGCGTGGGCAAACAAACTTCAACACGAACAACCTCAAATCACTTGGCAAACCGTCGTAAGCCGCCTTTGGACAGGAGACAGTGAACTTGCTCAATATAAAACCCGCCACCAGCTAAAAATGCCGGCAAGTATCGACCCATCAAATACCGTATTTGAACGCTTTAAGGTGCAGGATTTCCCGACATTGATTTTATTCAACGACGGAAAAGAAATCACTCGTGCAACAAAAATGAATTCGTATAACGAATTGTTGAAGGAAATAAAGAACTACCCAGTTCTCAGAAAACACTGAATTAGGTATACCAAGAAAGCACCTAAAATAACGACCCGTGCGCATGTAATTTGCATATCCACGGGTATCACAGCCGTGGTATACCATTATCCTCTAAACAGCGCCTGCGTTGCGCCTTCACGGTATTAGCAAAGCTAATTTTCTCCTAAATACACGAGTATCCCCGTCTATAATTTTAAAAAGTCCTGAAAAAGCATTCGAGTGAAGATACGAGCGTAGTTAGCGTGACGGACTCCACATAGTAGATTTGCTTTTATCAGAACAAAAGCAGCTTATTCATCAGGTAAAAATTCGATGGGTCTGCTAAAGATAGGCACTGAGTAGTAGATTATGGCACAGTTACATTTTAATGATTTAACGAATAAACATCGCAGACTGCTAACTAGCTTAGCTTGGCAATCAATTGAAATTGGCATGACACACCACAGACCACTAAGCGTCGGGGTAGAGGAATACCCAGTACCACTGCAAAGCAAAACAGCTGCATTTATCACCATTAAAATAGACGGGGTGCTGCGCGGCTGCATGGGCAGCTTGGAAGCAAAACGCCCCCTCGTACAAGACATAGTCGAGAACGCTTTTGCAGCAGCCTTTCGTGATACGCGCTTTTCACCATTAACGCATGCGGAACTTGACGAGATATCCATCGAGCTTTCCCTTCTGACCGAAATGCAAGCCCTTGATATCGCCAACGAACAAGGGCTTAAAAACATCTTACGCCCAAATATTGACGGCCTCATGATTCAAGAAGGCAACAAACAGGCAACATTTTTACCGCAAGTTTGGCAGGAAATCCCCGATTGCGAGACATTTATCCAACAACTAAAACGAGAAGCCGGTCTAAGTGATTCTCACTGGTCCGACAACATTAAATGCTGGCGCTATCAAGTGCACAGCCTAACCAACAGATCTCGAAGTGAAGGACGAAGAATCGAATCAAAATGGCGCTAACCATCCACTTATAACGCAAAAGATTATCAATCATCGCCCCAAACAAGCAAGCTATAGAGTGTTTGCTTTTTAATCGTTTTTTCAATTAAGCTTAGCTACCAAAGATCGCTTAAAGGTATACTGGCGCCGTTAAGCTAACCCTTCCTCTTGAATACACAGCTCGCTTGTCTTTCGTGACTATTCGCGCATTCGATGACAGCTCGAACTGTAATACTGGGTCTATTTCTTCGGTATGAATATCTGCTATTTTGTTAATCAATATCCTAAAGTCAGCCATACATTTATCAAGCGTGAAATTCTCGCCCTTGAAAGCCTCGGCGCGAATATCACTCGTGTAACGGTGAGGGAAGCGGCTGAGACCCTCGTAGATCAAACCGACATCGAGGAGAAGCAACGCACACAAGTATTGCTGGCTCAAAGCAAGGGGCAACTGCTGAGCAATGCCTTTAAAACCGTACTCAAAGCGCCGATTCCTGCATTAAAGGCATTCGGACAAGCACTGAAACTAGGCTTTTACGATGAGTTTCGAATCGCGCATAATCTGTTTTATTTTATTGAAGCTTGCGCGCTTTTGACGATCTGCGAGCAAAACCAAATCCGCCATGTCCACGCCCACTTCGGCACCAACTCCACCAGCGTCGCGATGCTATGCCGCTACCTCGGCGGACCAAGTTACAGCTTCACCGTACACGGCCCCGAAGAGTTCGACAAAATCGGCCCTTTAAGCCTGTCCCAAAAAATTGAACAATCCGCTTTTGTTGCGGCAATTACCTCATTCTGCCGTGCGCAACTGTACCGTTGGTGCAGTTTTTCTGCCTGGCACAAAATTAAGGAGATTCACTGCTCTATCGACGGAGAGTTGACGGGCAAAGCGCTGACACCAATTAAGCAAAGCCATCGATTTATCTCTATCGGCAGATTCTGCGAGCAAAAAGGCCAAATGCTACTCTTGCAAGCGCTCGCGCAAGTTAAACAAAAGGGTCTCAACTTCCACTTAGACCTTATCGGCGATGGCGAAATGCGCTCGGATATCGAAGCCTTTATTCGCAAAGAACAACTTCAAGAGAACATCCACTTACTTGGCTGGCAGAGTACGTCTCAAATCATCGATAGTTTTGAAAAATCCTCCGCATTACTACTCCCAAGCTTCGCTGAAGGGTTACCGGTCGTAATTATGGAAGCCTACGCACGAGCGCGCCCAGTGCTAAGCACCTACATCGCCGGCATTCCTGAATTAGTCTCTGAGGATTCTGGATGGCTGATTCCAGCCGGCAATGTCGAAGCGCTCGCAGCGACTATCGAAGAGATTATCGCCACGCCGCTTGAGCAGCTTAATAAGTTAGGCCAACGCGGCCACCAAAAAGTACTAGAGCGCCACGATAGCATTATCGAAGCGAAGAAAATTTTAGAGCACATAAAAGCCCTCTCATCATAAATCGGCCATTTACTCGCAATAAAACAAGCACATCAATTACTCAGTGAGACGTCCACCGACATCTCACTGACATCTCACTGACATCTCCCCGAAACCACCAACAAAAATGATCCCACAGCAAAAATTAAACCTAGCGCATAATTCTTAATGTACCACTACACTTGTTAACCATCACTACTGCGCCACCAGCAACTCGCAGGCTAACTGAAAAACAAGAATGATTTGCAACCACATTCACTTGGCGATGTAAAAAACACCGCCCCGCTTTGCATGAGCACACCACCGCAAAAACTACATACGACTTGTAACCTGTTATACAATCAACAATATTACAGAGGCTTTAAATCCAACCTCTTGCGACTTTCGAAAACTTAGGAGGATTAAGTGCACGAAACCAACAAAGCGACGAGCCCTAACGATGATAGAGACTTCGTTACTAGGTATGCTAATTTTATTATTCGCAGGCGCTGGCAAGTTATTATTGTTGTTTTATGCGCCAGCCTAGCCTTTTTATCCGGCCTTAGTAAACTCGGTTTCGACAACAGCTACCAGGTATATTTTTCAGAGGACAACCCACACCTCAATGCTTTTGAGAGCCAGCAGCGCACTTACACAAAAAACGACAATGTTTTACTTTCCGTCACACCGGATAATGGTGAGGTATTTACGCCCGACACCTTAAGTGCTATCGAAGAGATCACAAGAGAAGCGCGCTTGCTACCCTTCATCTTGCGCGTGGATTCAATCACTAACTTTCAACACACTCGCGCAGACGAAGACAGTTTAACTGTTGAAGATTTAGTCGAGTATGCGCAGCACCTCACCCCGCAACAACTTGCAGAAGCAAAAGCCATCGCCCTAAGCGAGCCCAACCTTGCCGGCCAACTAATCAATGCCGACGCGAGCGTTACCGGCGTAAACATGACATTTCAAATGCCCCACATTGCGCTGGATGAAACCTCGCGTATTGCCGACGCACTGAGAGCGCTCAAAAGCTCAATCGAAGCAAAATACCCGGTTAGCATCCACATGTCAGGTATCGTCATGATGTCGAATGCTTTTTTTGAGTCTTCCAAAAACGATTTTAAAACGCTTATTCCGGCCATGTATTTAATTATCATGCTAGCGTTAACTTTACTGCTGCGATCTTTCGCGGCCACACTTATGACAGTTGCCCTTATATTCCTATCTGTCGGTGTTGCCTTGGGTGTCGGTGGCTTAACAGGCATAAAGCTGACCGCCCCCTCTACCTCTGCCATGACGATCATTATGACCGTTGCAGTCGCCGACTCGATCCATATCTTAGTCACTCTTTTCTCCGCCATGCGCAAAGGCATGGCACGGCACGATGCGATCAGGCACAGCTTAAAGCTCAACATGTCGCCAGTACTGCTGACCTCACTGACAACCGCCATCGGCTTTTTGTCGATGAATTTTAGCGACGTCCCCCCCTTTAACGACTTAGGAAACCTCTCGGCCACTGGAGTCTTGTGGGCTTTTGTTCTATCCATCACTTTACTGCCCGCTTTAGCTGCGATAATTCCACTAAAACCTTCCACCAAACAATCTAAATTCGAAGTTTGGATGCCCGCTGTCGGTGAATTTGTACTTCGCAGAAAAGCCGCGATATTCGCCACATCGGCATTAATATCATTACTATTTATCGCAGCGATTCCACTTAATACCTTTGACGACAATTTCATCGCCTATTTTGATGAGTCCATTGAATTTCGTACCGACACGGATTACATTAACAAAAATCTCACCGGAATCTACCAAGTTCAGTATTCGTTAGAATCCGGCGAAGATTATGGCGCCAGCCACCCCGACTTTTTAGCGAAAGTAGAATCGTTTTCACAATGGTTACGGAGCCAACCCGAAGTCACTCACGTAAACACCATCACAGACACGATTAAACGCTTAAACAAAAGCATGCACGCCGACAACCCTGAATATTACCGGCTCCCGGATGACAAAGCCCTGTCCGCTCAGTACTTACTTTTATACGAACTATCACTACCTGAAGGCTTAGACCTGAACAATCAACTGGATATTGGTAAAAGCGCAACTCAAGTCATTGCCTCRTTAAAAAATCTGCCTTCGAGTAAAATTGCCGAAGTCTCTGAGCGCGGTCAACAGTGGCTATTTGAAAAGCAAGGGCTTGAAAGTATCGGCGTAGGGCCAACGGTAATGTTCGCTTATATCTCAGCGAGTAATATGCATAATATGTTTGTTGGAACCATGGTGGCACTCGTATTAATTTCCTTGTTAATCACCATTGCACTGCGGAGTCTTCGTATTGGCACTGTAAGCCTCATACCCAATTTGCTCCCTTTAGCAGCGGCATTTGGTGTTTGGGCTCTAGTCAACGGCGAGGTCAACGTGGCGGTTTCCATGGTGACAGGCATGGTGCTGGGTATTGTTGTCGACGATAGCGTGCATTTTCTCAGCAAATACCTATACGCCCGTCGCGAACTGAAACAAACACCCGAGGACGCTATACGCTACGCCTTCGCCAACGTCGGCGTAGCTATTGTAATGACTTCAATTATTTTGGTTGCAGGCTTTACTGTACTGGGGCAATCCAGCTTTGGAATGAACTCCAATATGGCGCTCATCTCTGCGATTGCTATCGCCATGGCATTGATCGCCGACTTCCTGCTGCTGCCAGTTATACTGCTTTACATTGACAGACCAAGCTCAGGGGACAAACAAGCAAGCCCCTAGGTCAACACCTATTAACGTCTACTAACATCACGTAATGCGTCACTATTGAGGCCAATTATGAAACACATTTTATCCACACTATTAAGCGTCGTCATCGGGCTAGGCTGGTCTTACACAACCTCCGCCGAAGAGCAAAAACAAGCACTAAGCCCTGAGGCAAAGGGGCTTGAGATTGCTGTAGAAGCACAGCGCCGCGACAACGGTTTTATCGGTGCCAGCAGTAGTTTTACGATGATTTTACGCGACAGTCAGGGCAACGAGCGCCCACGCCATATGCGTTCTCGCACGATGGAAGTAAAAGATGACGGCGATAAGTCGATGATTATTTTCGATAACCCAGGCGACGTGAAAGGCACCACCTTCCTCTCCTACACCCACAAGCAAGGCGCCGACGATCAATGGCTGTACTTGCCAGCACTCGGTAAAGTAAAGCGCATTTCATCACGCAACAAAGCGGGCTCCTTTATGAACAGCGAGTTCGCATTTGAAGATATCGCCTCACAAGAAGTTGAAAAATACACATATAAATACCTAAAAGACGCGACCCACGAGGGCATCTCCGTCTTTGTGCTTGAGTTAGACCCAACAGATGAAAAATCCGGCTACTCCAAGATACACTCCTATATTGACCAGCAACGTTACATACCATTAAAGATCGATTTTTTTGATCGTGCCGGGCAGCGAAAAAAGACGCTTCTATTTACTGACTATCGCCAATATAAGGATAAGTTCTGGCGCGCAAGTAATCAGTTGATGCAAAACCATTTAACCGGTAAAAGTACACTGCTAAAAAGTAAAGACTGGGTGTTTGGCTTGCCTTACACCGATAAAGACTTCAACAAAAACAGCTTAGCGCGAGCAAAATAAGACCGAACCCTATGAGTAGCCGCTTTTTACCCGTCAAACAAGCCTTAAGCTTAACGCGCTTTCATATCGCCCGAGCCCTAAGTATCAGCCTTACCATTAATCTAAGCATCAGTCTGGGTATGAGCCTTAGCTCAAACAGCTACAGCGGAGAAACAAGCGGTTATATTGGCGCTGAATTGCGCTACTTCCCCTCAACAGGGCTAATAGACTCACAAAAGAAATTCAACGCCTCAGCCTCAGGCTACCTTGAATACACACATGACTATGCAGAAGGTGAGCAGCGCATTGGCGCCACCTTGTTTGCACGCGCAGACAGCACCGACGCCGAGCGTAGCCACGAAGATATAAGAGAACTGTACTGGTGGAAAAACTTTGGCTCGTTCGAGCTTTATGCCGGGGTACGCAAAGTCTTCTGGGGGGTAACCGAATCCGTTCATCTCGTCGACATTTTAAACCAATCCGACACCCTTGAAAACATAGATAACGAGGACAAAATGGGTCAAGCAATGATCCAACTTGTACGCCCTAGTGACTGGGGAACGTTCTCAGCCTTTGTATTGCCTTATTTTCGCGAACGCGAGTTTCCAGGCAGCGACGGTCGCCTGAGAGCAAGCATTCCTATCAGCCAAGATGCACACTACCAATCCGGCGCAGAGCAACAGCACGTGGATTACGCTTTACGCTGGTCTCATTATATCGGCGTTTGGGACATAGGCTTATCTTACTTTTCTGGCACCAACCGCGCCCCGGTATTACTCCCGGAAATATCCCAAGAACAAACCCTGTTTTTACGCCCCCACTATCAACAAATCTCTCAAGCCGGCCTAGACCTGCAAGCAACAATTGACGCCTGGCTCCTTAAGCTCGAAGCAATTCATGTCGATGAGCGCAACCACGGATCAAACACCGCATTAGTCACCGGCTTTGAGTACACGCTTTATAACCTTTGGGATCGAAACCACGATCTTGGACTAGTCCTTGAGTATCAGCTTGATGATCGCACGGGCTCACGCCAGAACATTTCGCAAAACGACCTCGTTATGGGCGCACGCTGGGCGTTTAACGATGTAAATGGCTCGGAACTTCTAGCACTTGCAAGCCAAGACTTAGACAGCTCGAATCGCTTTTTTTCGGTAGAAGCTAAGCGCCGTATCAATGACGACTGGAAGCTGAGCCTAGAAGCTCGCATGTTCTCGGCCATTGAAATCGACACCATCGAATTCGACCTCCGCAAAGACCACTATCTGCAACTAGAGCTACGCCGCTACTTTTAACGCATACACTCAAACAATACTTAAGCTCAAACAATGTATAAACTCAAAAAGCTCCTACTATTAAGCCTAGGGTGGACGTGCATTGCACTAGGCGTGCTTGGCATCGTACTACCACTGCTGCCGACCACCCCCTTCATCCTGCTAGCAAGCTGGTGCTTTGCGCGCTCCTCTGACCGCTTTCACAACTGGCTTCACAATCACCCCAAACTCGGCCCTATTATCGCCATGTGGCAATCAGGCGAAGGAATCCCAATAAAGGTTAAGCGACGCGTAACCCTAACAATGGTGATCACAATGAGTATTTCCGCACTAATAATAGGCAAATTCATGCCAGCTATTGTCATGGCATGTATCGCTTGTAGTGTTTCGATATATATCTGGCGGCAGCCAACGGCCGTTATTGAGCCTAAAAACGGAAAAGAATAGTACTGGGATAAGAAACTGAAGCCCGGTGAACCATTATTGAAGCAATAATGGCGGTGAGGGAGGGGTTCGAACCCTCGAGGCCTTACGACCTACACGCTTTCCAGGCGTGCTCCTTCGACCACTCGGACACCTCACCAGGGGACAGGCATAATACAGCAAGGTTATAAAAATACAAGCCCCCTAATTGTCAAAACGACCAATACCGACCTTAGATCACACTATTAACGAGATAACCGACACAATCATTACGTTAATTCGACCTCACTGAAAAGCGATCAAGGCGACTAAACGTGGTACCGAAGTCGGATTTCCAGCCGAAATGAATGATTTTTAACCCGGCAAGAAATTTTTTTTCATTTTTTTTAAACTTTTTTAAAAATCGCTGCAAATGTAAAGCAAACCGACAGCTAACAAGCACTAACATAAAGCTTGCCAACTTCGCCTAAATCATCTTTTTGGCACCATTCTTTTTGTTTCAAAAAAAAATTCCAAATTCTGAAGCGATCTAAGGCGATCTGAAACACTACCAGTGTTACCGGTATAAGCCGTATAAGCTCTAGCACCAAACAAGCTAAACATAACCAAAGGTGACACACACAATCACCAAGGCCAGCAAATAAACACAACAGAGATATAACCATAAAGCATATAACAACGGTTTTTACATCTTTTACACTTCCTATAGAGAAAGCATTCCACCCAACAAAAATATCGATTATATCGATTTTACTTATAGCGTTTAGATCTATAGTGTAGCCATTGAGGGTCTATTAGATATAAAAGAGCTCTGTAAAGCGCTAGATCATTACTAGCCGGGTTGACAAAGTACCCACAGAAAATTTAAATTAAATGTGAAGCGACTCACAACCCAACCCCAAAACGATAAAGAATCTTAGGATCACTACCATGAAAAAGTATGCCTTTATAGCGATTTTGTTTACCGCCATGAGTTCTCAGTTTACTTTCGCATGTGACGAAAGTTGTGCAAGAGAAAAAGCCCAAACAGAACACAATGCGAAATTCCCATCTTACCTAACTTGGAAGTTTTGCGAAAATACTGCCACAGACTTTATGACGTCTGCAGTGAACAGCCTAAAGTCTTACCAAAACAAGCACCTCTCAACGAAGTACAAAGGTCCGATGAAAAATATTCGTAACTTCGTAAACCAACGCAAAGAATGGTTACTCGAGTGTGACGGCTACCTACAAGCCACCAGCAAAGGCCGCATCTTTACCGACGATAAAACTACCAAGGCAATTTTTGCCTCAATGGACACCATATCTGGTGAGTTGAAGGCGCTTATCGCTGGCTCAACATACACCAGTGACGACGGCAGCAACGACAACTCCGTAATCAACGACAAATTTGAAGCGCTATTCACCCGTGTCGACAACCACAAGAACTTGTTACACCTTCGCGGTAAATTGGTTGTCCGATAAGATTCGGGGTTAGAGCAACGCTTCCGTTAGAAGATTTAAATGCGTATAAGTGCCATAAGGATGTGGTATGAAATTAAGGCAGCGAAGCCGAAAAGACTCAATAAAAAAGCCCGCTATAGTTAGCGGGCTTTTTTTGTTTGAAACTACTCTTGTGAACTGTGCTTGAGAATAGTAGCTGTGGACAGGGCTAGTTGCAGCAACAAGCCCTTCTAGCTAGCAAGATCACTCCCACTCAATCGTCGCAGGAGGCTTACTAGAGACATCGTAAGCAACCCGAGAAATACCTGAGACCTCATTAATGATACGGTTAGAAACCTTCTCCAAGAGCTCATACGGAAGATGAGCCCACCTTGCCGTCATGAAGTCGACCGTTTCAACTGCTCGAAGTGATACTACCCACTCATAACGACGTGCGTCTCCCACAACGCCCACTGACTTAACAGGAAGAAAAACCGCAAAGGCCTGACTTGTCTTGTGATACCAACCCGACTGATGCAACTCTTCGATGAAAATAGCATCCGCCTCTCTTAAAATATCCGCGTACTCCTTCTTCACCTCACCGAGAATACGCACGCCAAGCCCAGGCCCTGGGAATGGATGGCGGTAGACCATGTCGTAAGGCAAACCTAGCTCCAAGCCGATTTTACGCACCTCGTCCTTAAAGAGCTCACGTAGGGGTTCAACAAGCTTCAAGGCCATATCGTCTGGCAAACCGCCCACATTGTGGTGTGATTTAATTACATGGGATTTACCTGTTTTCGAGGCCGCAGACTCAATAACATCAGGGTAGATAGTGCCCTGCGCCAACCAATTGACATCTTTGATTCTGGTAGCTTCATCATCAAAAACTTCGATAAACGTATTACCGATGACTTTACGCTTTTGCTCCGGGTCAGAAACTCCGGCTAAGCGCCCTAAAAACATCTCCTCGCAATCGGCACGAATCACCTTAACGCCCATATTCTGAGCGAACATGCTCATGACTTGATCGCCCTCATTTTTGCGCAGCAAGCCATTATCGACAAAAACACAGGTCAACTGCTCGCCGATCGCCCGGTGCAACAAAGCTGCAACCACAGACGAGTCAACACCGCCAGAAAGTCCAAGCAATACTTTTTGATCGCCCACCTTCTCACGTACTCGAGCAATCGCATCTTCAACAATATTCGCTGGCGTCCAGAGCGCTTTAAGCCCACAGATTTGCAATGCAAAGTGCTCAAAGATTCGCATGCCCTGTAAAGTGTGTGTCACTTCAGGGTGAAACTGAATTGCGTAGAACTGTTTTTCTGCCCACGCCATGCCCGCAATAGGGCAAGATTCTGTTGATGCCATTAGCTCAAACTGAGACGGCAGAACTGAAACTTTATCGCCGTGACTCATCCATACATCAAGCTGCGCTTGACCATCATCACTGACATGATCTTTCACATCAGCAAATAATGCATTCTCGGTCTCGATGTTGATTTGAGCATAACCAAACTCATGGACATCAGAACTCTCAACGGCGCCACCAAATTGCTCCGCCATCACCTGCATGCCATAACATATACCCAATACTGGTACACCGAGGTCAAACACCGCTTCTGGCGCTCGTGGACTACCAGATTCAGTGACCGACTCAGGGCCGCCCGAAAGTACAATCCCCTGCGGGTTAAACGCGCGAATCTCCTCGTCGCTCATATCAAAAGCGCGAACTTCACTGTAAACGCCGACCTGGCGTATTCTGCGAGCGATTAGCTGTGTGTATTGCGATCCAAAGTCCAGTATTAAAATACGTTGGGCATGAATATCGAGTGTCATCTGCACCTCAAAATGTTGTTACGAGTTACCAAAAAAACTAATATTACAAACTAACATTACTAATCAACATTAAAAACTAGCGCCCGCTGACGGGGTAATTTGGCGGCTCTTTCGTAATGCTAACGTCATGCACATGACTTTCACCCATACCAGCGGAGGTCACTCGAACAAACTCAGGCTTGGTACGCATGGTGTCGATATCTACTGACCCGGTATAACCCATCGCAGCACGCACGCCACCCATAAGCTGGTGAACAATCACACTCAATGGACCTTTGTAAGGAACCCTACCTTCAACGCCCTCTGGCACTAATTTTTCAGAATTACCTACGTTATCCTGAAAATAGCGATCAGACGACCCTTGATTCTGTGCCATCGCTCCAAGTGAGCCCATGCCACGATACGATTTGTAAGTACGCCCTTGATAAAGTTCAACTTCACCAGGCGCCTCTTCTGTGCCCGCAAAAACGGATCCCATCATCACCGAGTGAGCACCCGCCACAATCGCTTTGCCAACATCACCTGAAAAGCGAATACCACCGTCGGCGATGACTGGCGTACCAGATTCGATCATTGCCTCAACGACATTCGCAATAGCCGAGATTTGCGGCACACCAACACCGGTCACAATACGGGTAGTACAAATGGATCCGGGACCGATACCCACTTTAACGGCATCCGCACCAGCTTCTACTAGTGCTCTGGCCGCATCTGCCGTTGCGATGTTGCCACCAATCACCTGCATACTGGGGTAATCACGCTTAATTTTTGAAACTCGATCAAGTACATTTTTTGAATGTCCGTGAGCCGTGTCTACAACCAAGACATCAACACCAGCCTCAACTAGAGCCGCAACACGCTCATCGGTATCAGGACTGGTGCCAACCGAAGCGCCGACACGTAAACGACCATCATCGTCTTTACATGCATTAGGAAACTGTTCGGCTTTGTTGATATCTTTAACGGTGATAAGACCACAAAGATCAAAGTTATCATTCACAACCAAGACTTTCTCAATGCGATGTTGATGTAAGAGTGATCGCACTTCATTAGCGCCAGCACCTTCTTTGGCGGTAACCAGCTGCTCTTTAGGTGTCATGATACTAGCGACAGTCGCTTCGAGATTAGTCTCAAAACGCACGTCACGCCCAGTCACGATACCAACCAAGTCACCATCGGACAGCACCGGCACACCTGAAATATTGTGTTTGCGCGTGAGGGCAATTAGCTGGCTAATCGTCGCTTTATCATCGATTGTGATGGGGTTGCGAACGACACCTGCTTCGAATTTTTTAACCGCGTGCACTTGTTGAGCTTGTTGAGCGATGCTCATGCTCTTATGCACAATACCAATACCACCTTCTTGCGCGATAGCAATCGCAAAGCGTGACTCCGTAACGGTGTCCATGGCGGCAGAAATTAACGGTATATTGAGGGATATTTCTCGGGTAAGTCGAGTTTTGATGCTCACATCTTTAGCGGTAACATCGGAATATCGAGGCACTAGTAGAACGTCGTCAAACGTCAGCGCTTCCTGAGCAATTCTTAGCATAATTTTAAACACCTACGGAATTTAGATGGCGCGAGATAAACTAGCCATTATAGCAGCTGGTAGCAACAAACGTCGAAAATGTCACATCAAGACATGCTTAGAATAGATTTTTTTGGGTCTTTTTGAGTAACATGGCAGCAAAATAGACAAACTTAACCAATTAAGGTGGCATGCGAACTATTCGGCATTTCAATTCACCCGGCATAGACCAAAAGAATCAGAGAGAAGAATAGTCGTGTTTGTCATAGCCAGCTATGCTTGAGTTATAAGTCTCGCACTTCAAGCTTACTCGATCAAAATGCAGGCGAGCACAACCTAGACTAAGCGATTGCGCTAGCGCGAGGTTAATGATGATACCCTTTGAAGAGAATACGCATAGCAGTACAACTGACATCGACACTGCGGTTAACGAGCAAGACACTTATGACGTTGTCGTCGTAGGTGGTGGGATAAACGGCGTCAGCATGCTTTTGGAAGCCTGCAGTCGAGGCTTAAAGTCACTATTGATTCAATCCGATGATTTAGCCGAGGGCGCCTCTGCCAACCCTACCGCACTTGTTGGCGGCAACTTGCGGCAACTGGAAGATTTTTGCTTTGCTGATGTTAAATCCAATTTTGACGAACTCGCCATCGCGCAGCAGCGCGCCCCCCATTTAGTTCGCCCAATCCCAGTACTACCGCTCAACAACCCTGAAGCACGCTCAAGATCCCGGCTGCGCACAGGAATCTATGTATACAACAAGCTCACCAACAAGAAACTAAAATACAAAATTGCTATTGCCCCCCAACTAGAACTACTGCGAGACCCAAGCGACTTCCTCGGCATTCAATTTACCGAGTGCCTTACCAAGCAGGCGCGTATGATTATTGCCATTGCACAACAAGCAACACTGCGTGGCGCAAAGATCCTCCCACATCACAAAGTAACAAGTGCGACACGAGGGAAAAAACTTTGGCAACTCGGCACCTGCGCCAAGAGCACAAATGAGAATAGCCTTATCTCGGCGCGCTGGCTAATCAACTGCAGCGGCTGCTTTACCAACACTTTTTTAGATCAAACTCTCCATGTAAAAACCCGCGCTAAAGCACGCGTTTTAGTCTCAGGCCAGCTATTCATTAAAGCTAAGCAAGCGTGGAGAACTGCCGCCATGATGCAGCTTGGCGATAAATCCCTGGTATCAGCCTCACCGTTTGGAGATCAAATCTGCATCGAACCTATCGTGGCCGAAGATGAGTCAGAAGAGGCCAAAGACACCGCGATCGAACAGGTTATCGAACAGTGGAACCGCTACTTCAAACAACAATTAACACGAGACAACATCACTCACTGCCGTTGGTCACTTACAGCCTCTTCAGATTCTTTGAACGAATCCCCCAAAGAAATTACCGAGTGCTTGCTCGATCTCAATAACCCTGGCAATGCGGCTCCACTACTATCCCTTTTTGGCCTCGACACCGTAAAGCATAGACGCTTTGCAGAACAGGGCTTAGACATACTAGAGGTGTTCACTGACTCCCCAAAAATCAAATACGAGACTGAATCGACCTTACCCGGCGGGCACTTTCCGGGCGGAGATATTCATGCATTCACCCAAGAGCTTGAACTAGCCCACCCCTATATCGAAAAGACGCTGATTCAACGATGGGTGCGCACTTATGGCAGTCAAACCACCAAGCTACTGAGCGAGGTACGAAAACTGGATGACCTAGGAGAGCATATTGGACAGGGTTTATATGAAGCAGAAGTGGAGTATTTAGTGAATAACGAGTGGGTCTGTGATGCCCAGAGCATCCTATGGCGGCGCACCTATCTCGGCATGAAGTTTTCGGACGAGCAAATCACTCGCCTAGAGGCGCGCTTTTAATATTCACACCTCCATTTCACACCTCAATGTTTTTTAGCTGGCTAGTAGCTTCAACTACACCCCAACTAATATCCGACTAAGGCTTATCAAGACACAACCAAGAATTAACTATCTGAATCATCGAAGTCGTCATTATCAAGATCATCTATCAACGACGAAATTGCATCGTCCAGCTCCTCCTCAGCCAAATCTAAGCCCTGCGCTTTCAACATCGCCGTAACCATATCCTCCTCTTCCTCTTCAGCATCATCAAATGCGTCGTCGAGCTTACTCTCCTCTTCGACAGCCATTGCATCAAGGTCATCTAACTCATCCATCGGGTCATCACCATCGCCAGCGTCTTCATCTAAACCGAAGTCCGCTGCTGAGAGTTGATTATTGGCGTCCTCACTGTCACCACTTCCGCCGTCACCACCCCCATCGTCATCATCGTCGCCGTTGAGCATATCATTCATCATAGAGTTAACAAGATCGTCATCATCGTCATCTTCATCTAGACTATCAGGCGACATGTCATCGAGCCCATCCGCCATGCTATCATCCATGCTCGGCACTTCTTCTTCCGGGTCAGGATCCGGCTGCGCCATATCAGACTCATCGATAGGGTCAAGGTCCTCCATCGGAGGCTCCTCTTCAGGCTCTTGCTCCTCAGGTTCAGGCGCTTCTGCAATTTTTTCGTCAGAGAACTCATCTAAGATTTCCTTCTCTTTCTTCCCCGACATAATCATTCTAAAGGCAAAAAAGCCCAAGCCAAACAAAAGGATATTGCCCATACCTAACCCAGTGTAAAGCAACCAATCAGGCAACGAGTTCGACTCAAGATCGCCCTCCTCGTTTGACTTTGGCTCAGCATCGGCAGCGACCTCTTCGGACTTAGGCTCATCGGCAGGTTCAGGCGTAGGTTCAGCGCTAGGCTCTGGCGTCACTTCAGGGGATTCGAAAAATTCAGCCTCCTCTTCCACAAAACCCTTGTCCAAATTATAGTTAAACGTAATTACCGGCAGCGTCACATCAAAGCCGCTACCCGAGGTCGTTTTACCTTTAAGACGGACTAAAGTACTGTATTGCCCCTCAGAAAACGGGGTAATTAAACTTCTCCAAGTGTCTACATCAGTAGAAGGCAGCGGCAATATTTTCTTACTGCCGTCCGGAGCGGTAATCGTCGCGACCGTTAGTGTGTTGCCAATATCAATATCGCTGCGAAAACTCCGCACTATCAGGCGATACTCAAGCGCTCCACCGCTGAACACCTGCTTCACTTCAGCATCAAAAGGCTGTCTTACAGTAAACTGGTGATTAAATTCTCGAACGAAGCTCTTACCATCAACCGATATGGTTAACTGATAAATACCATCTTTATCAAAGGTCGGCGTGAGTATTGAGAAGATACCGTTACTTGGTGGCACATCAGTCGGAATAGTTTCCCGCCAGATTTCACGCAGGTCAAACTCATCTCGCCCGGCATCAATACTGGCCTGAATCGTCATCAAGGATAAGAACTCTGCCCTTTTTATCGTATTGCCGTCTTCCTGCAACAAAAACTTGAGGCTTTGCGCCTCGCCTTTAAACACATTATTTAGTAAAGGGTTAACACGTAAATTAAGATTACTGACCACTGTCACACGGCTATTTGGGTCCATATCCCCTTGCACCATCCACTCGCCCTCTAGGGGACGCTTAACAGTGATAAGGTCATAATTATCTCCGCGATACCATTTCAGGTATTTCGATTTCGTTTTACGCTGAAATTGCTCTTGGTCGGGACCAATCAAGACCGTTTCGCCGCCTCGGTTTTGCCGAAAAATCAAAGCGGTGAACTCTTCTACACTCGAATCAATTAAGAAGCCATTGCCATCAAAAGGCACCTTCTCGGATGGCGCCGAAACATCAAAAGTTTTTAGGAATATCTTCATCAAGTCATCGGCGGAGTGGGCAACTTCAGCAATACCCCCAGTGCCAAGCGATAGCTTGTTAAGCAAATCAATATCCGCGTTATCTGAAAGTGCAATCGTATGAATCGTGTAACCTGCGCGCTTCAATCGAGGTAAAATCTCATCGACAATGCGCCGCCATTCACGCTTATTCGCTTGCGGATCTTTGGCGATATCAACCATACCGTCGGTCAACAATATGATGCTAATGCGATGGTTTTTAGGAGGGGATTTAATGTCGTAAGCCGCCTTTTCGAGCGCCTCACCAATGTTAGTGAACAAACCAACAGAATTAATTTTGACGGCCTTATCCTGCCCAGCATCACGCCATTTCTGACTGACAGGCTGATGTGGCACTAGCATATTAACGAGCTTGCCGAAAGTCCATACTCCGGCCTTACTCTCCTCAGGCAATAGCTGCATAAGCAACTTAACCGCAGGCTGGCGAAGATTACCGGGGTCGTTCCGCTTCATACTCCCCGAAACGTCTATCACCAAACGGACATCTGCAGGCAGCGGCTCACCGACAGGTACCTGCCCCAAAACAAGGCTGGCATACCCCCCCAAAACGGTAACAATCATTGCGCAGATCAACTGGCGATAATTCATTCTCTACAATCGCCCCTTATATCGGACACTTACAATCTATTACTATTAATGTGCTTAAATAGTTATAGCAGAGATGCAGCGCATACACCGACATGAGACCGAGAACAATCGAGAAGAACAGTGATTAAGAAGCCTTTCTTTGGCGCAAGCGTCCTCGGAGCCAAATAACTAGAAAGTAAAGCATCGAACACGTAAGGCTTACCGCAAGCACAAGCACCAAGGGGTAGCCTGCTCGCCAAAAGGCATCTGGACCAATAGCCAGGGCATCAATGCCAGCGGTTAGCCATGCGGGTGCAAGAAACGCCTGGTCATCCAAACTATACCAAGGTGTTAATGCGATAACGATGGCGGTAATACGCGCAATTGCTCGTACCTCACGCCACGCAATCCGTCGGCACAACCACCACCAAGCCAACAGAAAAAGCCCCGAGCCCAACAGGTAATAAAGCCAAGCAGTCAAATGCTCTTGTTGTGAAAACATAATTTGAGTGTATCCGCAAAAAAACGAGCGGCTATTCTAACCAACCTCGCCGCTACAGACCAAAGCTTTTTATCAAGGAAGTGACAAGCTTACGCCCTATTTAAAAGTAGAAGCTTACAGCCAGAAGCCGACTACTCGCGACTATATTCACTTTCAGGCAGCAACTGCCTTCTCATTGCAAGCATAGTGAATTGCGCGGTACGTTTTAGACCGAGCTTTTCTTTGCAGTTTTGAATGTCTTTGGCCACAGTTCGCACAGCGATCGACAAAAAGCCAGAGACATCAGACTGGGTGTAGCCCTTGGCGGTATACAAGAAAACACCAAATTCGCGCTCACTGAGGCTCGCCTTGGGGTCTGCGATATCGATGCTCGACTTATCATTACCGACATAGCAGCTCGCTAACACTTCGGCAATGTCCGGCGCCATAAAAAAGGCCTTTTCCGCCGATTGCTTAATCGCCTCAGAGAGCAAGTCAGGCGTTGTATTTTTCGATAAAAATGATGCCGCACCAACATCATATGCCTGCTTAATGATATTGGCGCTGTCATACTCACTGAACACGACAAAAGCGATCTCAGGGTATTTCTTACGCTTAGCGCGAATAAAGTCAATGCCAGTAGACGCGCCCGAGAGCTTGATGTCTAACAACACCACGTCGGGCTCACACTTCAACATCGCCTCTTCTAACTCTTCAAGCTGATAGACACGCCCGACGATATTAATGCCCTTATATTCCCCTAATGCACCTTCGATGCCTTCAGCAACATAGAAATGATCGTCAGCAATGAGTAAATTTACCATGATATATAGCGCCGTTTAATTCTCAAACAGATAACAGGTTAGCTTCCACTTAGAGTAAAACGCACAAGAAGAACGCAATAACGCACTTTACGCGCAAGGAAAAATACCGAAAACATGCACAGCCATTCACACAGTTTTACCCTAAAATTTAATCATTAATTATACACAGAATAATTTGACGTAATAATTTATGCTGAAAAGGAATCCAACTTTATGCTGGACAAGATTACTACTCGATCATTTTTTGGTGAGAATACCGCCCGAAGCGGTATTTTTTGGAAAGCAATAAAAAACAAAACAAACTGCGCGCATTAAACAGGCACAAAACTTAACAACAAACCGCACAAATAGCGCGCAAAATAAAGCACTAAACACGTGCAGAAATACTGTAAAAACACCCATGCTGACGCTAAACAAGGCAACAACAACTCACAGAGCGGCATTCACAAAGGCGCATAAAAAGCTCCGAGCGTTAACCCTTCTTTTAATAAAATCGCCTTAACGTACTAAGCCTAACGAGAGCATGCATCCCTGCAAGTAAACTTATGGCTTCGCCTGAGAAACAGCCGCCCCACTAATAACTAGCAAATTACCAACATCAACACTGGACGCTGCCACACCATTTCCAACCATTTCATTCACTATTAGGTCAACCCGTCCATCATTATCAATATCACCTGCCGCAGCGCTATACCCGAGTGTATCTCCAGTATCCCCAGGCGCCGAGCCATGTGCGCCCCAAATATTACTTAAACTAAACACCTCCTGCGAGGGCTGATTTTGATCCGCGAGATCAATAATTTCGGGCCAGCTACTCTGCCCCCACAAAACGTGTAACGCCCCCGAACTATCACGCCCCAGCGCCGTAGCGTGCGGCGACGCGACCACCAAATCGACAATTCCATCACCATCAAAATCACCATGCAATGCTGTATCACTGGAAATAGTGCCCGCTTCGGGGCCATAAATCACACTCATGCGCTGCGTAATCGGAAGCCCCGCGATATCTGTTTGGAGATTTTTTAACCCCTCCGCAGAGAAAAAGACAAAACCCAGACCCGCATCAACACGCCCAGAGGCAAGGCCTGTAATATCCCCCACAAATAGATCCGCCTCACCATCACCGTCGTAGTCTTCGCCACCTAGGATCTCCTCACCAAAAGAGCGGTTGCTGAAATTTGCCTGATCCGTGCCACCAAGTTCTGTCAAGCTACCCGTCAGATCCCCATTAGCCACAAGATCCAGCCCTCGCCAGTCCGCAGGAAAGTTATCATCCCATACAATGTACAAACGCCCTCTAGGAGCCCCCCCGCGGCCTTGCGCCGAACCGCTTGGTGCGCCGTCCGCCCTTAGTGATGCACCGGCTCGGTTAATCGTTGCTCCAACCAAAAGCTCAGCACGGCCATTATTATCAAGATCTCCGATATTTAAAGTCGCGCCAAAATGAAAATTGATCGCCCCCGGAGGTGGCCGTACAACCGCGATGTGAGCGTCTAGGGGCGAAGTACTAAGATCGGCAAGATCTTGTGTTTGAGTCACATGAAGATGCTCACCCCCACGCACGACATAAACCACACCACTGTTAGTACCCTGCAAGTCACTTTGATCCGCACCCACGGCAATATCCGCGATACCATCACCATCAATATCCCCAGCACGCACCCAAATTCCTAGGCGATCAAGAGCACTCTCCCCGACCAAAGTTAAGATACGAATACTATCAGGAGGGTCACGCAAATCGATCACGCCTCCTTCTGCTGCAAGTGTGCTCAGAATTGTAGAGCCGAAAATAATACTCAAGGCGCCGTTACCAATACGATCCGAACTGGAATAATTTTGTCTTGCCACAAGCAAATCACCTAAGCCGTCGCCATTGACGTCATCCATCCAAATTTCAGACCCGGCCATTTCGCGTACACCGTCGCCAATAATACGTACGATGTTGCCACCCTGAGGAAAAACACCACTATCGATTGACTGGGTAATGGCTCCGCTCCCCAAAACCAAATCAACCTGACCAGCATCAAATCTCGCCTGCGGATCCGCCAGCATTGACGCCATCGCGAAGTCAGCAAAACCGTCTCCATTTACATCGTGACCACCGGCAACTGGGACACCAAAAGCCCCCAACCCAGCAGAGCCCGAAAGGCGAATTAACCCTGAATTAGGCTCCATCCAGAGTAAATCCAAGTTATTACCGGAAATAAACGGCGTCGGTGTTGGAGTTACAGTTGGCGAAGGCGATGAGCTAGGTATAGGCGTTGGCATAGGCGTTCCGCCAGGCGACGAACCACCCCCGCCACCACATGCATACAATAGGGCGCTGAAAACAGCAAGCCCACAACATTTAACAATGCGCTGCCCGAATATAAATGCATATTCCAAATTTTTACCCTTAACCGTAACAATAGCCATAGCTCAATCACTCCAGCTGAATGCGTTTTAATG
>NVXL01000079.1 GCA_002746115.1 Alteromonadaceae bacterium
AGTCGCCAAATACTGGCGTTAAATGCCATAGGGAGGTATCGTGATAATTTACGGTGATATACAGTCAGGTAATTGTTACAAAATAAGCCTACTGTGCTCTTTACTAAACATTGATCATACGTGGGTTCATATTGATATATTGGCCGGTGAAACTGGTACTTCGGAATTTTTGGCAAAGAATCCAAATGGTAAAATTCCATTACTAGAATTGCCTGATGGTCGTTATATTGCCGAATCAAATGCAATATTAAATTACTTAGCTTCTTCGAGCCCGCTACTTCCGAGCGAAGACTTTGAGTTAGCTAAGGTACAGCAATGGCAGTTTTTTGAACAGTACAGCCATGAACCATATATAGCCGTGGCTCGCTTTATTTCTAAGTATCTTGGGTTACCCCAAGATCGCCAAGCTGAGTATGAATCGAAGAAAATTGGAGGGCATAAAGCATTGTCTGTTATGGAAGCGCAGTTAGAAAACACACCCTATTTGGTTGGTGGGCACATTACTACCGCAGATATTTCACTTTATGGTTATACTCATGTTGCCTATGAAGGTGGTTTTGATCTTTCTAAATACCCCGCTATTCAGTCGTGGATAGAGAAAATTGCATCTAATCCTAAATATGTAGGTATGACGTAAATGGCACTTAACAAACGCAACCAAGACGACGTTTTTCCACTCGTTCCTCATTCCAAAACCGCACTTGTTGCGGACGTTATTCCTCAATCAAGGAGTCGAGAATGAAGTATGCTTTAATATTATTTTTAATATATTCAATTGAATCGAAAGCTGATGAAAGTGGTGGTTGTGACGCAGGGGGAGCGCACGAGTACTCAGTTAATTGTTTGTCGGCTAAGTACACTTCAGCTAAAACTAATTTGACGAAGGCGTATAAGGGCACGATAGAGCGCGCCCGCGAAGAGGATGCTTGGAACGAAAAAAATGGCCGCACCTCTAATTTTTTAGAACTTACCAAAAAATCGCAACGAGCTTGGAAGGAATACGTTAATTCTTATTGTGAGCTTTATGGAAGTACACTAGCGTCATCGTCATGGGGAGGCGTGAGAATGGATGAATGTAGAATTAACCATTTTGAACGTAGAGTATATGAATTAAACGGTATACTTGGCGGGTAGTCATGAGGTATAGAAAATTGCTCAACGACGATACATTTTTCTGCGCACTTTTTGGTGTAAGCTCCCATAATACACCAAAACCGCTCCGCAATATGTACGCGTGAGCAAGACGTTAACACACTATGAACATACGTAAATGTACGACCAATGATTCAAAATATATTTGTAGTATTTACAATTACTACATTAAAAATACTATCATTACCTTCGAAGAGGATTTGGTGACGGAAAGTATTATTTCTAAGCGAGTCGAGACATGTGTAAGTGGGTATCCCTGGCTTGTTGTCGAGAATGAAGAAAACGTGGTTGTGGGTTATGCTTACGCCACAAAATGGGCTGAAAGGTCGGCATACAGAAAAACAGTTGAAATAACTGTGTACATAGATAATAAGGAAAATGGTCGAGGGTATGGTTCAGCTCTTTATAAAGAGTTATTGTTCGTTTTAAGTAATGCTGGTTTTCATACCGCTATTGCTGGGATCTCACTGCCCAATGACGCTAGTATAAAAATTCATGAGGCTTTTGGTTTTTCTAAGGTAGGCCATTTTGTTGAAGCGGGTCTTAAATTTGGTAAGTGGGTTGACGTAGGGTATTGGCAGAAACGGCTATGAACGTATAGCTTTTTGCTATTAAGGTCTAAAATTAGAGAGCGGTTATAACAACTCAATCCTTCAGAAAAAATAAAGCATGGGCCTGGTTCAGATTCGGTGGTAAGCTGAAAATAACGAAAAATAACCAACACCTCCTTTGCTTTATTTCTTTGGAGATTGAGGCGTTAAGTGCACATTAAGAAAATTTAAGTGCTAATTTTAAAGTCATTAAATGGACGACAAGTTGAAAGTATTAACCTCAATCATTTCTGTCTTGATGCTCACATCCATAACGACTGTTTACGCTGACCCAGATGTTGAATTGGATTGCAGTGATAGCAACAGTCTTTCAAGCGCGGAAATGAGTTCATGTGCTGAACTAGGTGCAAACCAAAAGGATATTGAATTAGAAACGTATGAAACTAATCTTTTAAAAATATATGACTTCGCTATACCCAGTCAGATAGATAAGAAGACCAGAGATTATTTTATAAAGGAAATTGACTCATGGAGAATTTATCGTGCGCATCGTTGCGCTCATATGCAATCACTAGATAGAGGAGCCGCTTCGCATCATGCAGCAACAGCAGCTTGCGTGGAAGCTATGATTGTAGAGCGTTCTAGAGAGCTTAAAGAATTGATCAGGATTTGGAGTAAAGAGTTTTCCTATCCACAGAAGTCTAGCACTATTTCAATAAACGAGAATATATCAAAAAGTATAGTAGTAAAGCCCAGCCTTGACTGCGAGCTTACAGGCCTTAACATTTGTAGTAATGATAATGGTAGATTGGCTCATGCTGATGTAACGCTTGCGTCGATATACAAAAATGTCAGAAGAGTACTTTCTTCAGGTTACTTCGAAAAAATACAAAAAAATCAGATAAGATGGGTTAAAAAACGAAATAGTTGTCAAAATGATGAAAAATGCATTCAATCAAAATACAATAATAGAATCGCTTATCTAAAATGGGTTCTTGCAGAGGAAGTGAAAAAATCCGCCAGATAGCCTCAGTTATATATGGGTGCGGCGCACAGGTGACAATGAACAACTCATAATTTTATTCGACTACCATCCCCGACGAAATATTGAAACGGCAAAGGCTAATGGCATTGAGCCCTTTACCTATTTGCAGGAGCTCTTTACTCAGCTTCCTAGCTGTAACAGTGTTGACGACTTCGAAGCGCTTTTGCCGTGGAATGTTGATATCAAAACTGTCGATTAACGCAAGGTGCAGTTTATTGATCGCTTACTTCTGCGCCAAGTGTTTTGGTCAGTTGAGTGGCTTGCTGCTGTTCTTGCTATTAACGCCTATCCTGTTTGACAGAAGGGTCACCACAAGCAACGATACTTCAGTAACAGAGCGGGTGCCTGGCGACTAGGTTTTATCGCTATCAATTGCTGCTTTAGTATTTGAAATTGTTTCTGTTATGTTAATGCCAGCAATTGACACAGCGCCCACTTAAAAATATCGAAAAAGTTGGCGTGTATTATATGTTTAGTTAACCTCTCGCATAAATGTTAAGTGTTTTCGACTCATATAATATGTTTTAAGCAAGGTCTATGTTGAATAAATGCAAAAAATTTAATTCAACCCAAGCACATTAGCGGAAATTGAGTTTGTCGCCTACAGAACAATTCTATGCTCCAGCTGCGTAGGTCGAACACCGACTTGATGTTTTGCGCGTCAGATCTATTATTTGCGACACAATCAGAAAAATAACGGCTGGTCAGCCACGAAACTATTTGCCAGTACATATGGGAAAATAAAAAGTCAGGAGGCGACCTGTATACAGGGTATTCCTACCGATAGAAAAAAACTTTATTGTTTGCAAAATTGGTTGCAAAACTGTTTGTAAAACATCAGAAGCGTCTACACTAAATTGGTATTAAGCTGTTATCCCCTAAGACCCATCGAAGCAATATTAGCTGAACATTTGATAGGAGAGATTATGACTGCTCGTTTAACCCCCTTTAAGGCAGGTGCCAGAGATATCCTAGGACTGCCTTTGTTACTTGGTCTGGCGGCAACAACCCAAGCCGACATCGACCCCATGGCCAGGATGACAGCAGTCACCCAAGATATTTCCGAGGCCACCAATGGGCGCTTGAATCTGAGTGGTTATATCAACGGCCATTATATGACGCATGATGGCCTGCCTGATCTCGTCAACAAACACCTCAACCATGCGCTCTGGCAGATCCGGGAAGCGTCGCTGTTTGCCGATGTGGTGATCACGGATTCTCTGTTGTTCTCCACCGAACTAGAAATGAGTTATAGCTTCACCGATAAAGAACACAGCGGTCGCAAGGACAGTTTTGAAGCCCTGCTGAACTACTATTATTTCGATTTCGACGTTTCCAACGCCTTGGGCTGGGATACCGATGAAGTCGGCGCCCTGCACATTCGCGCTGGGCGTGTGCTAGTGCCTTTTTTGAGCTACAACGAAAACAAACCCAATTTCAAACAGAACCTGATGAGCCAGCCCTTCACGGCCTGGCAGCTGGCTCCGGTGAATAATGTCGCCATCGATTTTCAGCAGTTTGGCTGGACTGATCTCGGCGCCATCCTCAACTGGAATTACGCCTTTGACGAGGCGGGCTTGTTCGATGTGAAATTTTCCGTCATCAATGGCCTGGGCACGAAATCCGCAGTGCTCGACAATAACACCGTGCAATTAAACTCTCCCGGCATGATGAAGCCAACGGTGCGCCCCCGAGATGGGCTGGTCAACGCGCGCAGTGACTGGGATGAGTTCAGTGATGTCAATGATGAACCCGCGCTGGTACTCAAGGCCTCCTTCGTCCCCGCAGCGATACCACTTAACATCGGAGTCTCCTGGTATCAGGGAGCTTGGGATAAAGAGGGAGACCACGACCTAACCATGGTTGGCGTCCACCTCGATTACCTACAACGTAACTGGAACATTAAAGGCGAGTACGTCGAGGCCGACGTAGAACAACAAGCTGGCATCAACGTCGTGAGCGCCATGGGGCCTGCCATGATCAACGTATCAACAGGGGATTACACGATGTCCTCCTGGTATCTGGAGGGAGCCTATGTTCCCTTTCGCTATGGCAGCGACAACGAAAAATTCTTAAAAACGATTATACGACTGGATGAGGTCGATACCAACGACAAGGCGCTGTTTACTCCCTTCGACCGCGAGCGTCTCACGCTGGGACTGGAGTGGAACTTTATGCATAATATCCGCTTGCGCTATGAGTGGCAGCGGCACAAAATCCATGACTTTGATAATGCCCCCGGGCCTTACATTGCCGCAGGCGGTGAAGAAGAGGTTACCATGAACATGATCTCACTGATTGCGCACTTTTAAGAGGGGCTAAAAATGATTAAGCAATTAAAATTACCATGTCAGGCTCTTCTCTTTGTTCTGTTAGTCGTCACCGGGGCGACCATCCAGGCTGCCGGTGTCGATGTGTATTTGGTCTATGCCGGCGCGGACAAGAAACTGCAAAAGCGGATCAGGGCGACGCTGCCGGGGGATCTGGCAATAAAATCCTACAACGCCAGTCTGTTGATGATGGCCGATTATTCGGGCAAACAAAAAGCGATCGCTAAGCTTTCATCAGCCAAGCTCGTTGTGCTCATCAATAAGCAATCGATGGAATTACTCGGCAACCCCCGTTTTCCAAACGCCCTGATGGTAACCGGCGATAGCTCCCAGGAAATTGACAAGATTAAGGCCGCCTTAGGGCCATAGTTTTGTTTGTCCTGTAGAGGGAGAATCGCTTGATCTAGCACCCGGCTCCGAAGGAGGCTCTTTAATTCTCATGCGCAAGCACATCTTGACCTATGTATCGCTGGCGATTTTGTTGGCGGTGGGGACTGTGACCTTGATGCTGGTTCTGCAAAGCCAATCACAATTGAGGGACTATGCCGATCAACAGCGCGAAACACAGTCACGATTTACCGCGCTGGCGGTTAAAACCGGGCTTTCGGAAGGTTTGCTGGAGTTAATCAATGCAACTCTGGAGTTGCAATTAACAACCCAGGGCTTTTTAGGGGGGGTTGTGTACGACGACTCCCTGACGCCACTTCGGCAGCTGCCCGCCGACTACCAATTACCCGAAGTGGTCGAGCAGTCTCTGGCTGAGGTCTCATTCGAAAATACGGATCGCCATGTGATGCAGCGCGGCGATACGGTCTATCAACTGACCCAGTTGATAGATGAAGATGGTGATGTTATCGGATATTTATTGCTGGTGTTCAGTGATGAGAGTATGCGCAAGGCTGCGCATAAAGCCTTTGGTTATGCGGCGATCGTGGGCGGGCTGATCAGTCTTCCCATTATTGCTTTTATTGCCTGGTGGTTAAGCCGAAAATTACAACCGCTGCTAAAAATGGTAGAAATCATTCATTTGATCGAGGTGAAAAAGGATTTTACGCAACGTATACCACTGCCGGAAATGAAGCAGGGTGGTAGTAAAGCGAAAGCTGCGGCTATAGAGCGGGATGAGATTTTACAGGCTTCCTTCGCTTTTAATCGACTGGCGGCAACTATTGATGAAGTATTAAATCATGTGATTATGACCACCGAAGATATCAACACGGCCTGCAGCGACTTGGCCGATATCAACAAGCAGGTGAGTAATGCTTATACCAAGCAAGCCTCAGAGTTGGATCAAGTTGCCCATACCACGGAAGCGATGATGACTCGGATACATCAGGTAGACAAGAGCGCCGACGCTGCTGAAAGCGAGGCCGAAAATGCCAGTGTATTGGCAGCTAAGGGAAAAGACACGGTGTTAATGACTCAGAGTTCGATACGGGAAATGGCAACCAATATTGAGGGGACCTCACAGCGGGTCAATACCCTGCAAGAGCACGTACAGAATATCGGCACCGTTGTCGATCTCATCACCGATATAGCCGCACGAACCAACCTGCTGTCGCTAAACGCCACTATCGAAGCGGCTCGTGCAGGTGAACAAGGCCGAAGCTTCGCCGTGGTGGCCAATGAGGTACGCACGCTGTCAGAGAGAACACAAGCGTCAACCGGTGAAATCCGGAAATCAATCGAAGACCTGAAAAATCTTGGTCAGGGTGCTGTTGACTCCATGCAGCAGAGTCAACAGAGTGCGCAACAAAATAGTGTCTACAGTGGGGTGGCCACAGTAGCCCTGGAAGAAATAACGCAATCGGTAACGACAATCCGACAAACAAGTGCGAAGATTGCGGAGGCCACCCAAGAACAGACCGTAGTGGTATCACAGCTCAACGATAGTGTGGCAGCGATTGCCACAATCGCCGGTGAAAACACTGAGCAGTCGAAGACGGCAAGAGAAAGAAGTGAAACGATCAGGCAATACTCAACAGAACTGCACAAATTTGTGAGCACGTTTACCACTAGTTAAGGGTTTCGTCGTAAATAGGGCGATACAGCAAGATTTTTGAAACCATCGAAAATGGCAGCAGTAAACTACCCACGCTAAAGCCTCTCTTTTTCGGTAGTATATATATAGGGGTCAAATCTTGACTTAACAAGATATATAGAGGTAATAGAGGGGTCAAATCTTGACTTAACATATTAAAGTCTGGAACTTTCTTTGTTAATACACCCTATAAGATTCAGTCCGGTAGGGCTGGACATACGATGTAAATATTAGTTTTATTTAAGTTAAGTCAAGATTTGACCCCTTATCTCCTGACCCCTTATCTCCTTGTACCTCCTCAATCAGTCAGCTAAGCCAGGCCTACGCTATTTTTTAAGTGGTGTATCAATGCTACTCCGTAACAGTCTCATGGCTTCATCTCCAAGCACCTGGCGGCTAATCGAATGCGATACGGTGGAGAAGTGCATTAAACCACCGACGGGTGGTGGTGGGCTTGATTCTTTTTCCTCGGCGTTTGGCTTGGGCGCTTCGGTCTGTAGTTTTGCGGCGGCTTCGGGCTTGAGTAGGTCGATATTAAACTCATCGAATAACTTGCTGTAGCTAACCAGTAAACGTTTCAGGTGGAGTGCGGTTTTTCGTGCGGGGCTTAGAGCGCCGCGTAGGGTGATCAGGGTAAGAACGATGCGCTTAGGGCTGAAGTTGCCTTTGCCTATAAATTTACCAACGAGGTCAAGACCCTTTTTAAGGGTTTGGGTGTAGGTTTTTACCTCGGCTTGCGGTGACGCTAGGGTAATAATCATTCTCAGCAGGTTTTGCTGGTTGGGTGAGGCTTGGTAGTCGTCTTCAATTGATTCGAGTTGCTGCATTAGCGCATCAAAGTTGGCGAGTATGCCTTGCTGGTGATAAGGGTCATTTTCACTAACGTCAATATGATGTAGGTGTTCGTGCAGGTGCTCGGGTAGTTGTGCTTTGGGGTCGGCACTGGTGTTGTCAAAGTTTTGTATTTGATTTTTGATGATCGAATAAAGTAAATCAACAAAGGAGCCACTGGCCTCTTTTGTGTCGATACTCATAAAGTCAATCACGCGATTTAATGTCGGACTAATCTCGCTAATCAATGGTGTGATGCGGTAGTCCTGCTTGGCGTCTCGTTCGGAAAATTCTTGACTAATATGATTTAAATCGGCAGTGAGTTTGTCGAGCATAGTGGCGACGTTATCGTATAAATCCTCACTAATGAAATAATGCGTGCTGGGCGGGATGTATTTTTGAACATTTTTATCGCTAGGTGTATACAGCGTGGTACTGAGTGTTTTGGCGGTGTCTTTGATTAGCGAAATTAACTGACTGAGCGTATCTAACAGCTCGACAACACCTTGGAATACGTAGTGACCATCCTCGTTGTTGTATTTATATTTGGCTGAATTAAAGATGAAGCTAAGGGGGCTAAATTTTTCAAATACCGCCTTAGTGCGATCAATGATCTCGTTGTAAGGGTAGGTGCCTAAATGTTGCAAATGTTTAAGTAGCTCGGGCGTCTCTTTTTTAGAAAGCGCAATCGCGGCGCTTAAATCGTACATGGTAAAGTTAGCAATGAGGCGCTGGGTAAGGTCAAAGCGATTAAATACATTGATGATGTTGCAGTCAGTCGCTAAGGCACGGCTATCGAGCTGGTGCTGGTCATTAAAGAAAGGCGTAGACAGGTAGGTAATACTTTTTATTTTCCACTGCTCGGGCCACTCTGCTGCGACAGCCGCGCGCTTACTCAGCTCGTTAATGACATTGCCGCCGTGGGAGTGGCCAATCAAATGGAAGGATACCGGTATTTTTCGATACCCAGAGTAATAGGCTATCTCACCATTGCTGCCACAGAGTCTGTTAGCTAAGTAGGCGCCGGCTATTTCACGGTTTTCTTTGGTGTTGTCGCCACTCCAACCATGAGAGGGGAAGAGCGCAAGCATCTCGGATTCGTCGGACAGTGCGTTCAGTTGTGCCGTAAACTCGGGGTTCTCCGCCCAATAATCATTGCTGCCAGAATAGCTAGCGGCGCGGGTGGTGAGGTTGGAGATAGCTGAGACTGGGTCGACCGTCCCGGCAACGAGGATGATGATGTTGCGCTTTTCAGTGTTGGCCGTGGTGTCATTCATAGATTAACCTTTTAGGTTAGTAAAGGTGTGAACAATAATGCGCCTCGATTGTAGCACCGAATGATAAGTGTGCATAAAGCTAAAGCGGACACATCAATACTGAGGCGTATTGATGAACTCAAATCAACGGGTGGGCAGCCGAATAACGTGATGCCTTTTGTTGGCAACCAACGGGAGCGGCAAGCATGTTATGCTTATTTTGTCATCTTGCCCCCAGTGTAAGGATGACAAAAACAATAAGACCAACAAAAAATAATAGTTAATGTAAGGAAGGGATTATGTACAAGGTAACCAGAGTGGTGAGCGCAATCGCTTTAGCTGCGTTAGTGTCGGCGCCATCTTTTGCTATAGAATTAAAAACAGATGAAGATAAAGCCAGTTATGCCGCAGGCTTTAGTTCGGCATCGTCAATGCTTCGTGATGCAAATGCTACAGGCTTAAAGGCTGACATGATGTTGAAAGGTTTTACTGCAGCTATTAAAGGGGAGGAAAATAGCTTAAATCCGGTTGAGATGAGACAGGCGCTGATGAAAGCTCAGTATTTTAGGCGGCAGGCGGATAAGCAAAAAAGTGATGTCACCCGACAGTCCAATATCGAGTGGTTAGCAAAGAACTTAGAGCGAGACGAGGTCAAAGCGCTGCCAAGCGGAGTACAGTATGAAGTGTTTTCATCTGGGGCAAAGGAGGGCGCGAAGCCTACACGCGCTGATGACGTGTTGGTGCATTACCAAGGGTCACTTATTGATGGCACGGTCTTTGATAGTACCATTAGGCGAGGCAAGCCCACTACTCTCAATGTTGGGGGGGTAGTACCTGGTTTTAGCGACGCCTTGCTCAATATGACCTTAGGTGATAAATGGCGGGTTTATATTCCATCTAAGTTAGCTTATGGAGAAAAACGTACGGGCCCTATCCCTGCTGAGTCAATACTTATATTCGATTTGGAGCTTTTAAAGATTAATTAAAATACCTGTGATTAAGCGAGGTCGCTCAAAAATGGGGCGACCTCAGAGTTTTCTTAATCAGGATTTCTGGGATTAGCATGGCCTGAGCCATTAAACACCAAGGCTGCGATGATAAAACTCGCTGTAATAGCGAATAATCTAAACCCCGCCTTCCTTTCCTGAATTATGCTTAGCATGTTAACTATTTTGATCTCAGCTACCTACTCCCGATTCGCGCGCCCTGAGGCGTATTTGTGAGCTCTTCGACTACAGATTAAACGGACATTCATAGTACTGCTTGGTACAACTGGCAATGACGGTAGCGTGAGAGTCCCCTCAATGGCGTCAGGGATCTGTAAAGTTAGCTTTCTTCATGAGTAATTTGGTCTCGGAAGTGCTGCGAATATTAAATACATACTGAGTAAGCGGGCTCTCCACAGCTTCCATGTAGTAGTTGGAGGGCGAGTGAGATTAACTGCTTTTGTGATTTTGGACTTACTTGATTTTAACTTAGAGGCCGATCAGAATAGCGAGGCGACCCCACAGCTGTGGTTCTTTTGCAACAGTTCGTTGTCCAGTACATGATGGTGATCATGTGGTTTTGAAATAAAAACCCTATATAAATCAAAGTGTTGTAGGTTTTTGTTTTAACTTTGTAAGCTTGGCTTAGATTTTGCTGTAACGGAAGTGTGGACTTTACATTTTATCATGAAGGTCTGGATGTAAAGCACTCAATTTTAAGCATGAACTTATTTAAGGAATGACGATGGTGTCGAATAAAAACAACTCAAGCAAAAAAGTAAGTCCATATCTAGCCCTTTGTATTATAGGCTCTTTAAGTGTTGGGCCGGCGTTTGCCGAAGACTCAGTGGGTAGTGGTGTTGTTGATGAGCGTACATGGCAGAAGCCTGTCGCAGAGTCAAGCACCTATCAAGCCCGACCATTGACGATTGAAAGCATTGTCTGCGAAGGCAATAAGAATACAACCTGCGACTTTATTACAAAAAAGTTCTATCAAAAAAAGGGCGATGTACTCGACCCCGAAGAATTGGCCGATGCCCGGTTACGATTAGGGACATTAATACAGTTTAAAACTATCAGTACCCACTTGGAAAAAGGCAGTGAAAGGGGGAGGGTGAGGGTTGTATTTGTAGTGAATGAAGCAAGCCATATTCAATACGATTTTGGTTTAGCCTATTCATTTGCGAACCTGCAGCAATATTTATGTACCGGCGGTTTTCAGCCTTATTTCCAGGAGTGCGGGTTTTCCGACGATACTTTCCAAAGCATCGCTAACGTCAACTCGGTAACAAATTTTAACTTTCTAGGGACCGGTAAACAACTGGGTTTATCCGTTACGGCCAGTCGTTCTATATACGAGTTGGAGAAGCCTTTCAATGGTGGGAGTTTTGATTTCTCACGGACAAGTAATGATGTCAATCTTAGTTTGTTTTATAGTGATCCTCACCTGTTAGATTCATCTCACTACTTTATGAATGCATTTGTGAATTATGACCGCAGGGAGTCGAAGTCAAAATCTACCACCGTTACTTCCGATAATTCAGTGCGTAAATCGGGAGGTAGCTCTGATAGTAGCTCTCGTACGGCCGGTGTTGAAGTTGGCCGAAGGTTTGGGCGTTATTCTTATGTCGCGATGAATACTACGCGTCTAAGTGATGGCTTCAGGAGTAACACAAAGTTTGCTATTACCTATGGCTGGGATTCTCGTGATGATAGTGTGCTGCCGACGAAAGGTTCGCACTTTAGAACGGATCTAGTTAGAACAAATAATGGTAGCCAAACCTTAAGTACGTCGTATGAAAAATATTTTAATCCACAGGCCAAAAATGTTTTTTCTTACCGCGTAGATAACACTGTTTTTTCGTTTGATCCTGGCAGTAAATTTTATGCTTATGGTCTTAACTTATCTTATACCCGCTTAAACAAACTAAATCCTGGCGCTGGTTTGTATCAAGGGTGGAGCCTTGGTGTTGGAGTGTCTGATACCACTTTTGAACGGGCTGAACCCACTGTGGATTTTCAGGCCGGTTATATTTACCAATCGGATACAGTGATTTATCGTCTGAACTTCAATTATCAAGATGAAGGTGTGTTTTGATGAAATACACTAAATCGATTCTTTTCATCATGTTTTGCACTTTAAGTGAACTGTGTGGTGCATGGGAAATGAACTTAGAGCAGGAGGGAGGGCAGGCATATCTTCAGTTAGATGACTTGCCTTATCCGCTTACCGAGCTTGAAAAGCAATTAGATAGCGGTTTGCCTAATGATATTGAGATTTCTGTACATATAAGCAATAATTCAAAAAGACTCCTTGTTTATAGGTTGTCTTATAGTGTTATTTATGACTTATGGGAAGAGCATTATACGTTGGTCACCAATCAAGCCCCATCGTTTGGAGGGAGTCCAAGAGCTGCCACTGAAGTGTTCAAAGGCAAAAAGGCACTAGTCAACCATCTTAAGCAGTGCCGTATTGATATCCCAAAGGACGTGGATAATCTAATAGCATCGGGTGGTTATACGTTCGAGTCCCAAGTGTTCGTTAACCCAATTAAAAGCAAGCGTGTTAAAAAAATACAAAAGTGGGTAGAGAATAGTTTTAATAAAAATCGAGTGCGAATAGACTCTTCGATAAGAATTAATACAGCTGCGATTAACAGCGGGCCTGGCAGTACTACTGGTTTAAGTAAGTCGATTGATACTGTCAGCAGCCGATCACGAGGCCCCCGTTTTAAAAAGTTGTTTGATCAAATATTGGATCAGTATGCGACGTCGGATGTGCCTGCGGCACAATGGCGAAGTGAGGTGATGCGAATGAAAGTCCCTGCGAGCACTAAGAATGAATAATCAATCCATTCGGTGGCGCCTAGCAGGCGCCATTTTAATTCTTTCTTTTATTCCCTTGGTGGCATCTTACTTTCTTGTGAGTGAGGTGCTCGATAGTGTGATTTCTTTACATACCGACTCTAATGCGGGTGAGATATTTAAAGAATACCAAGCTGATCTTAAAAAGCTAAAAATATTAGATGATAAAAATTCGCACTTATACAAACAAAAATTTTACCAACTAGAAGAAAAACTCCTTATACATGAGGAGCCTGCGGTATTAAAAGGCATACTACGTGGTGCATTTCTGACCTATTATTTGGTACTCATCGTGTTCATCATGTTGTTCTCTTGTCTTGTGGCTGTTGTACTAAGTCGCAGTGTTGCTCGTTCATACAAAAAATTGTCGATGGATGACTTGCAGAAATCAAAGAAACTACAAACCCTGCAATACTTTGATGAGTGGCAAGAAATTGCAAGGAAGCTGGCGCATGAGATCAAGAACCCGCTCACACCAATAGAGATGTCGATGGGGAATTTACTTAGAAATCACGGTGTCGTCAGTGAGCAAGACTATCAAGGTCAACTGCAAGATACCTATCAGGTCGTGAATGAGGAAGTGAAGAAGCTACGGGATATGGTCAATCACTTCACTCAATTTTCCAAACTTCCAGAACCTGAATTTGAAAGTCTAAACATCATTGAATACCTTGAGCGTTACATCCACGAAAACAGTAGCTTTCGCCCCAAATTATTGATCACCTTATATTGTTCCGAGGCGATGACCAATATCTGTGTTCGTTTAGATGTACGGCTATTTAGCCAATGCCTAGCGAATGTCTTAGGGAATGCGGAAGAAGCCAATCCTAGATTAACGGAAATCATAGTCAATATATCTGTAAATACATCCGTAAATACATTGGTACCTGGGAACGTTGTGCTGACGATTCACAATGAAGGCAAAGCTATTGACGCGGGTGAGCGTGACAAATTATTTAATATGTACTATACAACGAAGCCTGCGGGCGAAAATATGGGATTGGGTTTGCCTATCGTAAAGAAAATATTATTGGATCATGGCGGGGATATCGAAAATGTCCCCAGTGAGGATGGCGCAACATTTTCGATCACCTTACCAGTAGCGGGCGAAAACCAATGAAATACAATGTGATCGTGATCGACGATGAACTCAATATTCAGCGCAGTGTTAAAACCTGCCTCGATTCATCGCAATATAAGACTGAGACTTTTGGTGACCCGTTGAAGGCGCTTTTGCACATACAGGAAAGCTGCGTAGATATAGCGATTATTGATATTTGCCTGAAAGATCATGACGGCATTGCGTTTTATCGACGGCTACGCAGTAGTGGTCATGATTTTCCAGTTATATTTATTTCAGGGAATGCAAGTCTTAGTGAGGCCGCCACSTGCATGAARCTTGGGGCTTTCGAYTTTYTAGAAAAACCCTTCACTGGCGAAAAATTGTTGTTTACYCTAAAAAACTGTGTGGAGCAGCAGCGTTTAAGGTCGCGTTTACTTGCCTTGGAGACCCGTCAGAATGAAGATGATATTTTCGGTGACCATAGCAGCATTAAGTCGTTACGTAACGAGATAGGGAAAGTTGCTCGAGTAGACTCTGTTGTACTTATATCGGGTGAAAGTGGCACCGGAAAGGAGTTAATCGCGCAGAATATACATCAACAAAGCGCGCGTGAATCGCAGGCTTTTATTAAAGTAAATTGCTCCGCTATACCCGAAAATTTGCATGAGAGTGCCTTATTTGGTCATGTAAAAGGTGCGTTTACGGGCGCTGATAATCATAAAAAAGGTTACTTCGAAGCCGCCAATCACGGTACCTTATTCTTAGATGAAATTGGCGATATGTCGCTAGTGACGCAGGCGAGCTTACTGCGAGTGCTGGAAAACCGCGAAATTCAAAAAGTCGGATCCGATAAAATTACCGAGGTGGATGTCCGAATTATTGCTGCCAGCCATAAGAATTTAAAACAAGAAGCAGAGAAGGGAAATTTTCGGGAGGATTTGTATTATCGTCTAAGTGTGATTCCGCTCGTATCGCCAGCGTTAAGGGAGCGAGCCAGCGACATACCGCTTTTGACCGCCTATTTGATGAAAAAAGTGTGCGCGCGACTTGGCTTGCCTGAAAAGGTGGTGACGCAGGGCTGTGCTGCGGCTTTACAGGCCTATGCTTGGCCGGGAAACGTGCGGGAGTTGATTAACATCTTGGAGCGTATGGTCATTCTGGGAGGGGAGATCTTAACCAAAGACGATATTCCTCTGGAAATTAGCCACACTAAAGATTCCAGCATCGCGATGAATACCAATTTGACGTTTAAAGCGTTTAAGCAGGAGATGGAGCGGGAGTTTCTTGTTCAGTGCTTACAGCAATATGGCGGTAATATCAGTCAGGTGGCTAAATCTTTGGATATGGACAGAACGCATTTGCACAAAAAGTTAGCGCAGTATGAGATTAARCGGGAGCATTTTTTTGAGTAGTGACAAGGATCTAGAACAATACCCATTTAGACTTTAGGTGTTAAATCCAAATGTTACATTATCGAGTTACCTCCGTAAAATTGATGTTTTCTACGGGAATTGACATGGCTGTTCACGTAGCTGTTGCGCTAAAATTTACGGGCGCCAGAAGCAAAGCGTAAGGCGTTCCGCAAAATTTCATTGTTAACACGTTGCCAATTTATTATTAGAAACTAATCACTCCAGTGCAGGTAATACCCGTCAATTTCAACGGCTCGCCCGTATTTATCGAACACCTTGCGGATAGCATCTTTCGACAGTACTCGGCGAAGATAAGTCGCCATTTCCCGATCAAATCGTCCAGCCTTTCGGGATTTTTTACCAGCAATAAAATCTAACATTGCCGCTGATCGCTGCGATTTATTTTCCAGTCGCTCCACTATAATATCCGTAAGCATATTTTCGTCTGAACTGCAGGCTATAGCCCTGGTGTAGGCCGCAATGTGTTCGTCTTTCAATTCTTCCATTTCAGCAAGCACGGCCTGCGCCTCCTCACGCCGACCTAACTTGAACAGCGAGCAGCTGCGTACTTCATCGATAAATATATGGCTAAAGTCACTATTTTCTTATTTATTGCCCATAATGTTTCTGAGAAAATTCAGTGCAAGGAATATTTGACTGTTTTTCAGCAATTATTGTGACTGACTCTGAAATTGCCAAATAGTAATTAACGTGGCTGTCCTCGTAGGTCGCCTTTGGTGTGTTTGAGCGGTGCTGTTCTTGATGCGTTGCTTTCGGGTTATACTTAGAGCTTCTAAATATAACCCGAAAGGAACTAATAGGGACTTCTTATGAATCGACGCCACCTACTCACCATGCTTGTTCTAAGCTTTTTAAATTTACTATTGGCCAATACCAGCCACGCAGTCAAAACCAAGAATAGCGCTGAACCCTTACTTTTCAATGCTCTTGCTCAATACGGTGTTGAGTCGGGAGCGATGTATCTATATTCTCATAATGAACCGATTCGAATGCAGATTAACGTCTCTTTTGGGTATACGGTGTCCCAAATCGGCAATGGCTTTGCCGGGGTCGCAGGTGGAGCCATTAGAGATGCTAGCGAGGCTAAAGAAGCTAGAGCACTTGCCGCAATAGCGGTTAAGGATGTTAGGCGATACCTCAAAGATGAGCAGATTGACATTTCGGCGGAGGTTAAACAGGCGTTGACGAAAGAACTATCCACTGTCGAATGGTTACCCTCGTTAACTGTTGTTGATGTGGAGGGAGATCTTCCCTCGCTAACAGAGCTTCAGAAGCGGCACCACGCGACGGATGATTTGTTGAGCCGAGCCACTATCGAATACTTTTTTTCGCCTAACTTTGAAACATTCAACGTCGTAGTCAATGTAAGTGCTTACAAAACCATGCGTGCAGTGTATCGCGAACACGGGGCGCTACTCGGTGAGGACAAAAAAAGCAAAAAGGAAAGAAAAAGGCTCAAGCGAATATATCGATTTGGAATAAAAAAACCTTATTATAAGTCGCATATTACCTACATCTCTGAACGTTTAGCGCCAATGGATCTCAAGACGCGCCGGATGACTAAAGCAGAAAAAGCCGCAGAAAAGAAGCGCATTACGGCCATGTTTGACGAGGCTATTGCCAATGCGAAAAATCGTAAAGAGCGGGATAAATACAAGAGGCGTAAAAGCGGTGCCCTTGGGAATATCAGAAAAACTAAAGCGTTTGTCGATAGCGCAAACCACCAAGGAAAACTCTGGCTTGAAAATGACGGGGAGAGGCTTAAAAAGGCCATTGCGGAAAGCGCTACGGATCTTGCACAACTACTCCGCCAAGATCTAAATGGCACGTCATCGAATGATTTTGTACTCGACAATGAGAGTCGTTTCGCTTCATCTTATGTTGACAACAGAAAACGCAGAAGGATTTTATCCAAACAAAGGTAAAGCTAAGTCACCACTACTGTTCAGCGTCAGCTCTTTGTTTGGGAGGGCAGTTTTACGCAGGGTTAGATTCAATTATATTCAACAATGGAACCGTTTGGCATCTTGGTGCTAGCGGGCCTGTTGTCGTTGGTGTTACTGACCTTGTGCCGTTAGCTCCAGTCGATGTTGTTAAGGTATTTATTGATAATATTGACCCTCCCTTAGGTTGAGCTGAGGGAGGGGGTTGTTACTGTAACCCTAATGTATTGGTAGGTTATCAGTGCTTTTTTTCTTCACTTTTTTTGGCATCGGATTCCCAGTGAGCATACGAAGTAATGTCTTCCCAGCCTTTAATCTCAAATTGCTTAGCTTTCAAATGCTGGCAAAGGGATTCAAACATTAGTTCTGCCTGATCTAGCGAAGGTTGGCTGGGGTTATAGAGCAGGTTTTTTCGCTCGCTAGGGTCCTTGGCCAAATTATACATTTCGTATTGTGGGTTGGTTATTCCTGAGTGGTGATCATAAGTAAAATAAATTCCATATTTCCAGGTACCATCGAATACTGCGCAGATATTATTACCTTCATTGATACTTTCAAATAGCTCCAAATTACCCATTGAGACAGAGCTGCCGCCCTGACCGTCTCCTATGCTCTCTCGTATACTCTCTCCAAGTTCGTTGCCATCTACGGTTGTATTTGGGTAATGCGTACCCCCCCAAAAGGTAAATAATATTGTTTTTTGTGCTAACGGTATACCCGGATTTGCCACTGTGCTTGAGATATCAACGCCTTGGTATCCTGCCGCTGTAATCTCGCTATCGCTAGCGCCACCGATGCTGGCCAAAGTCGGCGCCAAGTCGGCTAGGGTGACGGCGCCATCATTGATGAATGGCTTCTGGTTATTAGTTCCTTCTTTTCTTTGGTAATGTCTTTGCAGTTTTGGATTGGAAAATATCAACGGAACATTAACGGTTTCTTGATACATGTTGTAAGTTTTTTGCACCATACCTCCATGAGAAAGCCCCAGTTCTCCGTGATCAGCAATACGTACGATAATCGTATTTTCAAGCAAATGATTCTCGGTCAGTGTATCGATCAGGTCTTGGGAAAGGCTATCGCTCAGTGTTTGTAGATAAGCGTAAAATTGAAGGTATTTCTCTGGTTCCGGAAAGTCAACAAGCTGTTTAACGCCATCGAGGTAATCTTGCTGCACTGTTGGTTTGTCATTTAAGTTTTCATTAAACGTGGGCGGCGTCTCAAACCCTTTATAGTTATCGCCGGTCCAGTCCGCTTCTTTATAGCCTGCGACCTCAAAACTATTGGGGTAAGAAAATACATCATGCGGACTTACCATCGATGCAACCATGAAAAAAGGTTTATCGTTTTTATCACGTTTCTTGAGGAAATCTATCGCTGACTCTTGGTTGTTTTCGAGAGGCCCTTTGATGATTGCACTGTCATTGGGTAGCCTAGGAGTATCTGAAATGC
Organism: Alteromonadaceae bacterium; assembly: GCA_002746115.1. Classification (GTDB taxonomy): domain Bacteria; phylum Pseudomonadota; class Gammaproteobacteria; order Pseudomonadales; family Cellvibrionaceae. Next base: position 18,946 of record NVXL01000079.1, read on the forward strand.
GGGAGCTACCCATAGTGTAGAGAATACTGGTTGGGTCGTCTGACTCAGAAGGTATGCTGAGGCTTTCAAAACTCAAAGCGTCGCCCATGTCCGGCGACGTCCAGCCGGAAAAGCCGTAGGCGTTTTTCATGGTTTTGTTTTCAGATCTAACTTTGTTAGCATCATTGGGCCTTGTTTCTGCCTGTTCAGAAAATTCACTCACTAAGTCCCATTTTCCTTTATAAGTTACATCGTAACCTAATGAATCCATCATATGGGCAAGTGAGGTTTCAGGCGGAAGTGTACCGTTGTTATTCCAAACGCCAGTGCCGGGTTGATACTTCCCGCTAAAAATAACACCTCGACTGGGTCCGCAGGGGGCCGCAGAACTAAAATTATTGGGAAAAGATAGGCCGTTGTCGCTTAACCACTGTAACGCCGTTAAATTGTTTTTTGCCCAATTATCAGGAAACCATTGTGTGGTTCGTTGTTGATCCGTCATGATGATTAAAATATTAGGGGGTGAATCAAACGGCCCCCAGCTATATGTTTTTTTTGCTTCAGTCATTTTTTATTCCATTTATTGTATTTTTATTATGATTTTACCGGATTAAATAGAGATTTTTTTCGACACTTTGATCCGCTACAGTCCTTTAGAATATGAGCTGTCGATAAATAGGCATCTATTTAACTGGGTCAAGCCATAGTTGATAGCGGAAAGTATAGAAGTCTTCCTGTTGTAGTGCAACCATAGGTAATTATAAAAGGTCCAAACCGGTTGGTGGTACCATGAAATAGTGCGGGGTCGATTTTTCCAGGTCTGCTGGCGATTACTTGCCCCTCGTAAAGAAGAAACAAGAATAACAGAGATAAGTCTTGACTTAACATGTTAAATGCTGGATATTTATTTGCCAGTGCTCCAGAGGAACATCACAGGCTTATTCGAACTGCTGAGCCTTTAAGGTCATTAGCTCCAAGGCATCTTCAGGTTCGATATGGCCTTGGTTTATTGCATGAAAATATTTTTCTCGTAAGCTAACGCGGACAGCCATAGTACTACTTGTTGAGGGTGAAAACCTCTTTGACTCTGGCGCAGCTAAAATTATTATTAACGTGGCTGTCCACGTAGCTGAGGTTAAGCTGGGTGCTTATGAAAAAATAGGAATTGTATAAACCTGTGATGTGGTTTAAATCCATATTGGTGTCCAAGTTTATTAAATCACATCAAATTTCATTTTGTAGCCGCCTGAAATTTCAAAGCCATTTGATTGATAAAACGCAACTGTACGATCAAATTCAGGTACTGGTGGAGTACAAAGCTCTAACCTTTTCCATTTTTTTACTTTTGCAAAACTAATAATTTCACTAATTAGTTGCTGCCCTATATTTTTTGAACGATATTCGGGCTTTACATAAAGCTCTTGAATAATACCAAAAGCACCTTCCGCATATAATGAATGGCTTTCACTCAATGCACCAAAACCAACAATGTTTTCACCCTCGTGGGCCGCAATGACATTGTAATGCCCATTTTTAATATAGCTAGTACAGAGCTGTATAGCCAAAGTTATATCTACATCAAAGTACTTAATGCCAGTACGCTCAACAATTTCATTTGTAAGGCAAACAGCAAGCTTTGCTATATCCTCTGATTTTTCTTTATTAACGAGTGAAATTTTCATTTGATATTTAACTCAATTTTTGTTTAACAGCTGTATTTAACACTTAAAACCTATATTCACCTATCTATATGGCCAACCAAAAATACCCCCTAAAATCCACGACACACCAAGTATAATGAAGCCTTCAGCCAATAAGCTAAAGCGGACAGTCATAGTACTACTTGACTCCTGTTATTACAAACAGTACCCTTTCACTCAGTACAAGATCTAACAAATGGAAATGTATTCTGATGCCAAAGCCACGGAAGCAGTTAATATCACTTGAAGCTACACCTTATTATCATTGTGTAACACGCTGTGTCCGACGCGCCTACTTGTGTGGTATCGATAGCGCGACAGGCGCCAACTACGAGCATCGTCGTGCTTGGGTTGAGGAGCGAATTAACGAGCTTGCGGGTATCTATTCTATCGAAATTGCCGCTTTTTCTGTGATGTCAAACCACCTCCACCTATTGCTATATATAAACGCCGATCGTCTGGCCACTTGGTCTAATTTTGAGGTGTGCGAACGCTGGCACAGGCTCTGTAAAGGCACGGTATTAACGCAGCGGTTCATCAACGGTGATTCGTTAACTAAAGCTGAGTTAGACGCGGTAGAAGAGAAGCTGGATGAATGGAGGGAGCGCTTAGGTAGTATCAGCTGGTTCATGAGTTCATTAAACGAGCGGATTGCTCGGCAGGCTAACGCTGAAGATAAATGTATGGGTAGATTCTGGGAAGGGCGTTTTAAGTCTCAAGCT
>NVXL01000080.1 GCA_002746115.1 Alteromonadaceae bacterium
GACTGTTTATTCTACGTAAAATATGGTTTTTCGGGCAATTTTTGGTGTTTTCCTCAAGATTTAGCTTCGCTCGGGGAATACTTTCACAGTCTCTTCACTCCACCCAGGCTACTCAGCTTGGGTCTTACAGGTTAGCTCTTTACCGACACGATAAAAAAGACATTAAATACATCTACGCGCCAACTTTCTAGATTTTTAGAATACGACTTTACGTTTAAGGTCAGACATGAGACATTTCGCCCAATACGGTTCGGTATTACCTCTAAGCAGTAAATAAGCACGGAAACACAATGACAAAAAGATCAGATATTATCGATGGCAATAGCGCAACGGGGCGAAAGTACGGCCTCATATACACAAAAAAATGTGGCTGGATAGATCTTGGGCACGCGAACCCCACAGGCGCAAACTCACTCTGGCAACAGATACTAAACGAAAAAGATAGCGGCGGGTCTAAACAAGGCTACTTTAGAGTCACCTACAAGCAAATGATGGGCAGGAAAAATTTATTTAAAATAGGCGTATTAAAAAAATACGAAATAAAAAAAGGATTAGATAACAACCAGAAAAAATCCGTTGCATTATCCATTTTTTTAGACGTATCACATGCGTTTGAGGGCTTACAGTCGAACTGGCTCTTTCGGAAGGTAACGAACAGTGGATATAGTGCAGAAGATCTTGTTTCAAACCTAATAAGCTTTTACCGAGCTGTGTACCCTCACAAGCAGTTTATTCCCTTATGCGACCCAGTTAGCGAGTCTGTTGCACTTGACATTTGGGATAAATATGGCGAAGTTGGCACCAACAAAAACCACTCAACCACTCCTTACATATACCCTATCCCGCCCTCAGAAAAAGCCCCCACAAGCGCGCAACTTCCAATCGAATTAAACTCGATTAAGCCAGCTAAACAAGGTCCACTGTTTAAGGAGGTAAAATAGTGAAGAAGGCGACGCCATTAATTTTCATACTAATCGCTTTCTTATCTATCGCAGTATATAGCGTATTCGCCATTTTTTCGGAAAACCGTGAATACGGTAGGCTTAGCCTAGAGCATTACCTATTAACTCCCGTAGACCTATCCCAAATATCCGAGCACTGCGAGGATGCGCCCCGGTTCATTTACAGTTCAGCAGATGGGACAAAACCTACGATCGTACATTTACATTGCTCTCTTGAGAAAAATAAGATCGATGAATATTTGCTTCGAAGTACATATATGCAAATTTCTGTGGGGCACTTCAAAAAAGACTCTACCGAGATAGAGTTTGAAAAAGATACAAACAGCAAGGTAACAACAGTAAGCGCATATGAATATCTCTAGCAACAAGCCCCGGGTTCCGTTTCGAGACTGTGAAAGTAATCCATCGCGATACGTATTATAATAACTGCAACTAACGAGCAGTGATAAAAGTAATGAGTAGACGGTACAAGCAAGCCCAGCCGAGAGGGCAGGCAGAGCTATTCCCTAGCCGGGTAGAGGACTATGTGGATGACGATAACCCAGTGCGAGCGATCGAAGCCTATATTAACAGCTTGGATATGCTCAAGCTGGGTTATGCAAACACCTCAGCCAAAAATACCGAGCGTGGCCAGCCAGCTTACCCGCCGGAAGCTTTGTTAAAGCTTTACCTGTATGGCTACTTAAACCGTGTCAAATCAAGCCGTATGCTTGAGAAGGAGACTAAGCGTAACTTAGAAGCTATTTGGCTAATGGAAGGTCTGCGGCCTTGTTATAAAACAATCGCCAATTTCAGAAGTAAAAACAAGAAAGCTCTGCGTAAAACCCACAAAGAGTTTATTTTGTTATGCAAAAGCTTGTCGCTTTTTGAAGGCGAGTGCATTGCTATTGATGGAAGCTTCTTTAAAGGCTGCGCTGGTAAGCACACCTACACAACGACATCAGGGCTTGAGAAGTCGATTAAAAAGCTGGACGAACATATTGACCAATGGCAAAAGTCATTAGACAAGGCCGATAAAGAAGACCGTAACCTGAGTGCAAGTGATGGCACTGAAACACTGAAAGAGAAGCTCGAACAAATTGAAGTACTGCAAAAACAAAAGGCAGCTCAAGAGCAAGAGTTAGCGCGATTAAAAAGTGCCGGTAAAACTCAGGAAAGCTCAACTGATCCTGACGCTCGGCTATTGAATAAAGGAACACAAAAAGTATCGGGATATAATGTACAAATAGCAGTGGATTCTAAGCATCATATAATTGTTGCTGATAATGTTACATCTGATCCGAATGATCTTAAACAGCTGCATATAATGGCTACTGAAGCTAAAAAAGTACTAAATGTAGAGTCATTATCAGTAGTCGCAGATGGCGGTTATTTTAATGCCTCAGAGTTTTATAAGTGCGATAAAGATAATATAACACCGTATGTCCCTGAACCGAGTAAACGGAAAAACGGGCGTTTTAACAAGGAGTATTTCACTTACATTGACGCTCAGGATATTTATCTCTGCCCAGAAAATAATGAGTTGAAGAAAAGCGGTAAACCCCGCAGTCAAAACAATCAGAATATCCAACGTTATTCTGCGTCTGAGTCTAGTTGTAAACACTGCCCGCTAAGGAGTAAATGCATTACGGAAAAATCTAAGTCTCGCGAAATCTGGCGCAGCGAACATGAAGTTCTGCTAGAAAAACACCGCGTAAGAATGAGCGCAAGTGGCGACAAAATGAAGTTGCGAAAATCTCTGGTTGAGCACCCGTTTGGAACGTTGAAAGATCGTGCGGGTTGGAGGCACTTTTTATTACGAGGGAGAAGTAAGGTTGAAGCAGAATTTAGTTTAATGGCGCTGGGCTATAACTTTTCTCGTGTTTTAAAGGTTATAGGGCTAGATGAATTACTGAGCGTACTAAAAGGCATCGCTTCATCTCGCCTTTATTTAAAGCACTCTAAACTTCAATATGTTAAGGCTATCGTAGCTATGAGGATAATAGCTAGAATTGATAGCGTTGCCGGATGGGGCTTACGGAGCCTCAGAAATACTGCAAATATGATTGTATTTCATACAGCCCGTGACTCGGAATACTTTCACAGTCTCTTCACTCCACCCAGGCTACACAGCTGGCACCCGTTCAAAACACACCCGAAATTCAACCCCTATATCTCGATTGACATAATCTACCCGCCCACCCATGGATGCACACAGGGCTTGCACTAAAGACAAACCAATACCTGTACCTTGAGTCTTGCGAGTTAGCTCGTTACCGACACGATAAAAGGCATTAAACACATCCCTACCCTGGGCTTTATCAATGCCCGGACCATAATCTCGAACACTAAAACAGACAAATTTCGGGTCGTTTTCTTTTATAGCAAAGCCAATATCGACTTGATTACGCGGTGCCTGCTCGCTTTGTGGGATATGATCTTTTGAAAATTTAATCGCGTTATCGACGAGGTTAATCGCTACTTGAACAAAAGCATCTGAATCGATGAGTAATTGCTGCTTATCGTCACATGCGCTATCACAGCTTAGATTAAGCGTATAAGCGCTATTCTCAATCAAGGTCGAGGTTTTCGAGCGCACTAGATCTAAAACCGTCGCTATCGAGACTTTACTTAACTCAATGTCAGAGTCGTTGCGGTCAATTTTCGCTAAGCGTAAAACGTTACTAATTAAACGGCTTAGGCGCTCACCCTCGAAAAATATAAAATCATAATAACCCTGCCGTTTCTCTTCGCTGGAGAAAATACCATCGCGTAACATTTCGGCATACATAATAATCGAGGTGAGCGGGGTTTTAAGCTCGTGACTGACCGCTGAGACAAAATTTAAACGCTCCTCGTTTAAGTCTATTTGACGAACACCCAAACGATATATCAACCACAAACCCGTCGCCATAATTACAAGTACTAAGCATAACAAGACGGTACCAACTAAGGCGCCTCGGCTCAAAGGTAGGCGTACAGCTGAAAACTCGATGTGTAAGTCTTGCAGAGGCTCGGCTAAAGCAAAAGAAGCCAGTAAACGCCCTTCAGGTTGATCGCTATCGCCCAGTTCAAATTTCTTTTTATCTGGGTCTAAGAGCATATATTTGATCGCTCGTTCACCGGAATACAGCTTTAGCAAGACCGGCACATCAAAGTCGGCTGCATGAAAGGCTTGCATTAAAATATCATTTAAAAATATCGGCTCTTTTACCACAAAGCCTTGAACGATTTTTTCTTGGCCTCGCCATACGTTGCGCGAAAACATTAAATAACCACCATCATCAAGGCGCGCGGTGAAAGGCTTGATAATTGAGGCAACTTTTTTAGCAGGGCTTTGTGGCTTATCGGGACTTTGATATTCGTTGGTGTCGGGAGACAGTGCCGCACTCTGGCTTAGCTCGTCTTCGCTAGACGGCTGGGAGTAATCAAACACCTCAGAATATGTCACCTTTCTGGTTTTCAACAAACCATTTTTGATGAGTATTGGTCGAATAATATCGCGCAGCTTTAAGCGCTGATCAATTTCCTTTTCTTCGATGTGTAATTTTAGCGCCTCTTTTACAAAGCTTTGATTGTCCGCATACGGCAATAAGGGGCAGCTATACAAGCCCGCCTCATCGACTTGAAAAAAACCGATAATACCCGGAATTTTTGACGTGTCGGGTAAGCGCGCAAGTGGTGACAATATTAAACTGCCGGGGTGTAATGAGGAGCTGCCCGTGACTTTATAAAACCCGTAGTCCTCAAAGGGGCGCTCTTGCTCTATCTGTATTCGGGTTTTAATTTCATTATCGATTTGTTTAACCACATGCTGGGCGCGCCACTTGTATTTAAACCGGGCTTCTTTTGCAAATTGCTCATACACGCTATTCATTAGCAAAAATAAGGGCAAAGCAATAAGCGCGGCAAAACCCAACAAAAACCGACGTAAGCGTATTTTTTGAACTTCTGCCTTGCCAGAGCAAGCATTTGAGAAGGCGGTCATTTAAGCGACTTTACCTTTGTCGTTGCGGGTTTGTTGTGGCGGCACTTGTTGTAAAGGAACGGTCACAGCGTAATTGATAACCTTCACCGCGCACGGTAATGAGCCGAGCTGGCTGTTTAGAGTCTAGCTCTATTTTTTTACGCAATTTAGCCATGTGAATATCGACGGTTCGGGTGTCGATATCGGCACTTTTACTGTAACCCCAAACTTCACACAGTAACTCTTTACGGGAAATAGGCCGACAGCTTTGGCGTTTTAGAAATTGTAAAATATCGACCTCACGACGGGTAAACAAAACGGCCTGCCCATCAAGGCTGCCTTGTAAGGTATCCACATCAATTGAGAGCCCCGCATCGATATGCATCTGGGCTTGCGACGGGTCTTTGCCGGTACGACGTAAAATTGCGCCAATACGCAGCACCAGCTCACGCACGGAAAAGGGTTTGGCGATGTAATCGTCAGCCCCTAACGATAAACCGTTAATAATATCTTCTTCAGAATTTTTAGCGGTTAGCATCACAATAGGCTGTTCACGTGAGTGCTTACGCAACTCGTTACAGATGCTAAAGCCGTCCATCGTCGGCAGCATAACGTCTAGAATGATGCAGTCATAAGGCTTATTGATGGCTTTTTGATAGCCCTCCCCCCCGTCGCTCGCGGAGTCAACGGTGTAGCCATTAAATACAAAAATATCGATTAAACCCTGCAATATGGCGGGCTCATCTTCAACAATCAGTAACGCGGGTTTCATACTCATAACACTCATTGTAGGGCAGTGACAGCCTAGGCATTGTAAAACTTATGTAAACCTTGGCAATGATATTTTTACCTTTTTGTGCCTACAGTTCAAGGCAATGCCCGCGTATCGTTAACGTCAATCTATCGGGGTCAGCGATCAAAGGGGCGACAGGGAAAATGCATCAGGGGACACATACAGCGACAAACGCAACTACAAGTAGCACGAGGTTATCGTGGATACTCTCGGGTAAGGGTAAAGAGGTGATCGCCTCCCTCACCCTACCAATGATCCCCGGCATCATGATGCTGTTACTGCTCGATTTTATCGACAGTCAATTGATCGCCAGCCATGGGATTGAGACGCTAGCGGCCTTGGGTTTTACTTTGCCGGTAACGCAGTTTATATTCGCTCTAAGTATTGGAGTGAGTATTGCTACGGTCAATCATATCTCTTATGCACGCTCACACAATGCCCTTGGCCAACAAATTCTACATCCTCTTATTTTTTGTTTTTTAGTCGGCACCCTCGTCGCTTTACTGGGGTGGTGGTTAACACCTCGGTTTTTTTCCTTATTTGGCATAGACGGTTTTGCTCTAAACAATGAGGGCATAAACAAGCAAGCACTACTTGGGCTCTATGGTGATTGCCAGCAGCTACCATCACTCATAAAACAGTACTTAAATTTACGTTTATTAAGCTTGCCTTTTACCCTCTTGCCGATGGTAAGTATTGGCATTTTAAGAGCACTCGGCCAGACCCGACAAGCCGCATGGCTACTGTGCAGCTGGGCACTATTCACCGTTATTTTAGATAGCTTACTTGTACCGCACTACGGCTTAACCGGGCTTGCTTGGGGGCACGTGATTAGTGACGTATTTTTTAGCTCACTGAGTATTTATCTACTTAAAGTACAGCATATTTTACGCTTAACATTAGGCACAAGCCCCCCAAGACAAGTATGGCTCAGTTTTACTCAAAGCCTGCGCTCGTTGCTAAGCGTTAGCGCCACCGCGACCTTGAATCAGGCTTTACTGCCCATTGCTTTAGCCATCGTTACTTATTGGGTGGCGCAAAGCGGGCCTAACGCAGTTGCAAGCTTTGCGATTGCCTCACGTATTGAGTCACTATTGTTATTGCTACCGATGGTACTGACAACATCCCTCCCTGTTTTTACCGCTCAAAACCACGCTGCGGGGCAACACCAACGCATTCATCAGAATTTAGAACGCTGCCTTTGGTTGGTATTTACAGCCCAACTGCTGCTGGCGCTTTGCCTTTATATTACAGCCCCGCTACTTGCTGAACTGTTAAGCCCTAACCAGGCGGTGCAACAATGGTTAGTTCAGTTCCTCCAGTGGTTACCTATCAGCTACACAAGCTTGGCCATTACCATGCTCGCAAATACCAACATCAATGCCTTAGGGCGACCGGGAATCGCACTGCTGTTAAGCTTTTTCCGTTTTGCCTGCTGCTACCTACCCTGCACTTATATCGGCTACAGCGCCGCAGGTTTGTCGGGCGCATTTATTGGTATGGCTGCCGGTCATAGTTTGACGAGCCTCATGAGTTATAAAGTTTTATTTGCTTTATTAAAACCGAAAAGTCTAACCAACCCCCTAAAAATGCAATATGCCGTTAATTAAACACGCGATAAAAATGAGAACTTCAATGATATTAAAGCACTTAAGAACAACTCAAAGCCTTACTGTAAAAACTCTCGCCATTTGCTCGCTTGTATTTGCAATGCAAACTCAAGCCGCTGAAAAACCAAATGACCCCGAATTACAAGCGCGTGTTAAGCAAATTATGGCGATGAAACACCGCGACGAGGACGATCGCAAACGCGACTCAAATCGACGACCTGAGAAAGCACTCGATTTTTTCGGTATAAAACCCGAAATGAAAGTCATTGAGTTCGCTCCAGGAGGCGGATGGTACAGCAAAATATTAGCGCCACTACTCGCTGAATCGGGTGAACTCCATCTAGCCACTGGCGACGATATGATTAATTGGATGGAGCCCGCACGTAAATTTAAAGCACTCAAAAAAGCTAAGCACTTACCCATCGAACTAAACTGGAACTACCAAGAGAATCGTTACCAGTTGGACGATATTGATTTTGGCATGAGCGATGCGGATATGGTGCTAAGCATTCGTGAATATCACAATTTTGATAGCACTACGAAAAAGCGCTTGAATCAGGCTATTTTCACCGCACTAAAACCCGGCGGGCTATATGTAGTTGTGGATCACTCTCGTCGTCATATGCAGCCAGAAACAGAGGAGACACATCGCCGCGAGGACCCGGTTAAAGTCATTTTGGAAATACAAGAGGCCGGATTTGAGCTTGAACGCAGCTCGGACATGTTCTATCGAGCCGATGACGAATTACGCTATGAAGTAGGCCGCCGAAGCGTTAGCGGTAATACTGACCGTTTTAGTTTGGTATTTAAAAAACCGAGTTAAACATCCAAGTTACACAAACCTGCTTGAGCAAGGATGCTCTGCACAAAAAACCACCCCCGCCATTACAAAAAATACGCGCTTATCAAAACCTGTTCGCCTCATCTATTATCTATTCACTTATTCAAAACAAGTGAACATTGACGTTAATATTAGTTAACAAATCATAAAAAACACAAAAACACCTCTAAATTGGCCGATTTTTAGCCTTCATAATTAAAGCTCATCAAAAAGATTAGCCGATACAATTATATATACCTTGCCGCCAACATATAGTTGAGAGATGATAGCGTATTATGGATTAACAGCACTTTAAACAGTGTTGCTTGTTTACACTTGCTGCACCTATGCCTACTCACAAAAAAATGTGAATTTCAGGCTCATAGCCTTTTGGCAGTAAGAATGACTTTTTTATAACCATCGTTATTATGCTCATACCGCTCTAAACTATATTTTTTTGCTACATTCGCTTCATGTTTTTAGGTCTTGAGACCTCAACAAAACAGCTTAAACAACAGCCTAAGCGAATGAAGACTGAGAGCAAAAAAACACCAACATGACGCATAAATAACAAGTATGCCCAAATAAACGTCACGGTTATGAATTTGTGTTTTAGCATTCCAAATAAAACTGTGAGTTGGCACAGAAATCCTTGAAAAAATTAATGTAAGTTTTTCCGACACCTACTAAACTAGTGAAAACTGCTCGTACATTGTTACAAAAAAATCAGGGCATAATCCTTGGAGCGCGTAATCACCACACGCGTCTTGGAGTATAAAACCTTCAGATATACATGTCGTCACTACAGAGATAGCAACAATGGTAAAAATTATGGAAAAGCTAACGACACTCAGTGCCGATAGCACTTTATTGTACAAATGTACGACCAAAACGAAACGCCTGTTCTTTTTCGCATCAGTCCTAGCACTTACCGCATGTGGTGGCGGAAGTGATGGCGGCGTAGCACGCTCAAACGCACAAACACCGACACCAACGCCCTTGCCTACAGTGACTGCAGAACCAACCCCGACAGCAACACCCGCTCCAGCAACCCCAATACCTACCTTGCCGCCAGTGCCAGACCCGGTAATTCCATTAACCTTACCTAGTGCTATCGAAGTCGGCTCAACAGCGGATCAACTAAACGTGACCTGGGAGCCAAGTAACGCCCAAGAGTACAGAGTTGTGTACTGGCAAGGTGACGAGACACCGAGTGAATACCTCACCACAGGTGCAAGCTTTAGTGCTGCCGTGGACGACGGCCAATATTCAGTATTAGTTGAAGCCTATGACGAGCTGGGTAACAGCGTCTTCAGCCCAGTAATGACAACGGAGGTCGCACAATGAAAGCTATCCATCTAGCACTTAAAAACGTACGTAAAAGCGCTCGCCTTTCCTTTATTGCAGTTATTGCTGCTGTTGCTGTAAGCGCTAGCTCAAACCTTTTTGCTGCAAGCTACCCCGACCTTAGCTTGGACTACGGTGATACTGGCGACTTCATCGTCAAGTTTGGCACCGAATATGGGCGCGCTGCGAATATTGGCGTTATCGGCCCTATGCTTGTCGGCTTACCAGAAGCCCCGGGTAGCTCTAGCGATATCATCGGCCCCGTGCAAATGTATGACAACATTTGGGATTTGTCCGATATTCGCAACCCACAACTCGTCACGCAATTTCGTTGTGCCACCTGCCGAAACGGCGGCCAGCCTGTTTTGGCTCACGCTACCGTCACTAAATTCCGTGATGATACCGGCGCGGCACTTATCTGGTATGGCCGTGGCTACTTTGAATACGACCCCGAAGGCGTTAGCAATACCGATCAGTTGAAAATTTTAGAAGGCAATTTTTTTGGTCAAGGGAACAACCCGCTCAATTACTCGCAAATGTTTACGCCGAATTACATTCGCAATTACTGGGATTACAATTTTAACCCGGAAGGCCTGTACTCCATTCGTGATGGCACCCGCTTTCTCGACCCAAACAACCTCGAAGCTACCGCATTTTTAGGCGAAGACGAAAATGTTGTATGGAAAGGCACGCCGCTTGCCTCTTGGGATCACGTTGGCTTAACCGGGGTCACCGGGTTTACGGCATGGCTTGGTAACTTGTTAATTGTGGCTTCGGATCAACGCTCTACCGGGATAGCAATTTACGATACCGACGGTTATTCCGAAGGCCAGATACCTGAATTACTCAGTGTTTTCCAAGAAAAAATCACCACCCCCAACGGCGAAGAAGGTATTGGCGGTTACTGGGTTGAACCCTACGGCACCAACAAGATGATATGGGCCGCGCGCCGTAAACGCCTACCCCCCTTGCGCGCTTACGCCACCATGTTCGTGGTCGATTTTAGTGAGCCGCGCGACCCATTCTTAAGCTGTGTCGTACACTTCAATACGAGCAACAGTGACGACTCCGATGGCGACAACTCTACCGACCCCATGTATGTCAACTTCCAAGATCAGTATGCCTTTATGGATCACTTCCGTATTGATATCGACGCCTGCGAGGAGGCCTACGCCCCGGACAAAACCATTGATACGAGTGAATTTCAACAAATCGTCTACAAATTCGAGGATATTGCCAACGGCTGTGACGCTAGCCAGTACTTCCGCCCCCTTGGCCAAGTCGGCGTCTTCGGCGGTTACGATTTTTTCGGAACGGATGACGTTAACGAGCAAGGTTTATGTATATTCGTCACAAGTGATGAGCCAGATACTCGCGCACCTTATATCTCAGGTCACAGACCAACTGTGAATCAAACCAATTACCCGCTCGATGGCTACATTCACTTACACATTCCCGAGACGCTACGTAGTGAGTCGCTACAAAACGCGATTACGCTATCCCGCTATGACGTCGACGGCAGTACCGCAACACGCACACCCCTGAGCTTTCAAAAACAACTCACCCACACGGGTACTTTGGGTATTTGGCCTGCAGAGAAGTTCACAGCCGACACCACTTATGAAATTAGCGTTCAAGGTATTCAAGATTACTCCGGTAATACCATCGTGCCTTACTCCTACTTTTTTGCTACTGGCGCAACGATAGCCACTCCCGCGCCAACACCTACACCTACAGCTGAGCCAACGCCTACAGCAGAGCCTACTCCAACACCAACCGCCGAGCCTACTGCTACACCGACGGCAACACCAACCGCCGAACCTACTGCTACACCTACTGCGACACCGACACCTACTGCAGAGCCAACAGCGACTCCAACGCCAACGCCTACCGCAGAGCCAACAGCGACTCCAACGCCGACACCTACCGCAGAGCCAACAGCGACTCCAACGCCGACGCCTACCGCAGAGCCCACACCAACACCAACTGCGGCTCCGATACCCACACCAGTACCAAGAGAGCCTGCAGCCTCTTATAGCGGAACGCCCTTTTACCCAAACAAGTCCAGCCAATTAGCTTGTGAGCCAGAAGTTGAAAACGGGAATGTCTGGGTCGTCAATGCGGACAACGACAGCGTCACTATATTGAATCGCGATGTTGCCGATGATACATATGAATTAACACTAGAAGTTCTGCGTGAAATCCGACTACTTTATGAGGCACCAACTTCGGTCACCAAGATAGGCGCAAACTTTGCTGTCACCTATCGTGACGATGATAAAATTGTCATCTTTGATGCTGACGGCAACCCAATGCGTGCCATCGACTCAGGTCACGGCACTCAGCCAGTATCCTCAACAGCCCATAACGACATGCTTTATGTAGCACTATTCGGTAGCGGCGAGCTGATCAAAATTGACAGTAACAGCTGGGAAATTATTGCCCGTATCGACCTTGGCCCCACACCAAAAGCTATGGCAATGCATGGCGACCGGCTGCTAGTCACACGCTTTATTTCCACCATGGAAAACGGTGAAGTTTACGATATCGATACGCGTAGCACCATGCGCCTAAATCGCACGATTGTGGTTAACAAGGTCACCGTACGCGACGACATTGTGCACGGCTCCGGTGTCCCGAACTACCTCTCCAGCATTGTTATCAATAACGAAGGCACCACCGCTTTTATCACTGCAAATAAAGCCAATATTGATAGAGGCTTACAGCGTAGTGGCGTTGCACTTGATGACGATAACACCGTACGCCCGATGATCGCCGAAATTGACCTCCTCAATCATCGCGACGCAAACATCGACCCAAGCACCAAAGACGGCACCAATGACTTGGATAACGGCTCAGACCCCTCCGGGATTACCTTCTTAGCTAACCCGGCAATTCGAGTACACACCCTTCGCGGCAACAACATCGTCGATGTAAGTAATTTTGAACTTAACAGTGTGGGTCGATTCCGTACAGGGGCGGCACCGGAAGAAATGTGCACAACTTTACGCACCTTGTATATCAAAAACCGCACAGATCGCAGTGTCTCAGCGATTGATGTTGCCGAATTTATGCAAAACGGCACCATCAACCCGCTTCGCCAAACGATCTCAACCGTAAAACACGAGTCCTTTAGTGATGAAGAGCTTAATGGCTTACAAATCTTCTACAACTCTGCCATCCCTCAAATGGGGCCCGAAGGTTATATGACCTGCGCCTCCTGCCACACCGACGGCGGTCACGACGGTATGACTTGGGATATCACCTCTCTAGGTGAAGGCTTACGTAACACCTTGTCACTTAACGGCGCCAGCGGTACGCGCTTTGGTGACTTACACTGGTCCGGCAATTTCGATGAGGTTCAGGATTTCGAATTGCAAATGGAAGAGCTCAACCTTGGAGAAGGACTGGTTGAAGGCATCACGTTTATTGACCAATCTCCGCTAGAGCTAATTACCACGGGTCTCTCTGCTGACCTCGACGATCTTTCGGCTTACATAAGCAGCTTGGGTCAGAAGAGCGTGCGCCGCTCACCATACCGCAGCTACACCGGTGATTTAAGTTCCGCTGCCAATCGCGGGCAAGACTTATTCATACAACAAGGCTGTACCAACTGCCATGCAGGCAACGCCTTTAGAGATGGTCAGATGCACGATGTTGGCACCATCACTGCGACTTCAGGTACGCGCCTAGGCGGAGATCTAACGGCAATTCGTACCCCTAGCTTGATTCAACTTTGGGAAGGTGCCCCCTACTTTCATGATGGCAGTGCCACGACACTGAACGATGTCTTGGATATCGGCACACACTCAGTGACAAGCTTAAGTGATGTGCAGATGAGTGATTTAATTGAGTTCTTGCTCTCTATTGATAGGGATATGTATATCTCAGATGACGCGACCTTTACCCCGATACCGCCTTCAAATTAAGCCCACTTAACTTTGATGGACTCTACGCCTCCTCTTGAAAAAGAGGGGGCGTTTTTATTCCATAGTTTATTGATCGACAATTTAGTCCACCAGCCCCAACGCCACATAATAGCGCACAGCTTCCTAGACACCACAAAGCGCACCAAAAAAGAGCAAGGCCATCAATCTTATCTAATATTAGTCTGCTTAAACGATCTTCGATTATCGCTATGAAGCACTGTTGAAGTGCACGACTGTGAGGCTTAGCCCCCTCAGTCCGGCAAATGAAGCCTGAATCCCGCCCACTCCTCAAGTCAACATAAACAACATGGAACGCTATTTGCTTACATCATCTTTGAACCAATAACAGAGTGAATTTATGAAACCCCGCTTAGTTCTCATCGGTAATGGCATGGCTGGCGCCAAACTATTGGAAGAGCTGGTTGCTACGGCCCCAGATCTATTTGATATCACCGTATTCGGTAACGAGCCCTACGGGAACTATAATCGCATCATGCTCTCCCCCTTACTCGCGGGCGATAAAAGCCTCGATGAGATCATGATCAATGACCGCGACTGGTATCAATCTCACGGTATCACCCTGAACGCGGGTCCAGAGAAAGCCATCACTCAAATAAACAGATCTAGCCGCCAAGTACATAGCGCCGACGGCACTTGCTGCCGATATGACCGCTTAATTATCGCCACCGGCTCCAAGCCATTTATGCTGCCCATCCCCGGCATCGATTTAAACGGGGTCATGAGTTTCCGCGACATTAGCGACGTTGAGAACATGATCAAAGCGAGCGAACGCTATAAAACGGCCGTAGTCATTGGCGCAGGCTTACTCGGCCTCGAAGCCGCAATGGGGCTGCGTACCCGCGGCATGGATGTGACCGTAGTGCACAGCAACGACATCCCACTTAATCGCCAGCTCGATCAAGAAGCAGGCGAACTACTAAAACAACAGCTGAGTGAAAAAGGCCTGCGCTTTAAGATGAATGCGCGCACCACGGCTATTTTACCTAGCGAACAGCACGCCGACTTAAATGGCGATCTGCAAGATAAAAAGCAGCACGTAGGTAAATTACAATTTAGCGACGGCAGTGAGCTGCAAGCCGATCTCGTCATCATGGCGATAGGAATCCGGCCGAATAAACAATTAGCCGAAGAGGCTAGAATCCACTGCGAAAAAGGCATTGTCGTTAGCGATAACCTACAAACTTACGACCCCCGTATTTACGCTCTGGGCGAATGTATTCAGCATCGCGGCGGTACCTTCGGTCTAGTCGCACCGCTTTATGATCAAGCCAAAGTACTTAGCAATCACTTATGCGAACACGGTGTCGCGCGCTACTATAGTTTGCCAACCGCCACCAAACTGAAGGTAACTGGAATTAACCTATTCTCAGTCGGAAACTTTATAGGCGGCGGCAATAGTGAAACCATTATCTATCGAGATAAACAAGCCGGTATATACAAAAAATTAATCATCGAAGACGACCGACTGATAGGCGCAATATTATATGGCGATACGCAAGAAGGGCCGTTCTACAATGAGCTCCTAGATAGCACCGAAGATATCGAACCATTCCGCCAATACTTAATGTTTGGCCGTGCACTGTGCGATGAAATCAAAGCGACTTACGAGCCAAAACGCAGCAACAAAACCAATATCTACAAAGCCAACGCCAACCTCAAAACCAATGTCAAAACAAAAGCCAAACGCCCGGTTGAACCAAAAACTCGCAACCTCCAAGATTCCCCCTCAACCCACAAGGTAGCGTGAAACGATGAGCGATAAAACCATTCACACCACCTGCGCATACTGTGGCGTAGGCTGCGGCATTAAAGCCGTCGTTAACGACGATCTGCGCGAAGTCGCCATAAAAGGCCTAGACTCACACCCCTCCAACCATGGTCGCCTATGCTCCAAAGGCACCGCACTGGGTGATACGATTGGGCTAAGCGAGCGCCTACTCGAACCTGAAGTTAACGGTCAAGCCGTCAGTTGGGATCACGCTCTCGACACCGTCGCTGACGGCTTTGCCAAAGCCATCGAGCAATACGGCCCAGATTCAGTCGCATTTTATTTATCCGGCCAGTTCCTCACTGAGGATTACTACGTCGCCAACAAGCTCATGAAGGGCTTTATCGGCAGCGCTAATATCGACACAAATTCGCGCCTATGCATGTCTTCAACCGTTAGCGGCCACAAGCGCGCTTTTGGCACTGACACCGTACCGGGCTGCTACGAGGATTTCGAGCAAGCGGAGGTAATTACACTCGTCGGTAGCAATGCCGCTTGGTGTCACCCAGTATTATTCCAACGAATTCGAGCTTACAAAGAAGCCAACCCTCAGGTAAAAATCGTTGTCATTGATCCTCGTCGCACCCAAACTTGCGACATCGCAGACTTGCATCTACCAATAGCCCTCGGCGCCGATAACTGGCTATTTAACGGCTTACTTAGTCATCTAGCGCAAACAGATCAGCTCGATCACGACTATATCGAGCAACACTGCGACGGTTTTGAATCCAGCTTAGCGGCAGCACAAGCCGCCTGCCCGTCCACTGCCACAACAGCCCAAAAGTGTGGACTCGACCAAGATGATGTGGCAACATTTTTCAACTGGTTTGGCCAAACCAACAAAACCGTGACTCTCTTTAGCCAAGGCGTTAACCAGTCCAGTAGCGGCACAGACAAGGTCAACTCAATCATCAATTGCCACCTTGCCACTGGCAGCATAGGCAAACCGGGTACAGGGCCGTTTTCAATTACCGGCCAACCCAATGCCATGGGCGGACGAGAAGTCGGCGGACTTGCCAATACCCTCGCCTCGCATATGGAGTTCAGCCCCGACAACATCGACCGATTACAACGCTTTTGGGGGACTGATAAGGTTGCAGCACAAGCGGGCCTGACTGCCGTAGAACTGTTTAACGCTATTGACGATGGACGAATCAAAGCTGTCTGGATTATGGCAACCAACCCTGTCGTCAGCTTGCCAGACGCTGACAAAGTTAAAGCTGCCCTGCAAAAATGCCCTTTAGTCGTCGTCTCCGATTGTATTGCCAATACCGATACTGCGCGGCTCGCCCATGTAAAATTCCCGGCCACGGGTTGGAGCGAAAAAAATGGCACCGTCACCAGTTCCGAACGACGCATCAGTCGGCAGCGAAATTTATTTCCTCCAGCCGGACAAGCAAAACACGACTGGTGGATGATCTGCCAAGTGGCAAAACGTCTCGGCCACAGCGAAGCGTTTGACTACCAACATCCGAGTGAGATTTTTAGTGAGCACGCCCGCCTTTCAGGCTTTGAGAATTCAAGCGATGGTCAGCTTCGCGATTTTGACATCTCAGCACTTGAGAACATCAGCGAGCAAGATTACGAGCAGCTCGTGCCATTTCAGTGGCCAATGAACAAGGAATACCCTCAAGGCTGCCAACGCTTATTCGCCAATGGTGATTTTTTTACCCCTAATCGCAAAGCACGCTTCGTTGCGATTACCCCAAGGGCACCAGCCAATGCGCCTACGCCCCAATACCCTTTACGCTTAAATACCGGGCGAATCCGTGACCAGTGGCACACGATGACCCGTACCGGGTTGGCGCCACAATTAAACCAGCACATTAAAGAGCCCTTTATTGAGTTGCACCCGGATGATGCCTCCGCCTTGCACTTACGCGACCAGCAACTTGTTAGCATTACCAGCCGCTGGGGCAGCATGTTAGCTAGGCTCAATATTTGCGAAAGTATTAATGGTGTTAATAGCATTAGAAGCGGCGAATGTTTTGCCCCCATTCACTGGACAGGTGAACTCAGCCGTCACGGCCGTGTAGGCCCCGTCGTTAACCCGGTTGTCGATCCAATCTGCTTTCAACCTGAAAGCAAGCACACACCCGTTCAAATAAGCCCCTACCAAGCCGTTTGGCACGGTCTGCTTTTAACCC
Organism: Alteromonadaceae bacterium; assembly: GCA_002746115.1. Taxonomy (GTDB): domain Bacteria; phylum Pseudomonadota; class Gammaproteobacteria; order Pseudomonadales; family Cellvibrionaceae. The sequence continues at coordinate 17,344 of NVXL01000080.1, forward strand.
GCCAAAAGGCTCCATGGCCTGATGAGAGTGAGTACTTGGTCGAAAGCAATGGCCAACAACACACCCTGTTAACACTGGCTGGCCAGTCATTACCCAGCGAGCCACTTGAACAGATAACATCATGGCTAAACGCTGCCGAAGATTGGGAACTACTCAGCTACCAAGACCCCCAAGGTCACTACCGAATAGCGGCTATTGATGCAGACGGTAAACTACAAGCCATAGCGATGCTAAGCACCCGTCAAGACTTACCCGAACCGGGCTGGCTTGGGCAGCAATTTAGTAAAGACAGCTTAGACCTACGCACTCGCACTGCACTGCTAAGTGGTCGCGCACCCGCAGGTGAAGATATTGGCAGAATTGTTTGCGCCTGTTACAGCGTGGGAGAAAAAACGATTTGCAAAGCCATTCAGGACGAAAAACTCAACAGTTGTGACGCGATAGGCAGGCAACTTAAAGCAGGCACAAACTGCGGCAGCTGTATTCCGGAATTAAAAGCCCTGCTTGCCAAGGCTTAAAAGGTCTTATTGTAACTTAAAAAAAAGCCCCGCGATGCGAGGCTTTTACCTTCTATAACTTAAATTTTTCTATAAGCTCCGTCACTTTAGCGCGAAGTTGCTCATGCCTGTCCGGGTTTGGCGCAATAAGTTGGCGCCTACCTTGAATCGACCAATAATTTCACCCTGCTGCGCCAATTGCCCAGCGATAGTTCTAGCACCTACAGAGCCACGACTATCGGCATGTATTCTCGCCTCGCTCCTTTTCAAGCTGCGCTATCCTACGGGTGAGTACTGTATAACTGACACCAACAGCTTTACACGCCTCAGGAACAGTATAATTCTTATCTAAAACCAATGCAGTTAAACCAAGTTATTGATGAATATGCTATGTATACAGACCGCACTGAGGAAAGCTTAGCAACATTAACCGGCATCGCTAAAAGAATTTACACACATTCCGCTGTTCGAGATATGCCCGTAATTATCTATGCCTGCGGCGCAACAAACATAAAGAATATATCGCCATGGAGGAATATTATTTAACTACGGAGAAAATGTTGATATCCGGGTCGCGTCCATATATGCCCCAGTAGCTGTTAAGTTAATTCCACGCCAGTCTCCAGACTGGCGACTGGCTAACGAAAATAAATAGTCAATAATTTAAGAATAAGTAATCCAAGTTATCCAAGAGCCTCCTGGGCCGACAAAACCGCCCTCGATAGTCCTCATCGAATGAACACAAGGCCCTACAGCAGTATAATAGCTTATAAATCCAGTCGCGCCGCCCCCACCAGACGTGTATTGCCAGGTGCAACTGGAACCAGAAGGCGTGGCGAAAGAAAATGAGCTGGCAGCGAGCATTACAGGCAAAGCAAGTGTTTTCAAACCAAGTTTAAACAAGTTACTCATATTATATATTTCCTGATGTTGTTATTGGAACTTCAGTTATTGTAGAAACTTTGTCGCAGCACCCAACTGATGTAACTCAATTAGAGCTCCGACAAGGAGAAACCTCTTGGATCAGAGGTAAAATAAATTTCATCCACTCCGGTACTACTATTAGGAATCAACAGAAATGATGACTCCCTGCTTCCTAGCTTGCCATCTTTCGCCAACGTCGAAAGATGAGTAATTAGCTTCTCTCCAAGCATATTATCTTTGGATAACACTTCAACACGGCACTGCGTTGACCGACATTCGTAACTATTAACTGGTAATTCTTTTAAATATTTATCGTCACCAAAAAGGTTATATAATTCATTTTCTCGATTATAAGCCCAATCAACATTAACATCCTGCTCGCTAAAACGAGAACGAATTTCATCGGGGTAATCATCTTTTAATTCGATAACATCTGCCGTTATCGCATCCATACGATTTTCGTCGTCCTTAGCAAACTTAAAACCATCCAATTCCTCAAGCCTTGTTTTTAACAAGGCAACTTGCCATTGCAAGCTGTTATTTTCTACACGTAATTTTTCCATACCCCCCTTATAGATAGAGCCCTCAGCTTGATCACCCAGCCGCTTAACAATAGCAACGTCGCCCCATAACTCCTCATGAGAAAGACTTTTTTCTTGCGTCAATGACGAGACAGAAACATTACCCACAGGCAAACAACTCTCCACATTATCAGAGAGATTTGTATCCGAAGAGCTAAGCCCAGAAAACGTAACGCTCACAAGCAAACCCACAACGAAAAACAAAAATGCGGTTACATATGTATTCATAACTTATTTCCTGATTTTCGAACAGGAATCTCAAAAACAACTGACATGGGATTTGACAATTTGGCGTTTTAAATTAGCAAACAACCCACATCAACATTTAACATAGCACATAGTCATGACGACTATCAATACCAAGTTAAGTATTTCCACAAGGTCTATTATTGAGTTTTTTTCTAAAACAATGCAATGAAAAACATTCGTTGAATTTTTATTTCGCTGATTTCACAACAGTCAGACAAGCGCAGAAAGTAGGTCACCCAAGTTAATCCCACCCCATAAAGTGAAATCTACCACCGCTTAGTGGCGCCGAAATATGGAGTCAACTACCGCTATCGGTGATAAGCATAGGTAAAAGTGACCTAATGTGCTGAAAGTAAAATTGACGGGCTCGCGCGCCGGCAGTTCGAATATAGCCAAGACCTTCAGCTGTCTTTCTAAGACTTCTCGGCTCACCGACTAAGCTCTTAAATAAGCTTTAAAATTTTGACGCAAGCGCCTTCCAGTTTTGCGGATCGATGCCGATACGAACAAATATTGGTGGCGTGTCGAGCCTCGCTTGTTTTCTTTTATTAATCGGCCCGACCACTGACTCACATGGATGCGCTAATGCAGCGGGCGCAGGAGCGCACTACCAACTCAATGTAACCTTTGAGGTGAGGAAAAAATCTATGCGGCATTAGAAATACACCAATTAAAAAGAGCCATTATTGTAGAAAAAAAGGAGCTTGCCCCCTTTTTAATTTTTGTAATTTTTCAAAATAAAATGCATCAAGCACCCTGCCCTCATGCGTTTGTATGTTGGTGTAGGCGAGCGATGCGTCATTAATATCCAGCCCTGATAACGAAAGGAATGCTCCGAGTGCGCAAGTACACGTTGTTTGCGAGGTGATATTAAATACTGACCCCACCTCAATGCCGACTGACCAGCTGGTTTTTCCACCCGATGATCCATTATTTTCAATCCAAAGTTGCGGTGTTGTTTCCGGCGGTGGTGCCATTGTGCATGCATTCGTGTACGAGAACGCAAACTGATGTGTTTTATGCCGAACTAGAGAGGTTCTAGGCGTGTCCTTGTGAGTAATTTACTTGGCTTTGAATAAATTTTAGTGGTTGACATTTTTCTTAAAACAACTAGAGTAGTCACATTCGAACGGCGTTCGAATACCATTCGATCATAATTCGAACACTGTTATCTCTATCTTGAAGAGAGTAATTTATGGCACCAGCACCTAAATATAGCTTGCAAGAGCAAGAGGGCATGATCCTAGACGCGGCGGCACAATGTATCGAGCTAAGCTCGTTAATTGACTTTACCATGTCGGCTGTTGCCAAAGCGGCAGGGATGTCTATGGGATCGATCTACAAGCATGTGCAATGCAAGGAAGATATTATCTTTGCCTTGGCGATCCGTGTATATCACCACCGAAGCCACGTGTTTGAGAAAGTGATGGCGCTGGAGTTAACGACCCCCGAACAGTTGATTAGCATCACTTTATTGAATCCGCTCAAAACACAGGTTTACGCCTTCGATGCTCATCTAGATGCCTTTATCACTAATGAGTTAGTGGTTCAACGGACTTCCCCACTGTGGCGAGAGCGGATGATCGATGCACATCAGCATTGTGAAGCGCTATTTAGTCGTTGCATGAGCCAAGCGGCTCACTCAGGTGAGCTGTCCGGAGACGGTGATATTGAGCAACTTATCGAGGAAATTAATCTGGGCGGTTGGGCCTTAACCGTGGGTTACCAGAGT
>NVXL01000081.1 GCA_002746115.1 Alteromonadaceae bacterium
TCACTGTGTGTTAACTCATAATTACGATCAAAGTAAGTGCTCGGATATTACTTTCGATATTTCTAGAATGGATGTTTTCCCTGTGAATTCGAATTTAACCTTACCGACAGCAGATAAATATATCTCAAGTTCAGAGTCCAGATCAAATGTTCCAGAGGTTTCAACCGAATAAGCTTCAATATTTTTATAAGGTAAAGAGGTAAAATCTTTTTTGCTTCCAGTAATCCCCTGAACATTTACAGCGATTACCCTCTTACTGGTAAATACAACGCCATCGCGCATGGACTTATATGAATCAATTATTTTCTCATCATCTAAAAGCAAGTCACTTACTTTTTCCGCATATTCTTGGTTCTGCTTAAGCTTGAAAAACCCCTTATTGTTGAAATCTATCATCTAACATCCTTTAAATTAAAGTTTGGCTCAGGTGCAATTTTGTCTAATCTTACCCCACTCAACCAGAACTTCACAGAACTTGTTAAGGAAATAAGCCAGATTGGCACGAATTTCAACATAAAAGAACCATACTCACAACTGTCTCCAGCCATACCAAGTGAGCTACAAGTCATCGTGGGATGCTTGTGCTTTTCACGGCCTTGGCATTAAGCTTTCCATCTATGAATTGACAGTGCCACACAAGATCCTCTTTGAGATCGTAGCAACTACCCCAGCTATCTGGCTGGGACTTCTCGTTCATACTTCCTGTAAAAATCAAGTTATCACCTACTTTTTGCCGGTACGCCCCGAGAACCTGATCCAACTTTCGTACCTCTTCACCATCTTTATATAAGGTAGTTTCACCATGACGGTTGCCTATTCGATTAAAGCCTGAATAAACACGTCCGTCACTGTATTCGAAGGTATGCTCCCCGTGCTCCATCGCCATCAAAAATTCTCCCTTAGATCGTTTAATCGGTAACCCTTCAGGGTAATTAATTTCACCTACGCCTGTAATATGCCCCTCCTGGAAGTTACCACTATAGCGGTATTGGTTATTTCCAATAAATTCACCTTGGTTTTCAAGGTAGCCATTCGACCAGGTGCCGGACATTGCTGCACCAAAATACGTGGTCAATTTACCTTTACCATGAGGAAGGGCTCCTTTAATTTCGCCAGAATAGGTCGAGCCATCTTCATACTGAATACTTGAGGCGCCACTTTTTGCTACTTCAGTAAAAGGGCTTGCACGTGTTTCGAGAGCTTCAATAAAAAATCGACCATAACCTTCTGTGATCCATTCGTTGCTGTTTACCGTTCGATATTGCCGACTGAGCGCCAAGACGGCTTCGGAATTTCCAACTAAAATATTGACCTCAATTTCGTTCCAGAATTTCTCTTTGAGCACGGCGGCTCCTAATAGGTATTTGGCTGAATCCAATGCGCCTGATGCTTCCGTCAAGAACTTCCCCCTAAGCTCACCGGAATCAGTGCTTGCTATACCAAGCACGTAATAAGCTAGGCCATTTAGGGGGTCGGCCGCCAAAGCCTTTCGGGCTAGATTGCGTAGCTTTGTTAGGCTGCTTTTTGCGTCTGGATGACCCACATAGATTTTCCGCATCGCTAGGTCGAGGTTGATATACGCTTTAGTGGCTAGTATGTCGGCATTATTAGGATACTTTTCTAGGAGCTGGCCTAGGTCGTCATTGGCATCCGCTAATGATATCTGCTTTATTGATCGCGTTAGCCCCTTCAGCTTCTTCTTTTCTTTCTTGTCTGATTTTTTTAAATCGCTTAATTCATAATACGAAGACATTACTAAATATTTTATTTTAGCCAGCTGCGTATCAAGGTCGTCGGGTGCATAGGTATCGGCTAGTGCAAGAACCCGGTCTTTTTCAGCCAGTGAGTATGAGTTAAACCGTAATATTGGCTGAAGAAGGTATGAATATAATGCTGAGTCATCTAATTTTCGAATTTTAAAGGTAATTTCTGGAAACTTCACCCCCATTTTCTCAAGATCAACACTCAGCTTACTGATCGTTTTTCCGGAAATGTATTTTATTATCTCCTTGTCCATTTCTTCGTAGCTCGTCTCGAAACTGTTGGAAAAAGCGTAATCAACCGACTTGCCGTTATTGATTAGAGTAAGGTATGCACTTAGCTGAGTGCTAAGATGTTTTTCGCTATTAAAATAGTGAAAGGCTAACATTGAGCGTGCGTAAAATTTTCCGGCTTCTTTTTCATCTTTTCTTTTTTGTTTACTTTTGTCCTGACGGCGCCAGCTCATATTAATACTGGTTGTTTTTAATAGATCTTCAATATCAATTTCTTGATACCTATTCCCATGATTATTTAGTATTGAATAGAGGCGATCCCCTATCACACTCATATCACCGATTGTTGCATACCGGCCTCCCTTCTCTAAGCGAAAGGACCCTAGGTATTCAGCTTCACCTTCTTGGTGCCATAGTGGAGAAACTACTGAAGTGCTCACGCTTTTATTGATAAAATGAACATATTCATGCATTAATATCTGATTGCCCCAGCTCTTTTTTTGTTGAGAGCCTGAATATCCAACGATGTTAGCAACGGCAAGATCCCCATATTTTCCAGCCAAAAACACACCAGCCCAAAACTCCGGCAAGTCAAGCCGTTTAAAATTCTTCTTTGAAGATATGGCAATAACGGTCAAGGGCTTACTTGGAGCTAACGATGTATTCATGATGTTAGAAATAAAGTAACGGAAGCTTTCAAGATCCTTAACGAGCAGTTTGGCCTTTTTTTGATTGGCATCCGTAATAATGGTGAAGTTTTCAGATTTGACCTCCAACCAATTATCTTTGAGAAGTTTTTCTATTTTGGGCTCAGCGAAGGTAGCACAAGAAATGAAAAGAAAGAGAGAAAAAAGAAGTTGAAAAAAACGCATAAACATTAGTCCTTATAGTCCAGTTCCTGAACCATAGCGGAGCGAAGGTTTAAGCGCAAGTTTTGATGGGGCTTGAGCAAGGCCACAGGTGGTTAAAACCACCTGCTACGTATTCATATCTATATCCTCTGCAGGAAATCGAATCAGCCCCTATTCATAACATAAGCCCTAGTCATAACATAAGCCCAAGATCAAGGTGAAGTCAGAGTAAGCCCACCCTCAATTGCCGCCGCCTCAATATCTTGCACACAAAACGGAAACGGCACCCACTCTTTGGCAGAATAAAGACCAGACTGATCAGCATAAAATGGCGACTCAGGGTCAATGGATTGTGAGTGGGTGATAATCCCCTCGGCTATCGGGCAGTCGCTATCATCCCAAGTCACCGTTTGAATATAGGAATTGCCACTGTTTATTTCTCGATAACCACCCACACCAAACCTTGCTTCTATGGCACCGAAAACACCCATGCTGCCTCGGCCGCCATGAATAGGAATATCAACACCATTACGCGGGAAGACCTGAACCTCCCCCCACGGTAAATCAAAGGCCAAGCCCGCACCATCAATTGTTTGTACCGCTATCGACAAGGCAGCCATTATGCCGCTTACATTGTCACTATCTGTCAGATCAATTCCACTTGGTGTGGTGAGTGGCTGGGTAGGAGAAAAAGCGACACTCCAGAGCGTGTCGCTTGAAAGCGTGCTTTCAAAGGGGCTCATCGTAGTTTCCAACAACTTCCAAAATTCAGTAAAAATATGCGCGCCGCGGCTATCGGTATCGACTTTACGATCCCACAACGCCAGCTGGGTGCAGGCTTCAAATACACGTAGTAGTTCAGCCGTTGGAGCAGGCGTCGACAACTGAACGCCACTACAAATCGCCAGCACATCATCAAGAATAAGCTCTGCACCATGCACCCTGTTGCTGTACATCAGCTGTTGTAGGCTATCTAGGCTAAACAGCGGGTTAGCATCAAAGCCATCATCGCCGTTTAAACGATCGGCAATCATGGAGTGACTAATTTGAGTGCGGAGGTTTTGCTGTTTCCCTTCAGAACCAATAAATCCCATCGTAGTGGGAAAACCCGACAAGGGGGTATTGGGGTTACTCAACCAAAAGCTATCATTGCTATTGGCGGCATAATCAGCGCTCAATAACTTAGGTAAACTCTCATAACCAAATAGCCCAGACCCCGGCGGTGCATCCTCGGATTCGCCCCACTGACATTCTGAACGACTACCATCCAACGCAACAATGGCATTATTACTCCCAGCGTAAATTAACTGATTAATGCCCGTCAGGCAGTTTGCCAATTTTTGCTGATCAATATTGGGGATGGCTGAAATTTCGCCATAAAACGTGTCGCCACTTCGGTCGACAGCCAAGGTGTGAAATATCGGATTGCCAAGAAGTTTTAATGCATCCGCCAAACCTTCGGTCGTGCTCGCCTGCCCCATTTTTACCCACATATCAATGCCGCGCAGGTTATCAATATTGGCATCACGCATGGCATACAAAGTGCCAGTGGCAGTTGGCCAGCTGGAAAATGGCGCAAATAATTCGGGGTTTACGGCTGCCAGTAAAGAGCCGGGATTAACAATTAATCCATATTCCCAATGATAAAAAGTATGTTCTCGTGTTTCAAAACTGCCGTCTTCAAGTAGCACCTGAATACTGACGGTTTCTGGGGTGATATCTTTTAATTCACCATCCACTTCATACTGCAATGGGTTATCGGGATTGACGGTCAATTCAAACAAAGAAAAGCGATTGGCGAAGCTGATGGTATGCGTCCATGCCTGATCTTTATTAAACCCAATAGCCACTTGCGGAAAACCTTTTAATGCCGCCCCCATCACATCATATTCACCCGGAATGGTTAAATGCACCTGGTAAAACGAGCTAGCACCTTTCCAAGGTTGATGCGGGTTACCAAGCAACATACCTCGGCCATTTTGTGTTGCGTTGCGCCCAAGGGCAATGGCATTGCTACCAAGATCCGGGTTCACCAACATTGCATTAAGCTCTTTTGCATTAAACGAAGCAGGACTTGCCGTCGAGCTTACAGCCAAAGCTCCGGGGCCTGTGGCTTCGATAATCATTTGTTTAACCAGGCTCTGATCCATACTGCCCTGCAACTGGATCAGTCGAAAATATTTCCATAGATCCACAGCGCTAATCTCACGAACCCAACTAGCATTGCGGCAGTTAGGTTCACCCTCAGCAAGGTTTTCTACGCCCGTCTCACTGAGAAAGCGGTTAAATCCGGCAGCATAGCCCTCAACAAGCGCCAGCACATAATCTGGCTGCGTGCTTAGAAACGCCGCTTCAAACTGGCCATCGGCATTGTTGTTAATCAAGCTAAAGATGAAGTCACGTTCTTCATCACCATCGGCCTCACCAAAATACTGAAGGGACTGCCCGTTTGCGCTGACAATCTCATGCATCAGGTCGCAATAATTATCCTGGGCAAACACATAACCATGGCCATATCCCAAGCTACCCCAGTCACTGGCCGTAATGTGGGGAATACCATACTGAGTCCGAACGATGTCTGCTCGATACACCTGTTCCGTTTCAGTTTCAGTTTCAGTTTCAGTTTCAGTTTCAGTTTCAGTTTCGGTTTCGGTTTCGGTTTCAGATCTAGGTGCCGCGTTATTACCGCCATTAGAGCCGCCACATCCAGCCAAACTCAAGGCTATTAATAAGGCAGCAATGGACACATAAGACTTCATCAGGATTCCCCTTTAGGTATTGGTATAGTAACTATTGGGATTACTATTGGTATAACTACTATAGTCAAGGGGGTTTGATTGACATGATTGTTTTGTCAAATAGAGCCGAGCGCCTTCGGTGAGACGGCAGAGCCTAACTTGGCTTCAATTTTCCCTCGAACTTAGAGCTAGCCGACACCTAAAATTTATTGGTAGACTGCTCGGGGCTTAAGCCGGGTTACTTACGTAAGGAGCGGTTAGAAAAAATGGCAAAAAAACAAACCGATTAGCTTTGCCACAAGCTAAATGATAGTGAACATGTTTTTATTAAATCGAATCGATAAATTAATTGACGAAGATCATACTAAAATAAACTACGAATTCAACCGGGGGTTGCGAGCAATTGAGCGAAATCCAAGGCTCCTCGAATGCTTATTCGCTCCCTGCGGTTACTACGAGATAGGCGGCTATTAATGAAGGCCAGCACCGGCAAATGGGTATTAACAGGAATGGCGCTTGTCTCTATTCCTGTTTGCTTGCTCCCCCTGTATGAAACCGCACTGCTAATAACACAGTTACAAGCTACAACTCCGTATATCCCTTTTGATACCGGTACGTATTATCTGTTTTTTGCGTCAATACTTATCACGGTTACAGTTGTGGAATATTTTGGCGCAAAAAACAAGCAAAGCTTTGCTGCCCGCCATGCAGTCAGGTTGCTGATTGCGAACTTTATTATCGTGGTATTAGCAGCGCCACTCGGTGCGCAAGCGGTGGTATGGTGATTAAAAGCCAATGGTTACGTACAATGTGAAGACCCTAACGAGCAATCACGAATCGCTAGGGGGCAATATTATATTTTTTCTCTTAAAGGCTGCGAGTCTTTACCGCAATCCCTCGCACTATAAGTGACTAAAAATTTAGTCGCTCTCACCTGAGCACTATATCGCACTATGCTGCCACTTGGAGATGACTTCAAAAGACGGCGTGGGCGTTTACAGGGGCGTTTTACCCACGATATAAAATAACCGTGTACGTTAAGACACCCTCACGCGCTCATTTGTACCGATCTAAACAGTCGGCATTTTTTATTAATTAACTTAGCCGTCTCAAGCATCAACATATCAGCGATTTCGTCGACGTGACGGTTTCGCCAGTTTTCCAACTCTGTGCCTTTTACCCATTGATTAAACGCACCGAGTGCGGGTCCGGTATGCACCTGAAAGTCCACTCGCTTACTAACATCCCCTTCAAAAGCCAAACGCGTACTTTGGAAAAAATACCATCGAAATATCATCGCCATTTTATGCTTCGGCAGGCGCTCGCCTTTTTCAATAACATGCTGCCGGCCACTGCCTTCATAGTAGGTTTTTAAGCCCTGCCAAACCTCCTCAAAAGACTGCTTAAAGACTTTAGACTCCAACTGCTTTCGCACTTTCTGTGGGATATCATCGATCGATGCGTACTGGCCATATAACGAGAAAAGTTTATTCGCCCGCGCGGGAAATAATACACTTTTTTTCATCACCTGTACTTTCGCACCGATTTCAAACATATCGCCCGCCGGAGCATAGTCGGTGTCCTGTACGTTAATCACTTGCAGCATATCCTTAACGCTGTCACTCGTGCCCGCCTCTACAGTGCATTGATTAATTGATCCGGTTAAAACAAAATCGGCATCCATCATAAACGCTGATGCCGCCGCTGCCGGTGTACCAATCCCTCCGGCAAGTCCCACACGAATCGGTTTTTGATAGCCGTAGGTCGTCATCAGTTGCTCGCGCAAGCTTTGCACCGAGGGTAATAACACGGTTGCGATGCCTTGATCCGTATGCCCGCCAGAGTCCGCCTCGACGCAAATATCCTCACTAAGCGGTACTTGTCGACTCCATTGCGCTTGCTCTTGGGTGATTTTATTTTCCGCCAATAATTGCTCGACAATCTCCTCTGGCGCGGGGCTCATAAACGCTTGAGCCACTTCAGGGCGGGAGATTTTTGCCATAATTCGATTGCGACACTCCAGTCTACCGTCGGCACTCAGATACATGCCGCTCAAACGGAAGTAGACCAAAGCCGGTGTTACCTGCATGAACGCGGCGGCTTCTATTTTGCTCACGCCTTTGGCAATGTACAACTCTACAGTTGCCATCTCGGCCTGCGGATCATCAAGATCATTCAGCAGGTTAATGCCGTATGACTGCCCCTCGCTCAGCTCGCGTTGAATATAGTCAATATCAGCAGCCACTTTATCCGGCTTTACGCCCCCCACACCTAAAAACCCCATCAACCCGGCCTTACCCATGGCCACCACGAGCTCCTTAGATGCAATACCGCGATACATCGCGCCACTGAGGTACGCGTATTTAAGGCCGTAATCTTTTCTAAATCCAGGGTCGCCCAGCTCTCGCGCCAATAAGTCGTTGTTCTCTGTTACGTTAACCATCACATTCATAGGGGTCGTTCTCTGTAAGTGCTTAGTAAGTGCTTAGTAATTTAAGTCGATAAATAATATTTTTTATCTGCAATCAATGGCTCGCCATTCACGCACTTTCGAGGGTTTTTTGCGCGTATATTTCTGCACAGAATTTTACCAGTTTATCATTCGATTTTTCATCCGCCATCAATAACATATGGCTCGGTGCATCAAGCTCAATCACTTCAAGATTAGGCATCTGCGCCTGCCAGCCACACCAATATTCAGTGTGATCTAGACGAGTATTATTGTCTTGCGTAATTATCATTGATTCGATATCACCAAAAAATAAACCGTTTTTATTACGAAAATAATAACTTTTCAACTGCTCGGGTGCTGGCAGCGGCAAAATAGTTTCGTCTTTTAAATCAACGTTGGCCATATTGACTCGGGCGGCACGCAGGACGGTCTCTCGTAAACTATCTTCAGAGATATCCAGTCTGCGTGAGCGAAGCTCGACGATCAGGGCTTCGAAATACGCGTCATCGTCGAGTGTGACATCGAGTTGCTCGCGGTCAATGCGCTGATCCGACGTTAAACTCAAGGTGGGATCTAGAAATAAATTTGCCGCCTGCAATAATGCACTTTTATACGATGCGCATATATTTTCCGCTTGGCTGGTATCAAAGGTATCGAGCATAGTTAAGGTATTTACCGTTTCACCCAACTCTTGCAACTGCCGGGCAACCTCATAAGCAAGAAACCCACCTAAAGAAAACCCACCAAGATCATAAGGCCCCTGAGGCTGCACGGTGCGAATAATATGAAGATAATACGCCGCTTTTGTTTGAACCCACTGGTTTAACTTACCGATATTCCCTTTCCAATGCGAGATAACGCACCTTGAATGGGGCACAAGCCTGGTTCAAGGCCGCTCAGAGGCCATATTCAAACCGACCGGAACCGTTAAGATGAACGTCGTCAGGGTACTCACCTTTCCTGAGCTTGGTGAATAAGTTTAATTTTTCGCTTTGTATTTAACCCTTTAAGCATTCAGCCGTACAACTACACACTGAATGCTTAAAGGGGACTCCTGAAGCACAAGCCCTGTAACTCCTCCCATCTAAGACCTATGCTTAAACGACCCTGAAAAAAATCTAAATAAAACGCATTATACCCAACCTGCGCTCTATACGGTAAACGCCCTCTCTTATCTGGAGAGAATGGAAAAAAGCGGTATTAAGCCAGATTTTGTGGCCGGTCATAGTTTGGGGGAATACAATGCCTTACAATCTTCTGGTGCTATCAGTTTTAGCGACGGTTTAAAGCTCGTTAAAAAACGAGGCGAATTAATGTCAGAGGCGACCAACGGGTCGATGGCTGCGATTCTAAATTTATCAGAAGATTCAATTAAGGATGTAATAGCGAGCAATAATTTCAACAACATAGATATTGCCAATTATAATTCTGAAACCCAAATAGTCATCTCAGGATTACGTGACGAGGTAATGCGGTCTCAGGCGCCATTTGAGCGCGCCGGAGCAAAATTCATTGCATTGAATACCAGTGGTGCTTTTCACTCACGGCAAATGCTAGCATCAAAGATTGACTTTGAATCCTACCTAAGCACTTTTAATTTTTCTAATTTAAACATACCCGTTATCGCCAATGTAGACGCACAAATTTACCAGCAGCAAGATATTAAAAAAATCTGTCCGCACAGATAACCAGCTCAGTAAGATGGACTCAAACAATGGCCTACCTTATCTCGCAAGGAGAGAACGACTTCGTAGAGCTTGGCAACGGCATTGTATTAACAAAGCTTGTAAAATCTGCACAGCGAGATTTTGAAACACGAAAAACGGCAGTAAAACGCCAATCTGCTGCAGCAACTTCACTCACCACAACGCAAGCACCCACTACCGCAGAACAAATTGAGGTATGGAATAAATCTCACGTAATAGGTGCCAGCGTTAAAGTGCCTGGCTATCAAGGTGAGCTGATGACGCGAACTAAGGCCATGCTGCTATTTGGCCACCGAGCGGGTATTTACATAAAAGGTTATCATGGCTACTTCAACCTAAATAACGTTGCTCCAGCTTAATGCTCGTGGCGCTTAAACAAAAACTACAGCTATAACCATAACTACAGCACTCGCGAGTCATAACATATCAAGAGGTGCTTAGGCCAACACCCGGCACCTCTTAATTCGACACAGATTAATAAGACTCACCTATTTATCAAAAATTTCTCTAAGGCTTTATACTCCGAACCAAATACAGGCATAAGCGAATTTACAAGCGAACGAGACGTTTTTGGGAGTATATACTTTAAAAACGTTGCTAACGTTCCAGACGGGCCAACATCGATATACTGACACGACTGATGCTGCTCTAGAGAGTTAACTGCTTCTTTAAACATTATAGGCTCCTGAATAAGCTGCCAAAAGTAATCAGGGCTCAGCTGCTTCAGGTTTCGGCCGCTAACAGCACAAACAAAGGGAATCTCTGGCGGGCTAATATCTAGTGTTTGCAAAAAGGCCTCACAAACCGGTTGCGCCGGAGAGATCCAAGGCGAATGAAAGGCATGAGACACAGCCAAAAATTGATGGCTGATATTATGCGACTCAAGATAGGCTCCAACTGCCTGCGCCCCCTGCTGATTCATTGACATTACAAAGTGGCTATCGAAGTTAACTGACGCAATTACCCCATACCGGTGTAACTCAGGTCGCAGCTCAAAAAGTGTTGGCGAATCAAGAATGGCAACCATGCGGCCAGCACTGCAAAAAGTGTTGATAAATTGAGCCTGCTTTATCACCGCAGTCAGTCCCTCGAGCTCACTTAAACAGCCCGCAATCACCGCAGCCGCAAAACCACCCAAACTTGTCCCCAGTACATAGTCTGGTTTTACCCCCTCATTTATCAAGCATTTTGCAAGCGCAACCTCAACCATAAAAATCGCTGGGTGGGTATAAATGGTCTGATCAAAGGCATCCGTTTTCTTACGCTGCTCGTCATACATGAGATCAACGATTGAGACCCCGCTTATATTACGCGCCAACTCATTCAGAGCAGATAATTTAGATCTAAAAAATGTATTTTTTTCAAACAGCTCCCGCCCCATATGGTAACTTTGGCTTCCCTGCCCCGAAAAAACAAAAACAACTGGAGGTTTCAACATGGATTCATCACTTAAGAGGTGTAAACGCGTTAACCTACCATAGACAGACTGCAATTAAAATAGTTTGTAAATGAAGCTTAATTGATTCCATAGTTAATCAAATGAGGGGTAACATAAACTTAACTTCGAAAATAGCACTTGTTATCGCCACAAAAAAAAGGTGTGACTTATTGTCCGAGCGAGCCATTCCCTCTGTCGTCACTCAGGCGGGACAAGCCGACTACCTTGTAATCGTTGACGATTCGACATCGTAGCTAGTCTTTTTATTTGCTTGTTTTATACTCAAGCCCAGGAACAGGTGAAGCGCCTGTTGAACACTGTTCATTATTTTTGGCCTTGCGTTCCAAGCCCCTTAGGCCGCGCCTTATCCCCGAGACTGTAATCGCAAACACCCCCGGCAAAAGTATGCTTAAGCTTATCGCGATAGGCCTCCATGTCAATGTTGCCATAAATCCCCTGTGCAATAGCCTCCTCAGTACTTATGCGATGGCATACAAAAATACTTCCCTGCCAAACACCACCCGCAGCAATTCGAYTATTGCTAAACGAGGGGAAACTACGCATGCATTTACCTTTGCTTTTATTGTTCCAGCGCCCATCCCAAACGCCCTCCCCTTGGTTCATGACTTCGCCGATATGATTAAAGCAAGTGTCCTGAATATTTTCCGGCTTACCTAGACCCTGTTGTTTTTGCTCCATCCAGCGATCCATGGCCTCGAAGGCTCTTGATACCGGCATATCGTCTTTATGAGATATCCAAATAACRTGATTATCRGCATGSCCGTTRTASTKCTGAAGRCGTAAGCGRCTYGARAACGAGGCMGAGATATGATGCATATCTAAGGWSTCCTCCCGRTAATGCCTGACATCCAAAATAGGCAGATCAACCTTGCCAATAAAAACCTGCCCGTATCGGTAAGCCGCTTCAATGGCCTCCTTGTCACCAATGCTTCTGGAGGCCACCCCCTTGTTCACTGCTGTCACATTGTGCCGGCTCCACAACGTAAGCCAGAGCGGCATTTTTTTCCCGAAAGGYGCCCAAATGACTTCTTTTTGCATCKCATMTTGYGGCACCCAACCGCCTATTTTTTTATTTATATCAAAAAATTCGTCGATGCTAATAATGCTTTTTTTCAGTGCTTCCAGGCCATACTGAACACCTTGATTATCGAAAGTACTGCGGGCAAACCCTCGCTGATCCGTGCCGTAAATTTGCACCAGATCTTGCCAGTAGCTCCAGTGCACCTGTTTTACAACGTCTTGACTATAGAGGGGTTTTAAAAAACCCTGATGAGGGTTATTTAAGTAGGTGGAGGTTCCAAACCAGCCATTAATGCATTCGCTATTGCCTTTAGGCAAGGAGGGGAACCTGCCTGAATAAAGCTGGTTGGCTGGCTGTAAAAATCCGAATCGTTGCTCAAGGCCATTTAAACCATTGAGCCCCTCAATTTTCTGCCTGAGTGCGTAATCATCCCATCTCCCCGGGTCTTGAGCGCGATAATGGTAATAATTATTTAACAGATCGCAATCCAACGCATAAAGTGATTGGGACACCATATCTGGGTAGGAATATAATGGGATTAATGCATCCAATAAATCATCAACATTTTGCGCCAATAAATATTGTGCCAAGCCTCCGCCAGAACCGCCGATGCCTACGGTGTAGCTAGGTTCGCCGTAAAGGCTGATAAACTGCTGCTTTACCCGCCGGGCAGTATCTTCCGCCAGTAGCATGTTGTAAGTATAACTGGTGCGATTACCGGTCGAGGTAATCAGGGCGTAACCCTCGTGTAATACGTCACCATAATATCGCGCCAGCTTTGAGAATTTTTGCCGCCCCTGACGAAAGCCAATCCCTCCCCCTCCGCCAAAGTGATAAATCAGGCGCTTGTTCCATAATGTCGAAGTTAAACGCTCACCATGGTTTTTTTCCTGTACTGGCATCATCAGAGTATAAACAAAACGGTTAATTGAGCCATGCTCTATGCGCATCAGCTGCTCGCCCTCTTGTAGGGGCGCACCGGAATAGGCGGATAATTTGTTTTCGGCACTCAGTACGCTGTATTTAAGCTGTGCGGGTATTAAGCAGTCCTTGCTATACCCCTCGATATCTTCGGTAATTTCGCCATTTATCTCACGGTATACCGGCATGCCGTAGCCTTGCTGATTGTCCACTAGGGCTTGGCCCAAACCCATCTGGTGAGTATTGCAAAAAAAAGGGTATTGAAGGGAGCCTGCGTACAGCGGCTTAATTGGCCCAACCTCCCCTAGAGCAATTGGAAATATGTAGCTTTCTTCAGGTCTAGGGGCATTAGATATATGGTCATCGACGGCCAAAATCCGCGCATTTTTATCCGTTGGCGCGATGGCGATGACCTGCCGGGGTATTGCATCAGAGGCGCTGCGCTGGGATGTAAAGCTAACGGCCAGCACAACAAACAATAGAGTCAACACTAATATGACGACTTTTTTCACCGATACGGCCTCTTTTATCTATTGTTATTTTAAGTATATCCTATGGTTATGAGATGTCTTTCTAAAATCGCTATATAGAGTTTAAAAAAAATAGCGGTCTTGCATACATGCTAGTTTGCTTATTCGATAATAATAAGCTCTTAGATAAGTAGTGCGTGCTAAAGTTCTATAAAAGGGGATTCCCCATTATTGCGCGCCACTACTGTTTTGGTTAAATCATCTTGGTTAAATCACTTTGGTTAAACTATTGCCGAAATATGAGCATGAATGGCATTGACGGCACTCTCACAAGCATTTTCATTTTTCAGATTTTGGGCTATCGCTTTTATATTTTCTCTGTAGCTGGGATTCCCTAAGGCTTGCTCAAGGGCCTCGATAAGCTCATCTAATTTTAGAGCATTTTTATCCAGCGCTTTCGGGCCTAAACCTAAAGTGTAATTTTGTTCGGACCAGAAAAACTGATCGTACCAGAATGGCATAATGATCGATGGTGTTCCAGATTTGAATGCTTCGGCAGTAGTGCCTGCCCCGCCGTGATGAAGAAGAGCATCCATACGAGGGAATAACCACGCGTGGGGAGCGTCCTCAAGGCAGTAGATATTCTCAGGCTTCTCCTCACCTTCCCCAATACCCCCCCAACCCGAAAGCAAAACGACCTTAATATTAAGATGTTCCGAAGCTTTAACAATCATCTGCAAAAAGTCTTCAGGGTTGTGCAGTGCCATACTCCCCAAACCAATTGATACGATAGGTATTTTTTTACCGGGTATCGTCGGTGTAAGACCTGCGGATCCCTCAATAAATGCCTCAAGCGAAGCCGGTGGTGTCCAGCTTCCATCAAGGTCTTTGTATAAAAACCCGGTGTACTGAACATTTTCTGGGACATCTAAATATTTCGGAATAACATGCCGACTATAGGCCTGAATTCTTAGAGCTCTAGCGCAAGCATCGCTATACTCCACATCGCTCAAACGAGACAAGCCAAAATGCTGCTCTCGTAGATGATCGATAGCTTCGCTAGCGGGTTGATCGATAAACCGAGTCTCACCCGGGCTGAGCACCTCGCTGAGAGGGAAGAAGTTAAGCTCAATATGTTTAATATCGTAATACTCAGCGATTGTTATTCCCAAATGCATATTATTAAAACTAATAACAGCATCGGCACCCTCACACGCGAGAACCACATCATATGTGGTGCCTTTAAACTCGCTTTTGTCGTACATTTTTTGTTGCTGTTCGAAAAACTCGCTTTGTTTATGACCGAGGTTCATTAGGGTCACGCCGTCTTCAGTACTGAAAAGCGCTCGAATGTTTTCTCCAGAGCTAATGGATTCCAAGCCTTGACTAACAATTAAACTTCCAAAGTCTTTGCTAGAGAATATTTTAACTTGGTATCCAAGTTTCTGGAGATGTTTACCCAGTATTATTGCAGGCTGTACGTCCCCTCTCGACCCTATTGCGATTATCATGATAGTTGGATTGTCACTAAGAGAGCCTGTACTGCCAGGTTTTTTGTGCGTTGCGTCTAAGATGTGTACTTTATTTGGGGTCGTATCCGAATCCATAAAAAAAATTCCTAGTTTAAAATCGACTATGTCGCTAAGCACAAGATCGCGATAGTTATTGCTACACTTATTATGTTTAACATATAAGAACAATAACAAGACAATACGACGTCCATCCAAGCAAAGTGGTCGCCAGACATACAAATTGGCCACTAACAGGACGATATGACGGTTAACAGAGTATCCATACTACTACTTGATACCTATTATCACAAACAGCCCTGCCCTTCAGTACAATTTCCAAGCAAAGGAAGTAAATTATGAAGCTACGGCCTCGGAAGCGGTTAAGTTAACTCAACGTAATGCACCAATTACGAACCCCTCGTGACTGGTCTGACGAGCGAACAATCGAACTTGTGGGAATCTATTGATATAAAACTGAAATGAAATTAAAATTGAAACCAAAATAGAAACAATCAGGTGAGAAAATAGCTTCCCTCACCTGATAAAGCTTTAAAACATGACTAATAGATTGATTGCTGTTTTTTGTGCCTGCCTCCCAACTAAAGCCATTGATGGTGGCGTGTACGCAGGTGAAGGCAAGATTGCAGTGGCATACATTATTCCCGCACTCCGATCGTAGCTCTAAAGGATTGCAAAACTAACAAATGCTATTTCTTATTTATTACAAAACTCTTGATTTATCGTAATATTTTTATTTATCACTGATGCTGCACATAAACACCGACCGTTAGGCAGGATCAGTGACCGGAGCAATAGTTACTTAACGCCGCAATGGCATCACAGCGAGCTCTAGCCACTCCGAGAAAACACTAACAAATGATTCGCCACAGGGCGCTCCTTATTGGGCAAACGGCTATGACTCGGGCGACTCAGCAAAGCCGCTTTACCGGTTTTATTCAACCAAGCCATGGTGGCCGAACCGCCACCATCCAGCTCAATTACATCGTGGGCACCCAGCTCACTCAAAAACTCAGCCACCGTCATTAACGTCAGCCCAGTACTATAACCGGGCTGCCGGCCATCCACGACCACCAGCCACAAAGTCCGTTTATCCGCACTCAAACCGACCACCGTACGAGAGTAATGCCGGGGAGAGTCCTCCGCTGTCACTACGCCACCGCTTACCAGCCGAGAACGCCCAGAAATTATAATCGGATACGCGCGCAGCTGGGTCACATCCAGCTTCCCATCAACAAAACTGACCGCCCCAGCCTCATCCACCAATAACTTTGGCCAGTCAGGCTCCTTCACGCCGTAACTGACCCCTGCACTCTGGGTTTGCCCTACCGGTGACACCGGATCACCAGCATGGGGGTAATAGTCAAACAGATGGGCATCTTTGAACGGATCAAAAAAACTCCCATTCACCGCCAGATTCGCGTCATGAGTCTGTAAAGCGTCAGTTGTGCGCATTGCCACGTTGGCGGCACCGTGCAAAGGCCCCGTCAATTGCAGTCTCACCCGATCCAAATCCAGCTTGGCCACATGCACCACCGCCTTCTGATCCACCACCTGCACAAAGTGGCGCTTATACTCAATGCCGCTAGACACTTGAAAGCTCTGCTCTGCCGTGGGGCTCGCCAAAGTATAAAAAACGATATAACCACATAAATACAAAGGCCCTACGGCCTGCAAATATAAAAGATAGCTAAGACCTGCCACAACACCTAAACGGGCTTTAAAACGGTGAATCAGCCCACCGAGCAGCACTAAGCTTAGGGCGACAAGCCCTGCGTAAATCAGATTGTTAATCATGGAAATTTGGTCTCACTCGGTTTCTGTAATATTTTCGACAGAACCAAAGTATTTATATCTCCTCATAATTTGTCAAGAACACCGTTTGATACGGTTAAAATTGAGGGTAGTTTTTGCATGAGCTTAAAACTGAAAAAGCCAGAGGTCTTAAGCCCTGGCTTTAGTGTAAATCTTAATAAGCACTCAATTTCGACTGAGCAGAAATCCTATTCTGATCGCGTCAAAGAATCCAGACTAGCGGTAATTGATTTGATGACCGAACCTGGAATATTGAACTTCTTTGGCGTAATGCCTACATTCGCCAACGGGGTGATAAACAACAGCAGTAGCGCCACCAGGAACGGTGGTGTGGCCAAAGTATTCCCATTCACAATCAGCGCCGGACGGTATTGGCGGAGGTGTTGTATCAAAGTTCACACTAACACTTTCAATATAAGTTTCTTCTGTACCACCGCTTTCACTGTGCGACTGTAAGAACATTTCAGTGACCACTTTATTCACCTGATACGTTACATAACCGCCAGCACGTTTAATATCCCGATCACCGTAAAGCAAGTCGACCACGCCATTGCGCTTATCCATATTACCTAAACGCAAGCGTGCTTTGGTTTTACTGCCAACATCGTCATGCGCATAAACGGTGACGGTTTTAACATAGCGAGGTTCGTCAAAGCGAAGTCTTAGGTAATTACGTGTTCTACAAACAGACCCGCCAATACATCTACCAATGTAACGGTTTTGAATGATATCCGTACTTTCTGACGAATAAAGCTCATAACCCTGACTTTCATTAAAGTAAATATCTGGAATATCTATCGCGTTGACGCTAACAGTTGCGCTAGCAATTCCGGCACTCATTGAGCAAGTTAAAGCAAGTAATGCTAATAGTTTTTTCATAATTGTCGTACCCATTAAAAGTTAAAGTGATAACTAGTTTAGAAAGATAAATAAAAATATATTCGCTGCTTAATTCGCTTTAGTGGCGACAGGAGATATAGTAATAAATACCGGGTCACGGGACTATCGGGGGAATACCCTATGTGGCAAAATGGCGCAGGGGCTAGTTGCACGAGTGCTGGCTTCGACGCGCCATTTGGACGCATAAGATGGTAGCTGATATACTGGGTTATCGAATCCGATAAACCCATCACCCTAGAACAGAGGTCTTTGCACCGTGTCATTAAATACCAATGAGCAGTTTTTGCTCGGTGCACTTGTTGTGTCCCCTTCGCACAACAAAATAATTGTTGATAATCACGAGGTCAATCTGCAACCGCAGGTAATGGCAGTACTATGTTATTTAGCCGACAACCATCATCGCGTAGTGAGTGCGGAAGAGCTGATTGATAAACTCTGGGCCGGACGCGTTGT
The DNA here is from genome assembly GCA_002746115.1 of Alteromonadaceae bacterium. Lineage (GTDB taxonomy): Bacteria > Pseudomonadota > Gammaproteobacteria > Pseudomonadales > Cellvibrionaceae. Next base: position 18,310 of record NVXL01000081.1, read on the forward strand.
TAGCAGCCAATCCGTGCAGCGAACCATCTCTGCGATACGCAAAGCCCTCAAGGAGCTGCTTGGCGATAAACCCTATGTAGCTAGCTATTCTAAAAGAGGCTACCAATTACTATTGACGCCTGGCGGGTTGAGTCTGGCGTCTGCGCCAAACTCGGAGCCGGTAGACCCAGAAACATCCCAGGTGGACGAGCCCGTTATCTCTTCAATCAGAGAAAGTTCTGACAGCGAAAGCTCGGTCAGCGAAAATAAAGACTCCAAAAAGCGAATGATGAGTGTCGTCGGCTTATCACTATTATTGGTCGTGGTAATAGTCGCAGTGATTGCCGCCGCCGGACTGAGCTATAAATTTAACTATTCTAAGCTTGATTTAATCGCACCCGGCAAGGTCGCGCCTAAAACCGAATTTACCAGCATGAGGCCCTATGCATCGTATCCAGTCGATGAATTTTATCTCGAACCGCATCCAGATAATATTCATACCGCTTATTTTTCTCGTCTCAACAGCCAAAAAAAATCGCCTTACACGCTAATTATTCAAAATGATAATAGTGAACGCTGGGTGGTGACTAGTGGCGAGCACGAATGGGACAACCTTAATTGGTCGCCAGACGGTAAGCGCTTAACGGCGGTATCGCGTGATATGAGCGATGGTACATTTCACGATGTAATCCATTTATTCACCCTTGACCTAGACACTCGCCAGCTTATTAGTGATGAGATTTTAATGGATTGGCGCGGACGGCGTGTGATTGGCATTACCTGGCGGGATAACGACACCTTAGAGCTTACCGATTTTTGGGACGAAACGAAAAAGCGTCATCGCTACCGCTACCCACTATCAACCCGAATTCTAAATGAGATAGATCAAACTAAAGGCGGTCATGCGCCCCACCTTGTTCGGGTTTTAGGCGATAAAACCGCACTCGCCAACTTTGACAATGGCAACATCACGGTGGAAATTTATCAGGATGATAAAAGTAGCGGAATCCCTAGCGCACAAACGCTATTAACCCGCTGGCAAACAGATTATCACTGGGTCGATATTAGCTGGATACCCGATGGTAGCGGAGTGTTAGTGAATGGCGGAGCCGTGCGCCTGAGTAACTTGTATCTTGATGGCCAAAGAAAACCCCTCTCCTTTAATATTATGGATACCGTACATCGGCCACGATACAGCCCTGACGGGCAGCGCCTGTATCTCACAAAGGAGTTGACGAATGACGATATATGGTTGGCTAAGCTCGGCGGTGAACGCGAACAAATGACCGATAGTAAGCACATGGAATGGTGTGCACGTTTTTCCCATAGTGGCGACAAAATCGTCTACGTATCTAAAGCAAGCGGCACGACTCAGTTGTGGCTTAAACAAGGTGGTCAGCACACTAAGCTCTCAAATTTTGCCGTTGATAACGCGGTTGAGTGCTTCAGTTGGTCCGCAGACGATGAGTCGATTGTTTATCACTATCAAGGCAAAATATACCGCTATTCACTAAAAGACCGCAGCGAAATCGTGCTGCTTGACGATGCCGAAGGGCTCTTCCCCAGTGCCTACTACAGCGAAACCAATGAGCTGTTCTACGGAAAATTTATTGGCCATTATGATCTAGGCACCTTCTGGCGGCAGGATTTGGATACTCAAGTTGCGCAGGCCTTACCACTTGAAGCGGCCGCATTTTCTGCAACATATAATCGCGATACGTACTTTCAAAAAATAGGAGAAGCAGGATTATGGTTACTAAAAGATGGCGAGCAAAATGCTGTGCAGATCGACAATCTCATACCAGCCGACCGTCATATGCTCGCAAAAGATGACAATGGCGTGTATTACGGCGGTGCATGCAGCGGCCAGGACCTCGGCATTTACTATTTGGATTTGCGAACCGGTAAACGTCGTGAAATTATTGCGCTGGAGAAAGAGCGTGATGAGATTCGCTGCGTGTATTCATTTGACCCACGGCAAGGGGTGTTATTTGGCGTCTCTCCGGACTTTGATACTGATGTGGTGATACTTGAGTAGTGTGCTCCGAAACATGCTCGCTCTTGGTGCGCTTCTTGGCAATATGGCTACAATATAGTCATTTTGACAGTGATCTATTAACAATCCGGGAATGATCAGTGCTTGGTCAGGTTTTTTTAGGGAGGCAAGCTTATATTGATTGCATCCCGTCAAGGCGAATTGATCGTTTTGGGGGGGGATATAAATCAATTTATGGGCAACACAGGTCAGAGCGATAATCAACACTATTGCTGTGGCCCGGGTATTGCCCGAGTAACTTTAGGGATAACATTTATGAATTTTACTCAGCCAAATAGCACTGACCACCTCACTCCTAGGGAAAGCGAAGTTATTGGCCAAGTTGCCCTTGGCCTGTCTAACAAAGTGTTAGCGCGCAATTTGGGCATTGCCCCCAAAACCGTCAATGCACATTTAGAGAAAATCTTTCGCAAGCTACAAGTCTCGAATCGTACTGCGGCAGCGATGAAGGCGCAGAGCTTTGGTTTGATCTGATTACTCGTAAAAAACCTACACCTCCCTTAGCAGAAAGTCCGCATACCGCACGGACTAAAGCTGTAACGATGGCCACATAGAATGCTGATGCAAATTGCATCAGCTGTGGCACCTTGCTACACTATCGAGAAACAGCACAGCAGCGGGAACATTAAAATGGCGACGACCAGCATACGATTAGACCAACAGCTTATTGAAAAAGCGACCATTATGGCTAAAGCCCTTGACCGGACGCCCCCATAGCGCTCGCTCAAAGAACGCACTAGTTAATTAAAATTGACACCCTATTTTTTGTGAATGCCGCTATCACAATTATTAAAAATAAAAACATAGATTTTTTTCAAACATAACTAACCATCCGTTTGCTGGGTTAATCGGTGATAACACTATACGTGAATAATTCCCTCGATCAGCAATAACTAGATTTTCGACATTAAATTACTCGATCATATCCACACCAACATTATCGATCAAATAAGGACTATCACATTCCCCTTCAAGCCAT
>NVXL01000082.1 GCA_002746115.1 Alteromonadaceae bacterium
TCGCAGAGATCATTCCCAAGCACAGTGATTTACGGCAGCTCGGTTTACGCTGCGTTATCGCCACGGCACCGGGGACTGACTATGATTTTGTTACGCGTGTATTTGCGCCTAAGTTTGGCATACCGGAGGATCCTGTGACGGGCTCGGCTTATACGCAATTAATGCCTTACTGGGCAGAACGGCTTGGTAAAACAAAATTAAAAGCAAAACAAATATCCGCACGTGGTGGTGAGGTGTTTTGTGAACTTAAGGGCGACCGGGTTATGATTGCCGGATACGCGCATTATTATATGGAAGGGACAGTATTTATTTAGGTAAAGACAAACACACGATTAAACCACCTTGCTCATGGTTATTTAATTCGATTTTACCATTATGTAATTTTACCGCGCGTGTCACGATACTAAGGCCTAAACCGAAACCTTCACTCTGCATGGCGTTACCGGCACGATAGAATGGCTGTAATAATTGCTCTCGCTCAGCCTCGTCAATCCCTTGGCCGTGATCTTGTATATCTATGTGAAGGGTATTCGCTTCTTGCCTTACATGCAGCTCTATCGGCGTATCATCAGGGGTGTGTTTGCATGCATTCCCGAGTATATTCTCTATTGCACGGATTAATAAATCAGCATGTACCGACCAGCGTATTTCTTTCTGATTTAAAACACAAAGGATTTTACGTGTTGGGTATTGCAGCTGAGTATTGTTTACAGCCTCCGTTATTAAAGCAACAATATCTGTCTCGGTTTTTTTCCGGGCGTCTTTTTCTAGGCGGGCATAATCTAATATTTGCTGAATGAGCGTGTTCATACGCTGGCATTCAACTTCAATACGCTGCACTTTGCTCTGCTCACCCTCGTCTTTAATAGGGGTTAACTCCATCAATGCGGCTAGCGCCTGCATGCGTTCTAAGGGCGCACGTAACTCATGGGAAACATCGTAAAGTAATTGTTGTTGCTGTTGAAAATGTTGATCGACTTGACGTGCCATGGTGTCAAAGTCACGCGCCAGGTCACCAATCTCATCTCCGCGATTTAACAGACTTTCATCAATTCGGTTCTGATAATTTGCATCGGAAAATCGTCGACTAAAATGCCCCAAAGTACGCATCGGCCGGGTGATTAACCAGCTTAATAATAAACTCACCACGGCGGAGGACAATGAAATCAACACCATTTGAACGGTGTTTAAGCGTTGAATTGCTGAGACTAGAAAACGCGGAATATCAGGGGAGTTAGTCACTACTGTATAAGATCCACCCTGTTCACCTACGAGCTGAATACGCATATTTTTATATTTTGTTTTTCCTTGCCCCTCAAGTTTTGACTTATGTGAAGCACGTGGCCGCCACTTAAAGATAACTTCGTTATGCGCATCTTTTACGACAAATTGATGATGCCTTAAAGCACCAAGCGCACGACGGAGGTGTGGGTTATCACGCAGGTGGCGAAAAGAAGGCAGCGCTTGCCCCGCTTCATGCGCCGCAATCACAAGCTCAGCCACTTCGGTCGCATGCTGGCGGTAACGATCAATATAGTGTGAGTTTTCTATTTGTCGAAATACCACAAATGTCGTCATCAACATAACGACGGTATTAGCCAACCAAACGGCAAGGAATATTTTCCAAAATAAGCTTTTCATGCGAACTTTAAACATGCCTTAGCTATCCTGATCCAAAAATTGATAACCCCGACCACGGATGGTTTTAATTACCTCAGGACTTGCTCCCGCCTGAGCAAGTTTGTGGCGTAAGCGACTAATGTGCACATCGATACTGCGATCATAAGCGCCAAGTTTACGATGCAGGACTTGCTCCGTTAAATGCGCCTTAGTGATCACCTGCCCAGCACTGTGCATTAATAATGACAGGGTATCGTACTCGGCACTGGTTAACGGCAATACCAGGCCGCAGGCTTGCACTTCGCGCTTAGCGGCCAACAGGCTGATATTATGTAGGCTTATGCTGCGTTCCGCTGTTTTATGGAGGGCTGGTGAGCTGCGCCTAAGCACAGCTTTTAGGCGTGCGCTTAGCTCACGAGGGTGACAGGGTTTGCCCATATAATCATCGGCGCCCATTTCTAAGCCTACAATGCGGTCAATATCGTCGCCACGACCGGTGAGCATAATAATGGGCGTATTTATCGACTGTCGTAATTGTTGCAATACTTCCAATCCACTCATGCCCGGCATCATAATGTCTAAGACAATCGCTTCATAAGCATGTCCGGGCTGGAGCTGCTGAATAGCATCAGACCCGCTGTGTACCATGGAGCACTCGAACCCTTCGGAAAGTAAAAATTCAGCCAGTAACTGGCATAGCTCTAGATCATCATCGACTAATAATATTTTTTGATTCATCTAACGTTGCTCTCGCATAAAGTTAGGGCTGGATTTTACAGTATTAAGCCTTGAAAATTAACTACACGGGCTTATATTTAACATGCTTTACCTATCATGCAAAGGGAAAACCAAGGTAATCTTAGTGCCAACATTCACCTCGGACTGGATCTCGATACGAGCCTTATGTCGCTCAAGAATGCCATACGTAATCGCCATACCAAGCCCGGTGCCTTCACCAAAAGGCTTAGTCGTATAAAACGGATCGAAGATGTGACTTTTAACCTCCTCCGACATACCAATGCCATTATCGGCAAAGCTAACGGCCAATTCACCTTCGATCACATGCATGCCAATAAGTAAAACGAAATTTACCGTGGATTTATCATCCATCTCATCATATTTACTTTTCATGGCCTGGCAAGCGTTAATCATTACATTCATAAATACTTGGTTTAACTCGGATGGAATGCATTCGATAATAGGATTTTCCGTGAGATCGCAGATAAATTCGATGTGATCTTTAAAGTTACTTTTAACCAGCTGTACTGTACTAAGAAGGCCTTTTTCCAACGGTTCCGGGTGCGCCTCCGTGGCGTCTTTGCGCGAAAAATGACTAAGGCTCTCAACAATAGAATTGATTCTACCCGTGCCAGTATGTACAGTTTCTATATGACGAAACAGTGCTTTGAAATGTTGATCAAATGCCGTCAAAATCTCTTCATCAACGTCGTCACCTGCCAACTCAAGTAAGAAAATTTGAAATTTTTTCAAGCGTTGGTTAAGGTTGTTGGCGGCGATATAAGAAAAATTAGCGGGGTTGTTAATCTCATGCGCAACACCGGCGACTAATATCCCTAACGCCGATATTTTCTCAGAGTGCACCAATTGGCTTTGCGCCTGCTGGAGTTTGATATGATTATCTTGAAGCTTTTCGTTTTGCAGCTTTAGCGTTTGATTTTTTTGCTCGATCGTCTGAGTACGTTCGGCAATTTTTTGCTCCAAAATACGATTATTATCCAGCAGTTCTAAGTGCGCTTTAATACGAGGGAACAACTCCTCACGCGCAATCGGTTTGTTTAAAAAATCGTTGGCGCCAACGCCAAAAGCCAGCTCCATATCACGAACCTGCGCTCTTGCCGTCAAAAAAATCACCGGCAACTGATGTTGATCATACTTTTCACGCAGGGTTTTACACACTTCCAAACCTGACATGCCCGGCATCATAATATCGAGCAAGACCAAATCAATATCATTACTACTGCCTAAGATTTCCAAGGCTTGAAAACCGCTCGTACACGCGGTAACGCGATAAGGCAATAACGACAATAAGTTCGTCAGTATTTGACGATTTACGGCTTCATCATCAACAATCAAAATGTGGGCATCATAGGTTTCCTGAGCCTCAGTAATGCATGCAAGCTCTTTTGTTGTTAGGAAGGATAAATCGCTATCGGATTGATAATTCGCCGGGGCTTGCACCTTAGGCTCACTTAAAGTTTTACCTGAGTGCGACAAACAAAACCTAAATGTACTGCCTTGCTCAAACTCGGATTTAACCTCGATAGTCCCCCCATGCAGCTCCACCAACTGCTTGGTAACGGCCATCCCTAAACCTGTACCGCCAGAACTCGCCGATAGCGCGCGCGCTTCTTCAGAAGCTTCGGCCTCTACGCCCACTTGCTCAAAGGGCTGAAAGACTTTATCGAGCTGATCTTGCGCAATGCCGATACCAGTATCCCTCACCTCAATCCATATTTGTTCACCTAGAACTTCCGAACTTATCGTCACCGAGCCTTTTTCAGTAAATTTAATCGCATTTCCGATCAGGTTATACATGATTTGCTGAAGCCGATTTTCATCAGCGAGTACCGAGGGTAAATATTTATCTACCTTGTTGTATACGGTTAGCGGCTTACCTGCAACCAAGGGCGTGATTAAGCTTAAGACGACGTCTGTTAGGGTATGCAAATCTACCGATTGACGATGAAGCTTAATGGTGTGCTCTCTTAGTTTTGAAAAATCCAAAATATCATTAATTAAAAAAGATAAACGGCGACTACTATTTAAAATTAACGTCAAATTTTGTCGTATTTTTTCCGATACCTGATTACCAGAATCTACGATTAGAGCCTCAGACAAGCCAATAATACCATTGAGAGGCGTGCGTAACTCATGCGAGGTATTGGCTAAAAAAGTGTCCTTCATTTTATCGATTTGTAACAAGCGCTGATTCACTAACTGTTCATATTCAACTTGCTTTTTATGCCCACGAATGTAAAACACCATCCCAACCAAAGCACTCACCAACAGGGCGTAAATACTATAAGCCCACCACGTTAACCACCATGGTGACAATATAGTAATCGGCATGACTAAAGTCGCGTCTAACCACTCGCCTTCACTATTGGACGCTTTAACTTCAAACAAATAGTCACCACGATCAAGGTTGGTATAGGTCGCAACGCGATGACTGTCGCTATATTCCCCCTCGCTATAATTCCATTGTTGATCAAAGCCTGTAAGGCGATAGGCATAACGAATTTGTGAGGGCATTCGATAATTTAATGCCGCAAATTCAAGTGAAAAAGCGGATTGGCGATGATTAAAGGTCAATGCACTTGTTAAGCTAATACTCTTCTGTARCGGCGAGCCTRCTACGTTAGGCAGTTGCTCTTTATTCCAGACTTGTAAGCGTGTAAAGGCCAAGTTTTGCTCGGGRTTATCGTGATCTAAGGCCGYCGGGTCAAAAGTAACAAGCCCATTTGTCGAACCAAAGACCAAGCGGTTATCATAGGMTTTKATGCCCGCGTAGCGGTTAAACGCATTACCTGGCAAGCCGTGCATTTGACTRAAATTGCGAAAACTTTGATTTCCGGCATCAAAACGAGACAAGCCTTGATTCGTGGAAAACCATAAAAAGCCGTCATAATCTTCAACAATATTGGTCACAATATCGTTTGCTAAACCATCTTTAAGACGATAGGTTTTTACTTGGCCAGAATCGCGATCAAGTAAATTAACACCGCCGCCTTGTGTTCCAACCCAAAAGCGACCTGAGCTATCTTCCATAATCGTGCGAATATAATCGGAGCTTAAGCTCCTGCGGTCTTGGCTGTTATGTCGATAATGCCGTACGATTCCAGTGTCGTGATTAATACGGTCAAGGCCATTGGTGGTGCCAACCCATAAGTCTTGACGCTGATCCTGATAAAGTACTGTCACCCGGTGTGAGCTAATGCCTTTACTGTAAACACCCCGGGGCTCAAGCTTTTGTGTTATTTGTGCATTTTGTTCTGCGTCGGTATGAGGGAAGCGGCTAAAATCATCGCTCTCTGGGTGATAACGGTTTAAACCGCCGGACTGAGTGCCTACCCATAAACGCTGTTGACTATCTTCCAGTAAAGCCCAAACGCGCATACCGCTGATACTGCGAGGCTTATTCGGGTCGGGCAAATAATGAATAAAGCGATCGCTACCTGCCGGTAATCGGTTTAAACCGCCTCCCCATGTGCCCACCCACAAGTCGCCACGACTATCGCGAAGTAAGGATAAAACTGGATTAGCGGACAAGCTATAGGGGTCTTTTGGGTCATGTACATAACGCGTAATCTGCTCGACGCGACTATTCTCAACATTACGATCGATGTAATTAAGCCCACCTTCAGTGCCTACCCAAAGGTTGCGTGTAGCATAACTACCGGTACGATCTTCCATCACCGATAAAATCGCACTATGTGACAAACTATTTGGGTTGTTCACTTGATGCTGATATTTCGTAAACATCATCGCATAACGGTCGAGCATAGAGACCCCATAGGGGAAATGCCCAAACCACAAGTCGCCATCTTTATCAACGAACATCGATTTAACTTTATTACTTAATAAACTACGACCACTAAACTGATCATATTGAAATCGTGTAAACGTTTCAGTCCCCGGGTAATAACGGTGAACGCCACCGCCGTCGGTAGCTACCCACAAATGATTGTCGCGATCTTCTATCACTTGAGAAACGTGGTTACTGGCTAAGCTATTCGCCTTGTCCGGGTCATTTTGATAGCGAACAAAATCACCACTCGATTCAACAAAGCGATGCAAGCCCCCGGTACGACTGCTCACCCAAATACGGCCTTGGTTATCTTGGTAGAGACTATCGATATAGTTTTGGCTAAGGCTTCTAGGGTTCTGTGGTTCATGACGAAAGTGCTGAAAGCTGCCAGCGCTCACATTAAAGCGCGTCAAACCGGTATCAATCGAGCCTAGCCACAAGTTGTGCTCACTATCTTCCAATAAAGAGCGCAAACGGTTACTACTTAGACTATTAGGGTTACCAGCCTGATGTCGATAACGATGAAAGTGACCGCTACTAGCGTCGTCAAGTCTGTTAAGCCCCTCTTCGGTTGCGACCCAAAGTGCTCCGGTGTAACTTTTTGCTAAAGCTCGGACGTTGTTACTGCTGAGCGAATTAGGGTCATCAGGATTATGCTCAAACCGGGTAAATCGCTCAAGTTCCGCGTCATAGAGGTTAAGCCCAACGTTTGTGGCCACCCAGAGGCGACCGTCTAAATCAACGCACAAGGCATAAATGTAATTGCCGCTGAGGCTATGAGGGTCATCAGGATCGTTAAGGAACAAGCGCATTTTGTAACCATCAAAACGCGCCAAGCCACTCTCCCCGCCAAACCACATAAATCCTTGGGTATCTTGCGTGATGGCATTTTGCGGCCCAATCGCCTCCACCTGCTGATGCGCGACCGACTTGAACTGATAATTTAAATCAGTATCACTCAGTGGCAATGTCTGCACTATGACGCTAAATCCACTCAGAAAACCGAGTGTCATCAGTAAGACAATACGTAATACAACACATGGCACAATAAGCATAAAACTCGACAACTCCAGCAAACGCGTTGCCGACGTTTGGATAATGTTGAAATTCACGACAATACACGACAATAAATGCAGTGATTATACAAAGTTATCAAGTGATTCTGATATTTGTTTCAGAAATACTCAGTGAATCATCTGCATTAGTTGCACAATCATCCAGCAGTAGCTAGAGTGCAACAAAATACTGAAAGCCCCGTAGTAGCTCTTAGAAACAACTTAGGTATTAGAAACAACTATAATCCTAATATTCAATTAGCACCATTATTGACAACATTGGGCGACGCTCGCATTCACGTATTGATACGTTTACGATAATATAAAAATCTGACTACACGGTGGGGTTTTCTTTTAGTGGCCACAACACTCTCTGCTGTCATCTTGAAACCATTAGCGCTTGGCATTTATAGCAGCCCGAAAGCACCATCTAATTTGAATGCAAAAAACCATTCAAAAAACAAGCACTCACAGCGGCTTCTTTGCTTTTTATACACCTTATACATCGTCATTTTAGGCTTAGCCTACACACATAGCTTGCCTACTTGGGCTGAAAGCAACACCGACTTTGCCAACCTCCGCTTTAAAACACTACGCCAGCCTGATCTCGCATTAATTGGCCCACAACTATCCGCCATTCAAGACCCGCAAGGCTTTATGTGGTTTGGTGGCGAAAGTGGGCTCGCCCGCTTTGATGGTTATGACGTTAAGCTCTACATGAACAAAGCAGATGACCCAAATAGCTTAAGTGATAACTATATTGCAGACCTGTTAATTGACCACCTTGGGCAATTATGGATTGCCACTGAATCCGGGCTAAACCGCTACCAACATAGCACCGACAGTTTTACACATATCACGCATGACCCAAACAAGCCCAACAGCTTAAGCGATGACCACATTAATAGTATGGCGTTAAGCAAGGACGGTTACTTATGGCTGGCAACGGAGAATGGCGGCTTAAATCGCCTGAATATTGATACTGGCGAGATAAATCATTTTTTTCATGATGCCAAAGACGAAAATAGCCTTTCGGAAAATTCACATACAGCCCTGTTTTTCGACCATAAAGACCAGCTTTGGATTGGCGGCAGCAAAGGCAGTATTGACCGATTTAGCCCGAAAAACTATCAATTCACACGCCTCAAGCCTCCGGCAAAAAACGGTTCCAACAGCTCAGGCCCTTACCGAATTACAGCGATACTAGAAGACCGCTCAAATATCGTCTGGGCAGGCTCTTATGGCAGTGGCCTAATTCGCATTGAAAACAATCAGCTCAGTTATTTTCACAACAAGCCCAACGACCCATCCTCGCTAAGCTCTGAATTTATTTGGGATATGATTGAAGACGATGAGGGTAAATTGTGGATCGCTACCGATGGCGGCGGTTTTAGCATTTTCGATACCAAAAGCGAGCGCTTCCAACGATACTCAGGTAAATCCTCAGAAGGAAGCGACACGCCCATTAACAAAGCACGCTTTGTTTACATCGATAATAATGAGAATCTTTGGCTCGGCCTGTTCCCTGCGGGCGTCTCATTAATGGACCGTTATGCCAGCGCTTTTCAAAACTACCGCCATCGAAATGGCGATGCCAGCACCCTGAGTGATAGTGCAATATTAGCGCTGACAGAAGATGAAAAAGGTAACTATTGGATAGGCACCGAAAAAGGACTAAATTATCTTGATCATCAAAGCACCCAAATAACACGTTACCCTAGTAAACCTAGCGAACCCAGCCTACTAGGCTCAGCACCTATCACCTCACTTTTACTCGATAAACACAATGATTTATGGGTGGGTACGTGGTACGCCGGCTTATATCGCCTTGACCACAATAGCGGTGAATTTCAGCACTACACCTCCAAGCCGGAAGACCCAAACAGCCTAAGTAATACCGCCATATGGGGCCTCTATGAAGACAGAGCGGGCAGTATTTGGGTAGGCACCGATGACGGTGTTAACCATTATCAACGCGACTCAGACCAGTTTATACGCTATCAAAATACCCCCGAGCAACCTACTCGCGTACTGGCCGATACCGTCTACACCTTTTATGAGGATAAGTTTAATAATTTTTGGGTCGGTGGGCGCTTTGGCTTAGCCTTGATGGATCGTGAGCACGGTAATTTTTACCATGCATCCTTTGGGCACGAAGCCGAAGCCACTATACGCACCGGGTGGGTATGGGCAATCATAGGTGAAGAAGAGTACAAGCACCCAAATCAAAACCACGACGAGCATAGCGCGCACTTATGGCTTGCAACACAGGGGAACGGTGCCATTCATGCAAGCTACGATCCCGATGCCCCCACTCAAATGACCTTCAAGGTTTATCAAAAAAAACATGGCTTAGCTGACAACACCGTCACCGGTATCATTCAAGCGGCGGATGGTGACATTTGGTTCGCCACAGGCAATGGCTTGTCTCGCTTTGATGAACAGCATAATCACTTTGAGACCATTGATAAACGCCAAGGCATTGCGGGCAACTTACATAATCGCCCCGCCTACCTACTTAGTAGCCGTGGGGAATTACTGTTTGGAAGCACCCAAGGTTTAACCGTTTTTAACCCTGAAGCCCGAATGAATAATCAGCAGGCGCCCCCGATAGTGCTGACGGATTTTCAAGTATTCTATAAGTCCGCCAATATACTCAGTAACGGCCATATCGAAGCCTCGGACATCAACACCGGTGCACTTGAAACAAATAGCGACGCCCCCTCTCAAGCACCGCCCACTACCCTCTCAATCACCAAAGCTACAGACATCTATTTAAGTTATCGTCACTCGGTATTTTCGCTCACCTATGCCGCCATTAACTTCCAAATGACGCAACAAAACCAATATGCGCATACACTCGAAGGCTTTGACAATGCATGGCACCACGTCGGCAGTCGGCGTACCGCGACCTATACCAATCTCGACCCTGGCGATTATATTTTTCATGTTAAAGCAGCAAACAATCAAGGCGTGTGGAATGACAAAGGCGCATCATTACGTATTCATATACTCCCCCCTTGGTGGCAAACCATTTGGGCTTACGCCTTATATAGCTTAATTTTTGCGGGTATTTTAGCGCTAATATTTTATACCCGCTGGCATAAAAAAATTGTCGAAAATGAGCGTCTAGTCAATAAAAAATTACGGGATCTAGACAAACTAAAAGACCAGTTCCTTGCCAGTACTTCACATGAATTACGCACGCCGCTCAATGGCATTATTGGTTTATCTGAGTCATTAATTCTTGGCGCCGCAGGCGAAATACCAGAAGGCGCTCAAGAGAGCTTAAAACTAATCGTCTCCAGTGGCCGCAGGCTAGGCTCGCTCATTAACGATATTCTTGATTTTTCACGCTTACGCCAACACAATATTACACTTCACACGCAGTCTGTTAATTTAGGTGCCATCGTTAACTTGGTACTCACATTATCTAAACCCTTAGCAATCAATAAGCCCTTGACCCTAACTAATAATATCCCCGACGGATTTTCTAGGGTGATTGCCGATGAAGATCGTTTGCAACAGATTTTATATAACTTGATCGGCAATGCCATCAAATTTACCCCGGCGGGTAAAGTTATTATTAGCGCGACTACGGAAGATAAGGTAGTTTGGGTTTCTATTCAAGATACCGGTATCGGCATTGCTGAGCACAAACGACAAAGCGTCTTTGAAGCTTTCGAGCAAGTCAACGGCGCCGATGCTCGCGACCACGGGGGTACAGGCCTAGGCTTAGCCGTTACCCGGCAATTGGTAGAATTGCACCAAGGCAAGCTAGAATTAGTCTCTGAGCCCGGCATGGGCTCAACCTTCCGATTCTCGTTAACGCTGTCCGACACCGACCAAATTAAAAATGCTATTGAAAAAGCCACGCCTCAGAGTCAAGCGCCAGACAAGCTTAACCCGAAACCATACGACGCTAGCGGCGACCTTGGTAAAAATGACCAACATACGCCAAAGTCATTGAGTCTAAACGCAGCGGCTCCCAGCACTAAGCTTATTATTGATGCATTTCCAGATACCCCGGAGCCAGATACCTCGAAGCCGGATACCTCGAAGAAAGCCACAAAAGCGACACTCTTCCACATCCTCGTCGTGGACGACGAACCTGTCAACCGTAAAGTACTACACAATTTATTGTCGATGAAAAACTACCGTGTCAGCGAGTGCTCCGGTGGACACGAAACACTGAAATTTCTGAATGCTGAGCACGACGTCGATTTGGTTATCATTGATATCATGATGCCGCTTATGTCCGGCTACGTGGTTTGCGAAAAACTTCGCGAGACATACTCTCCCGGCCAGCTGCCCATCGTCTTTTTGACCGCCAAGAATCAATTAAGTGACTTAGAGGCTGGCTATGCAGCCGGTGGCAATGACTTTTTACGTAAGCCCGTCGCAAAAGAAGAGTTGTATGCTCGGTTAAGAACGCACTTACAATTATTAAAAATTAACCGCGAGCTTGAAGACAAAGTTGAAGAACGAACCAAAAAACTCCACGAGAGCAACCAAATATTAAGCTCCACCCATCAACACTTAGAGCACTCCTACCAGCACCTCAATCAAACCCATTTAGAGTTAGAGCAGGCACACAACAACTTGCAAGACTCACACGAGCAATTAAAACAAACGCAAAGCCAGCTCGTGCAAAGTGAGAAAATGTCTGGGCTCGGCACACTCGTTGCCGGTATCGGCCACGAAATCAATAACCCCACAAGCTATACCCATGTGGCCGCCAGTAACCTTGAACGCAACTTGGAGAGCTTTAAAACACTCTTACTAGGCATGTTAGCGGATGAGTCCGATGACGTAATATCAAAACTCTTTAATGAGCGCTTTGAAAAGCTGTTCGCCAACCTCGCCTCGGTACGTAACGGCACCGAGCGCATTAAGGATATTGTGAGCGATTTACGTACATTTTCACGTAAAGACTACGGCAAGATGCAAACTACCCATATCTGCTCCGGCCTAAAGACCACATTAAAACTCGTCAACGCCAATTATGGTGACCAAGTCAACTTTGTCTGTGATTTTCAGGCTGACCCGCCAATACAATGCATTCCGTCTGAACTCAAACAAGTATTCATGAATCTCATTGTCAATGCTTGCCAAGCTATCATATCGTCAACTAATACAGACAAAATATCTCCAGTAATAAATCCAACAATAAATCTAGCAGAGGAGAACACTGTAGACGAAAGCTTTGTCGCTACTGATAACAACAATAACAACGACTATAACAATGCTAGCGATAAAGAAAGTAAAAAAGGCACCTTAGTCATCAAGACTTTATTAACCAAAACACAACAGCGCCAAGATTACCTGACGATTATCTTTGATGATAATGGCGAAGGCATGTCCGAACATACACGCGAGCATATATTCGAGCCATTTTTCACCACAAAACCCGAAGGCGAAGGCACCGGTTTAGGCATGTCGATTAGCTTTGGTATTATCGAACGCCATAAGGGTAAAATAGAAGCCGAATCTAAAGAGGGTATTGGCACAACGATACTTGTACACCTACCAGTAGGCGAAGACTTTTAATCGTGGCGGCTTCTAATATAAATATCGGCCTTCTCTGCGAGCACCACTGCTGTGCCATCCGATCTTTTGGTTATTAGTGATTCCTATTATTATTATTTTACTTATTTACTTACAGCGAAGAACGGAAAAATCAAAAACAACAGTTAAAACAACAGACAAAAAATAAAACCTACTCGATCTAAATTCTGGCAGGAAAAATGCTTTCATTATACAAAGGTAAATACAACAACTCACTACTGGAAATTTCATGAACATCAAACACTCAATAGCCAACTACGCACTGCTCCTAAGCTGCGCCGTTGCTGTTGCCGGTGTTCATGCTGATACAAGTGCAGACTTAGACGCTACCGACGAGCTCGGCGGGCATTATAGCGGCTCTGGCAACAGCCACGGCAATTACACCAGCATTGTTCAAGTAGGTGAGTTAAATACGATTGCGATTCGCCAATACGGTAATTACAACCATGTAGACAGCGCGCAAACCGACGCTGCTAACTATACCGACATTGAGCAGATGGGTGATGAGCTGTTAGTTTACAGTGCTCAAGAAGGTCTTCAGAATAGCTTATACCTTGAGCAAAAAGGTCATGGCAATCAGCTATATAGCAAGCAACAAGGCAAATACAATTCATTAAATGCGGTGCAAAACGGTAGCGACATTCAAGCAAGCGTCAGTCAATATGGCGACAATAACCTTGTCGAGCTAAAGCAGTTAGGCAACGGTCTACGCACTCAAATCATTCAAGACGGCAATAATCTACACGCGACTATTCTTCAAGGCCTTTAAAGCTCCGCCAATTCATTAGCCTCCCCCCATGCACATCTATACCTCTTAATACCTCCTCTACACACCCGCATCTATTAATACCATCTACATCTCCTATACCTCCTCTATACCTCCTCTATATCTCTCTATGGACAAAACCAAGCATCTTCTCCATACCGCTCAGGCGGGCACGAAAAGGCCGGTTTTCATCCTATAAACATTGAACAAATACCCCTTAACCATCACGTAATATAGTAAAAAACACCATATGACTGTTGTGACACACTCTGATTTTAGTAGTGACATTTTTTGGCAGTTTGGCGCACATATCGACAATAAACGTGTCACATTCGACATAAACAAAGCAAACCCTGTCACAACCAACATCGCGATAGGTTCACAAACATTATGGAAGTGAGTCACACTTTTGGAATAATCTTATTCTTATAGTGAATTGTTAGGAGTTAACTCTTTTTGCTTGGGATTTCTATATTTTCAGATCCCTTTTAAATGACTCACAATGAATTATTAAAGTTGGAACGGCTTATGCTCTATCTCTTATACAAGTGGACTAACGGAGATTGTCACAGACGAGATGCGATGGATCACAACATTTAATTTGGTAATTTTATTATTACTTAATTAATAAAATTACCCAGCGAATATATTAAAGGTTTCCATACCATGAAAATTAAAAACATCATCACAGTCTCAGCTATTTCAATCCTCATGACTCAAGTAGCTTACGCCGCTTCAACTAGAGAAAATGCCGACATCAACCAATTAGGCAACGACAACTCCGCCTTTGTAAGACAAATTGGTACTGAAAACAATATTCAAGTTTTTCAAAACGGCGACTTTAACCAAGTAAGTGCAGAACAAACTGGCATGCGCGGGCAAGCCAACATTATGCAAGATGGCACCGAGCATTCAATAGAGCTTAATCAAGGCGGCATCGATAACGTTGTCTCCATACAACAAAATGGTCGCGCTAACTCTGCAAACCTAGGCCAAAGCGGCGGCACCGAAAACTATCAAACAGTTAATCAGAACGGCAGCCACAACGACGTTGATAGTGACCAGAGAGGCATACGCAGTGATATGAACCTTAACCAGCAAGGTACTGGTAACAGCGCAAGTTTATATCAATCAGGCACTGAAGACCGCATAGACGCTCAACAAAATGGCGACGGTAACTTTGCGCACGCCGATCAAGCCGGTGTAGGTAGCTCAATGCAACTTAACCAAGATGGCGACAACAACCACGCTGGTGGCGTACAACTCGGTAGCGGTCAAGACTTAAGCATTCAACAAAACGGCTCTGATAACTGGGCTGATTCCTTCCAGGAAGGTCAAAATAACGTTTCCACAATTGATCAATATGGCAGTAACAACTTTGCTTATGCTTCACAGCACGGCATGGATAACGAATCTGCCATTATGCAAAACGGCTTAGGTAATGCCGCAACTGTATGCCAGGACGGCACAGAGAATATTGCCCACATCAACCAAAACGGCAACGGCAATCAAGCCGACGTATTACAGGGAATTTAAGTAACGGATAATTAGGAATACGGCAGGGAATAAACAGCCGAACCGCAAAGGACTGCCATTTTTTTGAAAGGTCGACTATCATGAAAAGCAATGCTACAAAAAAAATCGTTAAAGCCACAATAGTTAAAGCCATAATCGTTATCACATCACTTTTTATCTTGATGTTTAACCACAACGCTCACGCCAACGACATTAAAATTGGCGGACTATTGATGAATAATACGATTACCTGGTTTGGCCAAGATTTTTTTCAGTACTTTGCTCGCGAATGGCGAAATCAGGGTTTTCGAGGCAATCAAAAGATATTTGTAGAGGAAATCCCCTCAGCTCGAAGAGGCACTCAGATTGTCATTCGTTATAAAGGAGAGGTTGTTTATCGCACATCAGTGAACGGCACCCGAAGCGCATCAAGAACCAACGGCGTTTATGCAGTCCCTGCGGTTTTATCAAGGGTACGCTATTTAGATAGGCAGGCAAGTAACAATACCTTAATCGCTGATTTAAGCGGTGATGGTTTTTAAGCCCTAGCATTTACTTTATTCAGGTATCACGTCATGTTAAATTATTTGAGTCTATATAAAGCATTGCTTATAAGCGTATTATTATTTTTACCTGTGCTTAAATCGTCGGCATCCCAACTTGTTTACCAACCCGTTAACCCCTCTTTTGGCGGTAGCCCCCTTAACGGATCAATACTACTGAATAGCGCACAAGCGCAAAACACAATTACCGACCCAAACATGGATGAGGAGGAGGAGACGGCGCTAAGCGAATTTAACAATCGTTTGCAACGCTCACTGTTGAGTCGTTTAACCAGTGCGATTGCAGGCAACTTTGTTGCGGAAGATGGCTCGCTTATTCCAGGGCAAACAATCACAGAAGACTTTATTATTGATGTGGTTGACGAAGGCGGCGGTAGTATTCGCGTAACAACAACTGATCGCTCTACCGGAGATTCGACTACATTTATAGTAGAGTCACAAACGTTTTAACAGTTTCGTCAACTGCCAATTAAATTTAGGCCGGCACACGTCATGAGCAAGTTACTTACCGCAAGCATTATCATCGCATATTGCCTTACGATCAGCGCATGTGGCTCGATGCCCGGGAAAGAACATTTATTTGGCCCAGAGCTTAGTCGTAGCAATTGGGACAAACCCTCAGAAACCTACAAAGACCTCATCACACTACCGCTACCACGCGGAAAAATAGTCGCTTCTGTTTATAATTTTCGCGATCTCACTGGTCAATATAAACCACAACCCTCTAGCAGCTTTTCCACCGCGGTGTCTCAAGGTGCTGCATCGATGTTGATCAAAGCCATTAAAGACTCGGGGTGGTTTTCACCCGTTGAGCGCGAAGGCTTACAAGATTTATTAACTGAACGAAAAATTATCCGGGCAGCGTTAACAAAACGCGACTCAAAAGCTGACGTGCCGCCACTCTTGGGAGCCAATATTTTATTTGAGGGCGGCATTATTGGCTACGAGAGCAATATGAAAACCGGTGGCGCTGGAGCCAAGTATTTTGGCATTGGCATGTCTGAGAAATATCGCGTTGACCAAGTAACCGTTAATTTACGCGTAGTGGATGTTAACTCCGGCAGCATTCTCAACACCGTAACGACCTCGCGTTCGATTTTATCGCGTTCAGTGCAGGGTGGTGCATTTAGGTTTGTACGCTTTAAGCGCCTATTAGAGCTTGAGGGCGGCTACACTCGCAACGAGCCTGTACAACTTTGCCTATTAGAGGCCATGCAGGCAGCTGTAATGCGCGTGATTGTAGAGGGCATTGAAGACCGCAGCTGGGCTTTAGGGAATCCCGCCGATGCTCAACATACCTTGTTAGCTAAGTATGGCCGAAGAGCAAAGATCAATGACAAATTGGCGGGTATTCATAGCCCCAAAACGGTATTACCGAAAAATGTCCAATCAAAAACTAAGCGATCAAAGCGCAAAGCCATTAACAAAAATTCAGCTCAGAACACAAAAAAAACTGCGCAACAAAATCAACAAGCTAGCCGAAATACAACGGCGAACACGAGCAGAAAAGAAAAGGCTCAATCAAACACTCTATCAAACACTCAATTAAGGAAAGCGACCGCTAATCCTCGTCGCCCTCAAATAGCTGCGCCGGTTTTACCCGCGCAAGCCCCAAACAAACAAGTGGCTAAAGCTTCCGGTAAAAACCAAAATGCGCAGCAACTGCACTCCCGACAAATCACCCCGGCTCGCGGCACAACACCTCGCAGCAATTCTCAGCCCACAAAGCCTAAAACCAAACTCCTAGCCAAAGCTAAAACCAAAACTCAGCAGAGCAAAAACAGCAAGGTTAATAACGATATTAATGTTGTCGAAGACGCTGAATACGGTATTCAGCTAATGAGCAGCACGTCATCTATGGAGGTTATTGAGTTTGCCAGCAAAAATAAGCTCAGCCGCTCGATGATTGAATACATACACTATCAAGTCCAGGGCAAAGACCGTTTTGCCATCATCTACGGACGCTTTCATAATCGTGAACGCGCGATTAAAGCAATTGAGTCATTACCACCACGCTTACGCATCCACGAGCCTTGGGTACGGAGTCACAGGCACACTTGAAAGTCACCGTAATAAATGACCGGTTTTTACCCAAATGATTGTCTCCTCTTCCACCCACGGGTGATGTTCACTCAAGTGCGGGCTACGCAACCAGGAATGCTTCGGGTATTTGCCATGCTCGTCAATAAAAGTCCCCGAGATCACAAAAATCTCTTCGCCCCCAAAATGCCGATGCTTCTGAAACACCTCCCCCTTCGGCCACTTAACTAAGGCCGTCTGCTCCCCTTCAAAACCATGCAAAGGCATCACCTTCAAACCACCAATACCCGGTGACCAAGGCGTCTCTCCTGTATTCACTCGTATTTTCTGCTGATCACCTGTTTGAAATTGGTGTAATTTAACCAATATAACGCAACCGTCCTGACTAAACGGCGCATGACTAAAGCCTTCAGGGTTACGTAGATAACTGCCGGCTGGATAATCCCCGGTTTGATCAGAAAAAACTCCTTCTAATACCAAGATCTCTTCACCCAGTGGATGACCGTGAGAAGCAAAGCTGGCTCCGGCCTCATAACGCACAACGCTGGTCGCATGTCCGCGCTCAACCCCCTCTCGCGCCAAGGGCTTACGCCAAACACCGGGTGCTGGGCTCTTAACCCAAGCTGTATCGGCGGTATTTATAACAACTTGCTTATCGAAATTCATATTTAGCATGACATTAGATTCCCCTTTCGATTATCGTTGGCGGCACTTCATACGGCTGCGCCCTACCTATCGTTAGGTAGGGTATTATTCATTGGCAATAATGTCAACCGCCACAAAATATATCGACACCGGTATACGAGGATACTAAGCCAATGAGACACTCGCCCACAAAAACGCTGCTCTACACTGTCTTGGCCTTAATCGCTTTTGCGGGTAATTCCGTTTTATGCCGCCTTGCCTTGCGGGACGAGAGTATCGACGCTGGTAGTTTTACCATCATTCGACTACTTTCCGGCGCAGGCATCTTGATGCTAGCGTTAATGTTTACCAAGGCGAAACCTGGCGCCGAGAGCTCAAAAGGTAGTTGGTGGGGCGCACTCACTTTATGGGTTTATGCCGTTGGGTTTTCTTACGCGTATATATCTTTAGATACTGGCACAGGCGCACTGGTATTGTTTGGCATGGTCCAGATTACAATGATTTTTGTAAGCTTAGCCTCAGGTACACGTCTGCAGGCCGGTGAATGGTTAGGCCTTATCCTCGCTTTTGCTGGGTTTACTTATTTGGTGCTGCCTAATATTGCCAGCCCATCGCTAGCGGGCTTTATTTTAATGGCCTTAGCAGGCATTGCTTGGGGAGCTTATACCTTAATTGGTCGCCAATCACAAAACCCACTGGCCGATACGGCCTACAACTTTACCCGCAGTTTACCGCTAATTGCGCTGTTAGCGATTTATGCTTGGGCGGATGCGGATTTGTCCTATCGCGGCGTTCTACTCGCGGCTTTATCGGGCGCTGTCACCTCGGGTCTTGGTTATGCCATTTGGTATTTGGCTTTAGGGGGCTTATCGGCTATTCAGGCATCTGTAGCGCAGCTGCTAGTGCCTGTTATCGCGGCATTAGGCGGCCTTATATTTACCAACGAAGATATTACGCTACGTCTGATGATTGCCACTGCTGTTATTTTAGGTGGGGTATTGTGTGTCGTGCTGAGTCGAGCGCTTATCGCTAAGCGCTCAGACAGTTAGTCACGATGTGCTCTTGGGGTTTAGCTATCGTTTATATTTAGCTATCTTTAGGTTTACCCATCTTTTGCTTTAAATCAGCAAATGGGTTGAACGTTGCTGGGGCATTGGAAGGGCTGCCACCACCGCTGCCGTAGTGGATTTGATTTTCAAACTTCGTATGCTCTTCGTCGTGGCAGTATACGCACAGCAACTCCCAGTTAGTGCCATCGGATGGGTTGTTATCGTGATTGTGATCAACGTGGTGTACGGTTAGCTCACGCAAGTTGGTACGCGTAAATTCTCGAGTGCAGCGGCCACAGATCCAGGGGTAAAGTTTAAGTGCTCGCTCCCTATACCCTTTTTCACGATTAGCTATGTAGTCGCGCTGCTCCGCAAGCACGCGATCGAGCTTACTCATATTAGATTTTCCTGGTGACATAAGCGCCTCGGATAAGTTGTATTAACTTAAGTTGCATTAACTATAGGGATAGTGGCTTCTATAGTACCTGCTGAACATCACTTTGTCTCATCTCCCAGCCTGCGGTTTACCTTTTAAGTAAAAATAAATCTAAAAAATCAGTATTTAGTGCAATCAAATCACGCTTACGGTTCCAGGTGAAATTAACATGCACTCTCAGAAGAGAAAATAGCTTTAAACTACAATCTGAATATTTTCATATAAAATTTTCAAGAAAACTTTTTCACACAAAAGAAAAATATATTTATAAAAACTTAGAAACTTGCGTAAAATCTAAAATAGGATGTGCCCACGCCACATGAGCACAAACTCAATGAATGCTGCTGAAGGTACCATGTACGTTGAAGCCTATGAAGACGGCACCACAGATATTACTTTCAGCTTCCACTATTTATTGCCAAAATCTGTTTATTCTTTGTGGGTATGTTGGCACAACTGACTTACCATTAGCACCGTGGCATCCAGAGCAAATCTGCGCGCTTTTTTCTACTTCAACACTTGATGGCGTCGCAGCACTTAAACAACTCGCAAGTGCAGCACATACAAAAACTGTAAACCTTAACATAGTAACTCTCCATTCCCCAGTCGGGGTTGTTGTAAAAATATAGGTTCAGAATTAAATTAGAAGGAACACAGGAATAGATCTCTAAAATAACTATAAATAAATATATAAATCATATAGGTCGAAGTTTCACACAGCCTATCAACATCCACCCTCGGCTGGATTTTAAGACTCAGCTTGGGGACAAATAAACTTGATTTAAAACAAGATTTCTAATTAATATTTAATTTTAATACTTGCTCTAACTTCGATAATCGGAAGCATATACAGCATAATTTTGTAAGTCTAGGTTCGCTCCCCCATCGAGCTATTATTAAAAAAAAATGCAATCAAATAGCACTTCCTAAAAATAGCTCTTCCTTGTTATTTACAGTTTTCAATATCCAATTAAGACTGCCACAAGTCGATCAAATTATGAACACACGGCTTCAAAAACATCTCTACTCCGCGATTTTGTCGAAATAACTTACAAACATGCAATCAAATCGCCCTTTCGCCCGTCTTTACCTAGTACTACACAATCACTCAACAACAGTTACTAAACAAAAAACATTAACAGGTATAACAATGAAAAAAAGTAACCACCGAATTCTCATCGCCGCCATCACCACCGCATTAACCGCCGTCGCATCACAACAAAGCCATGCGGTACCCGACCAACCAGCTGAATGGGAGAAGTGCG
>NVXL01000083.1 GCA_002746115.1 Alteromonadaceae bacterium
GGTACGCTTACACTGAGCTCGTTAACGCCTAGACCAAGCAATATGGCCGTGGCTTGCTCGTCGCTTGCGATGCCGCCACAAATGCCCGTCCACTTGCCGTGTTTAGCGGCGCCTTTGGCGGTATTGGCAATTAATTGCAATACGGCTGGGTTAAGGGCGTCGGCTTGAGCGGCTAATATTGGGTGGCCTCGATCGATCGCCAGGGTGTACTGGGTGAGGTCGTTGGTGCCGATGGAGAAGAAGTCGGCTTCTTTGGCGAATTGATCGGCCATGATGGCAGTGGAGGGCACTTCTACCATAATACCGACTGGGATGGGATCAACGCCGAGTTGGACGCGTTCTTCTTCTAAAAGGCTCTTAGCTGTTCTTAAGTCTTCCATGGTGGTGACCATGGGGAACATGATGTGGACTTTACAGATGTTGGAAGCGCGTAATATGGCGCGCAGCTGCACACGGAATATTTGTTGACGTGCTAAGGATACGCGAATACCACGCAAGCCTAAGAAGGGGTTTTCTTCTTCTTCAATCGGCATATACGAGAGGGGCTTGTCGCCACCGACATCCAGGGTGCGAATGATGAGGGTTTGCTCAGGTTTAAGCGCCTTGGCAATGTTGGCGTAGCTTTCGTATTGCTCGTCTTCTGTTGGCGCGGTGGCGCGATTCATAAACAAGAACTCGGAGCGCAATAGACCGACACCTTCGCCGCCGAGTTCTAATGACTCGGTGGTTTCTTTTGGTGTGATGGTATTGGCGACGACTTCGATATGAGTGCCATCGAGGGTGGTTGAAGGCTTGGAGGCGTTGGCCAGATCTTCTTTTTGCTTGGCGGCTAAGCTGGCTTGCTCGTCTCGAATCTGCTGAATTTCTTCTTGGCTCGGGTTTAAGCGTAAGCTGGCTTTGCCTGCATCGAGGATGACATCGTCGCCGTTATGTAAGCTTAGCGCTTGTTGTTCGATACCTGCGATAGCGGGAATGTTCATTGAGCGGGCGAGGATGGCAACGTGGGATGTCGCGCCGCCCATGACGGTACAAAAGCCAAGTACCTTGGTGCGATCAAGCTGGGCGGTGTCTGAGGGGGTTAGGTCCTCAGCAATCAAAATGGTGTTTTCTGGCAGCTCTTGGGCTTCCATTTCACGACCTAAAATGAGGAGCAATACGCGGTAGCCGACATCGCGTAAGTCGTTGGCGCGTGCGGCTAATAATTCACTTTTAAGTTTGGCGAGTTGACAGGCTTGGTTGGTGTAGGCGTTTTTCCACGCGTAAGCGGCGCTTTTACCTTCGACAATTAAGCTGCGAGAGGTGTCGAGTAGCTCTGGATCTTCGAGTAGCTCTTGGTGAGCGGCAAAGATGGCGGCTTTTTCTTTGTCTTCAATGCTGGACTGAAGTTGATCTAGGTAATTGAAAGCTTCTTTAAGGGCTTTGTCGAGTAGGGCGTTTTCTGTTTGCTTGTCGGCGGCTTTTTCGTCTACTTGAATGTCTTCGCGTTCAAGCTGGAATACTTTACCGATGGCAAAACCGGGTGATGCGGTCACACCTAGAAGAAGGTTGGGGTCATCAGAGCGTGGTCTGCTCTGTTCCGCGGAGGCTTCTTCGGTTTTGGGGGCGCTTGCGGTGGCGGTCACGGGTGGGCAGTCTTCGCCTAGGCCGTCTTTGATCATCTGAGTGATGGTGTTGACGGCTTCGTTAGCATCGGGGCCGGTCGCGGTGACTGTGATGCTGTCGCCGCAGTTAAACTCGACACTCATAATGCTGATGACGCTTTTTGCATTGGCTTCGTCGTTACCACGGCGCAGTACGATTTTGCTTTTGAATTTTTTGCTTGTGCCAACGAGTACGGCGGAGGGGCGTGCGTGCAAGCCGGTTGGGTTTGGCACTAGGATTGGCTCTGAGGTGAGAGATTCACTTAGGTCAAGGGGCTCGCTCGTCTCGCTCGCAGCTTTTGTTGTTAGCTCTAGCACGGTGTCTTTGCCACACTCTGCATAACCTTGGCCGTATACAAAGCTTTGGACTTCGTCGGTGTTGGTAATGATGATTTGAGTGAGTAAGCTGGTGGCTTTGGTGGCGATAAAATCGGCGTCAAATTCGATCAGGAGGTCACCGAGTTTAACTTGGTCGCCTAGGGCGATTTTGGGGCTAAAACCTACGCCGCCTAGTGAGACGGTATCAATCCCGATATGCATTAAGACTTCGAGACCGTTAGCACTCTCGATCGTGACGGCATGCCCTGCGCGGTGTAATTGGATGACCTTGCCATCGCATGGGGCGCAAAGTTGGTTGTTGGTCGGATCGATGCTTATCCCGTCTCCGACCATTTTTTGAGAAAAGACCGGGTCAGGCACTTTCTCTAATGCTAGGAGTGGCCCTGAGAGTGGTGCTTTTAATATCAGGGTAGACGTAGACAGAATGCTATTCATTAATATTTACCAAGTATGGATTGCCCTTCTAGAGCGATAGGAAAGGCAAAGGGTTGTATATTTTTTATAAATTTGCATATCGTGCATGAGGCTCGATAGTCGTGCCTTATTATCGTTGTTGTGTGAAATAGTGCAATAACAATGGTCGCGTATACTAGCCTATTAAGCTTGTTTTTGATGCACACCGAGTACTTGTCGTGTGCTTGTTATGTAAAAACAGGTGATTAATTAACCAATTTGGGATGTTCACTTTTCGACAGGGCTTAACTGGGACGTCTTGCCGCTCGGGGCTTTATCTCCGAGCGGTAGAGAATGTGGAAAGTGCTACGCTTATTCGGGCTGAAAATGACTGCTAGGGTCTTCCGGCTCTTCAATGGATTCAAGGCTTAGGCCACCAAGGGCAGAGTCGTCAGCGGCGTCATCATCTTTGCTGTCAGAAGCTGCATCGGGTGCGGCGTTTGTGTTGGCAAGTTTTATGCGTAGGCGTAGGTTGTTGGGGGAGTCGGCATTGGCGATGGCGTCTTCTAGGGTGATTTTGTTTTCTTTGAATAAGTAAAAGAGGGCGGTGTCGAAAGTTTGCATGCCGAGGTTTTCGGACTTCTCCATAATGGGTTTAATATCTTCCAATCGGCTTTTCAATATCATTTCGCTAATGGTTTTAGTGCCGAGCAATACTTCTACTGCAGCGCAGCGCTTTTTATCAATGGTCGGTACTAGTCGTTGCGATACGATCGCCTTCATGTTCTGGGAGAGGCCGAGTAGTAACTGTGGGCGGCGCTCTTCTGGGAACATGTTAATTATACGCTCAAGTGCTTGGTTGGCGTTGTTGGCATGTAGGGTTGAGATGGCCAGGTGGCCTGTCTCGGCAAATTCTAAGGCGTGCTCCATGGTCTGACGATCACGAATCTCACCAATTAAGATCACGTCTGGTGCCTGACGTAGGGTGTTTTTAAGGGCGGCTTGGAAGCTGCGGGTATCAACGCCGACTTCGCGCTGATTGACGATGCTTTTTTTGTGTTTGTGAACGTATTCGACGGGGTCTTCAATGGTGATAATGTGACCGGCGGAGGTGGAATTACGGTGATCAATCAAGGCCGCTAGCGAGGTGGATTTGCCTGAGCCTGTGCCGCCCACAAATAATACTAAGCCGCGTTTGACGAGAATGATCTCTTTGAGTATCTCGGGCAGGCCGAGGTCTTCGAATTTGGGGATTTCGGCTTTGATGTTACGCGCAACAATGGAAACCTCGTTACGCTGTTTGAATATGTTGATTCGAAAACGACCGACGCCAGCGATGGAGATGGCGAGGTTCATTTCTAGGTCTTTCTCAAAGTCTTCTTGTTGAGAGCTATCCATGATCGCGTTTGCAATCTGTTCGATTTCGCCCGATTTGTAGGGGGTTTGACCGAGCGGTTTGAGGGTGCCTTGGAATTTGGCGCAAGGCGGGGCGCCGGTGCTCAAATAGAGGTCGGAACCATCTTTTTGGGCGAGAATATTAAGGTATTTATCGATAGGGGTTGCCATGAAGCCTCCGGATCAGCAAAAGATGCTCTTTCCAGTATAGAAGCCTCATGGCAAAAGGTTACAGTGTTGCGATCTTTTCTCTTTTTTCGGCTAACTGATCTGAGGCATTTTGCAGTTCAGTCAGTTTAGCCTTCTCTTTATCGACGACGGCTGCGGGGGCTTTATCAACAAATTTGGGGTTGTTGAGTTTGCCTCCGATGCGTAGCAGTTCTTTTTTGAGTTTTTCTAGCTCTTTATCAAGGCGTGCAAGCTCGGCGTCTTTGTCGATTATTCCGGCCATCGGTACGAGAATTTCGAGCTGCCCAACCAAGGAGGTTGCCGCAAGTGGGGCTTCGTCTTGCTCGTTCAGCCAGGTGATGGATTCGAGTAAGGCGAGTTTCTTTAAGAACTGCTCATTCTCGGTGCAGCGGCGTTGGTCGTTCTGGTCGCCGTTTTTAACGAATACGGGCAACTGTTTTGAGGGCTTAATGTTCATTTCGCCACGAATGCTACGGATACCAAGAATAACGCCCTTCACCCACTCGATATCATCTTCAGCGGCACTGTCTATTTGGCTCGCGTCCATTTCAGGGTAGGGCGCCAGCATAATGGTGTCGCCTTGGACGCCTGCTAGGGGTTTGACGCGCTGCCAAATCTCTTCGGTAATAAAGGGCATCATTGGGTGAGCCAAGCGCAAGATGGTTTCGAGTACGCGGATTAAGGTTCTGCGGGTGCCTTTTTTGCGTGTTTCAGAGCCGTTGTCGTCCCACAATACGGGTTTGGTGAGTTCTAGGTACCAATCGCAGTAGTCTTTCCAGATGAAGTCATATAAGGCTTGGCTGGCAAGGTCGAGGCGGTAAGTCTTCATGCCGTCAATAACGGCTTGAGTGGCGGTTTGTAAGCGGCTGATAATCCAGCGATCGGCAAGGCCGAGTTCGTAATCGTCACTGCCGTCGGCACCGGTGTCGTGCTCTTCGGTGTTCATTAGTACGTAGTTAGAGGCATTCCATAACTTGTTACAGAAGTTGCGGAAGCCTTCTATGCGGCCTACGTCAAAATTAATATCACGACCGGTGGAGGCGAGCGAGTAATAGGTATAACGCAGGGCGTCGGTACCGTAGCTGGCGATGCCTTCTGGGAAGTCTTTGCGGGTGACTTTTTCGACTTTGGCTTTAAGCTTGGGCAGCATCATGCCGGCGGTACGCTTTTGCACGAGGCTTTCAAGGTCGATGCCGTCGATTAAGTCGATAGGGTCTATAACATTGCCTTTCGATTTAGACATTTTTTGGCCATGGCTATCGCGTACTAGGCCATGGACATAAACGGTACGGAAGGGCACTTCCTTTTTAAAGTAGAGCGTCAGCATGATCATGCGCGCTACCCAAAAGAAGATAATGTCGAAGCCGGTCACCAGTACGGAAGTGGGGTGAAAGGTCTTTAAAAAATCGTTATCTTCAGGCCAGCCAAGGGTGCCGAAGGTCCATAGGCCGGATGAGAACCAGGTATCTAGTACGTCGTCATCTTGTTTGAGCGACAAACTGGCATCGAGTTTGTATTTTTCGCGTACGTGGGCTTCGTCTTTACCGACGTAAACTTTGCCTTGATCGTCATACCAAGCGGGGATTCTGTGGCCCCACCATAGTTGTCGTGAGATGCACCAGTCGTTGATGTCGCGCATCCAAGAGAAGTACATGTTCTCGTATTGTTTGGGTACGAACTCGATATCGCCATTTTCTACGGCTTTGATGGCCTCGTCAGCGAGTGGGGCGGTTTTAACGTACCACTGGTTGGTTAGGTAAGGCTCGATAACGACGCCGCTACGGTCACCACGTGGGACTTTTAGGGTGTGATCAGCGACTTTGTCGAGCAGGCCTAAGGCGTCTAGGTCTTCGACGATTTGCTTGCGCGCATCGAAGCGATCCATGCCTTGGTATTTTTCAGGCACGGTGTTGTTAATTTTGGCGTCGTCGTCAAAGATGTTGTTCAACGGCAGGTTGTGGCGCTTGCCCATTTCGTAATCGTTGAAGTCGTGGGCGGGGGTGATTTTGACACAACCGGTGCCGAATTCAGGGTCGACGTAGTCGTCGGCAATAATGGGAATCTCGCGGCCGGTAAGTGGCAGGGCGATGTTTTTTCCGATTAGGTGCTTGTAGCGTTCGTCTTCAGGGTGAACGGCAACGGCGGAATCACCGAGCATGGTTTCTGGACGAGTGGTGGCGACGGTGAGTTGACCAGAGCCGTCGGCGAGTGGGTAGTGAAAGTGCCACATGAAGCCTTTTTCTTCCTCGTTAAGGACTTCGAGGTCGGAGATGGCGGTGTGCAGTTTCGGGTCCCAGTTGACGAGGCGTTTGCCACGGTAAATTAGGCCGTCATCGTAGAGGCGTACGAAGACTTCTTGTACGGCCTCATAAAAGCCTTCATCCATGGTGAAGCGTTCGCGGCTCCAATCAGGGGAGGCACCTAGGCGACGTAGTTGACGGGTAATGTTACCGCCGGACTCTTCTTTCCATTGCCATACACGTTCAATAAAGTTTTCTCGGCCAAGGTCGTGGCGTGTTTTGCCTTCGGCGTCGAGCAGGCGCTCTACGACCATTTGGGTGGCGATACCGGCGTGGTCGGTGCCGACTTGCCAGAGTGTGTTGCAGCCTTGCATACGATGAAAACGTACCAGTGCATCCATGATGCTTTCTTGGAAACCATGACCCATATGTAAGCTGCCAGTGACGTTTGGCGGCGGAATCATAATGCTATAGGGCTCGCCTTTACCGCTTGGTGCAAAGTAGCCGTTTTTTTCCCAATTTTGGTACCACTGTACTTCGATGGCGGAAGGCTGATAGGTTTTTTCCATGGTGACAGAAGGGTCTCTTTTGTATGAATGTGTATGAATGCGTATAAATAGCTTCAGTATTGCCTTAACGGTAACACGCTAAGCGTATTTTAACTGCTGTCTGAGTTAAGCTTTAACGCTTGTCTTAACTGAGAGTCGGGCTGTTGTGTGAATAAATGACGCAATGGGTAATTGTAACCCTAGGACGCGCTGGCTGCCAATATAACTTGATACTGTTTGTTTTGACGGCAATTGTGAGGTGGTTTGAATGCTTATGATTTGTCGGCTTGTTGGTGCTTAATGCTAGGTTGAGGGCTAGCTTGAGGGTTGGGTTGGGAGCGGAGTGTTTCTTCTAGCCGCTTATGTAATTCGGCTTTAATTTGAGGGAGAAACTGATCTACTAAGGATTCTATTAGTGTTTCTCCATCKARGGTCTTCCTAGCTGGAGAGCTGTCTAGAGTGTCGCCTACTTGCTGGTCTAAATCGTTAACGGCTGTGTCGCGTAAAATATCGAGTTGTTGTTCGGCTTTTCGTTTGGCTTGGCTGCTAGGCGCGGCGATTTCATCAACTTGTATTTGGGGAAGCGGGTCATCGTCGAGTAAGCCGGCTTGATTGGCGGGATGTTTTTYCGTTGGAGTCGCTGTTTTAAGCGGTTTGGTGTCGCTGGGGTGGTTTGTAATCGGCATGGCGTCAGTGGTTTTGGTGTGGGGTGTTTTTTTTGCGGAAATGGAAATGAGAGACTTTGAATCTTTGCGAGTGCGCGAACTTGTTGCAGATGCTAGTGCGGCATCAGTTTTTGCCATTGTGATTGCGTCCGCTACCAAGGAGGCATAAATGGACTCCAATTCATCAATCAATAATTGGCGACTGATGTTGTTTGGTGCCGGGGCATTCAAAATTCAATATCCTCTTTTTGCTGTTTTGGCGCTTAAAGTTTATGCATATTAATAGTGTAACCCTGGCTCTTGTAAATCGCATAGTTCTTACGTGTCGCCGCTAAAATTTCGGGTTCTTGCACGACGATTTCGACTAAGCGTTGAAAGCGTGCAAAATTAGAAGGCGGCTTCATCGCAAGGTTGATCAGCACATCTTCATGTAATTCTGTGTCTTCGCCGGTATTTTGCGTATTTACTAGTACCACCGCTGCGTTTTGGGTATTGGCGTCACCAGCAACTACGTGAGGAATAAACGACTCGGGCTTAAACGCCCACAAACGTTGATCCATATCGGCGCTATCAGTGGCTTGCTCCTCGTTCAGGATAACCTTATGCCCTTGGCGTACTACTTTGTCGATCAAACGGCAGGCGAACTGTTTACGATCATCGATAGAGTTTTGCTGTAATACGTAAAAATCTACCGATGTCATTGTTAGTGCGCCTGCTTTGTTTTGCTTTGTGGTTTGTTCAACAGTCTACTGTTGTGCTCTTGTTTTACTGTTGACCTAAGGTTACCGCCTTAGTCGGCACTTAACAAGTAGTTAACAAGTAGTGATACCGGGCGGCCGGTAGCGCCTTTTCTGGCGCCACTGTTCCATGCTGTGCCAGCAATATCGAGGTGAGCCCAAGCATATTTTTTGGTAAAGCGCGACAGGAAGCATGCGGCGGTCACGCTTCCTGCTTCACGGCCACCAATATTGGCGATATCGGCAAAGTTACTGTCGAGTTGTTTTTGGTATTCATCCCAAAGCGGCATGTGCCAAGCGCGATCATTACAAGCTTCACCTGTGCTTAGCAAGGTCTCTGCAAGTGTGTCGTCGTTACTGTATAAACCTGTAGCATGACTACCAAGTGCAACAACGCAGGCGCCTGTGAGCGTGGCAATATCGATGACGGATTTGGGGTGGTAGCGCTCGGCATAGGTAAGTGCGTCACACAGTACCAGTCGCCCTTCAGCATCCGTGTTGAGAACTTCGATGGTTTGCCCTGACATAGATGTGACCACGTCTCCCGGCTTGCTAGCGCCGCCAGAAGGCATATTCTCGGCTGCGGCGACAATGGCGACGACGTGGACTTTGGCTTTGAGTTTTATCAAGGTGGCCATGGCGCCAAAGACGCTAGCAGCACCGCACATGTCGTATTTCATCTCGTCCATTGCTGCACCGGGTTTTAAGCTGATGCCGCCGCTATCAAAGGTAATGCCTTTGCCGACTAATACATGTGGTTTGCTGGTGCCTTTGAGGTTGTTGTATTCCATGATAATTAATTTGGGCGGCTGATCACTGCCTTTGGAGACGGAGAGCAAAGAGCCCATGCCGAGTTTTTCCATTTGCTTGTCGTTCAGCGCTTTAACTTTTAATGTGCTGTCAGCTTTGCCCATCTCTTTGGCTTGTTCAAATAAAAATGTAGGGGTGCAGATGTTCCCCGGTAAATCCCCTAAATGCCGAGCGAGGTTGATGCCTTCAGCAATGGCTTTGCCTTTTGCTGCCGCAGCTCGTGCGGGCGTGGTTTCTTTTGCATTCGCGACGGTTAAGGTGATTTTTTTAAGTTTGACTTGGTCATCAGCTTTGCTTTTGGTGAGCGTGTAGCGGTATGAACTGCGCTCCAGTGTTGTGGTGGCGATTTGACTTAACTCGTTAACCTGAGCCTTACGGCTGGCGGTATTGTTGTCGAGTTCAAGGCTTAGGCCTTGCAGATTAATGCTGGCGTCTGTGCAGGGGCTGGCAATGATAGCGTTTGCATAGCCTTGACAGGCTTGGCGCCAGTTTTTAATGCTGGAGTGTTTTTTGCCTTTTTCGAATTTGCCTAAGTTGACGAGTAATACTCGCTCAAAAGCGCTCTTAGGAGGAGCCGTCACCCATGTGCTGYTGCCGGCAGCGTTTTTAAGGTCGCCGCGAGATAGCGCGAGAGCCAAGGGCTGACCGAATGAGTGGGTGCTGAAGAATGAATCAAGTTCCAGYGCTGCGTCAAGTAGCTCGCCATTTGCGGCAAATACAACGGCACATTGAGTTTTTAGTTTAACGATATTGCTACTTTTTACCTGAAAATCCATAGATTAACTGCCTACTCAGAGGTTTAGCCGGGTCAGCGGCATTACCGGATAAAAATGAGATGAGGATGCGAGGGAGAGCCTCACATATTACGTAATACGATAGTGCTAATGCCTATAACTAGTACCTATAACTACTTATAGCTAGTGGACTATAACTGGCGTACTTTGTTTGCAGGTTATAGAGCCTTGCTGCAAGTTGTTACAAGTGAAACTATCTCGCTTAATGATGTCACAACAATTCATAATAGTGTATGACAAAAGAGAAGCGGTAAGAAAGTTCTCATATTTTTAATGGAAACTGTTAAAATCGCGCGGCAGTTAATGGGCGTATCACACGTTCCGGCTGTCTTTCGCGGCTTAATCTGATTAGTCCACGTGATTAGTCAATGTATATTGAGGTAGGTACTGCTTGATAATATTCCGTTATCTGGCGAGAGAAGTTCTCTCCAGTATGTTTGCTGCTAGCTCCATCTTGCTACTTATTATTGTGAGTGCGCGCTTTACCAATTACTTGGCTCAAGCGGCGGCGGGTAAGTTAGATGCGGGCGTATTACTTATTTTAATGGTTTACCGTTCTTTAAGCTTTATGGAACTTATCCTACCGCTCGGTTTGTTCATTGGCATTATGCTGTCTTACGGTCGTTTGTATATGCAAAGCGAGATGACCGTTCTATCGGCCTGCGGGCTCAGTAATCGACGTTTATTAGGCTATACCATGGTGACCTCGTTCTCGGTGGCGATGTTGGTGGCTTTTTTGACGATGTATTTGGGGCCAAAAGGCACTAGAGAATCCCAGCAAGTATTATTCGAGCAGCGTAATAAAACTGATTTTGAAACTATTTTACCCGCGCGCTTTAATGACCTCGACAGTGGTCGTGGGGTGAGTTTTGCGCAATCTTTGAGTAGTGATAAAAAGCAGTTGCAGGGTGTTTTCATTGCTGAGCTATCGCCTGATGGCGCGAAAGGCGCCCCTTCGATATTAGTGGCTAATTCGGGTGAAATTGATGCGCAGCTGGGGCAGAAGTTTTTATTGCTGCGAGATGGTAAGCGATATCTGGGACGGCCGGGTTCCGCTAATTATGAAGTGGTTGAGTTTGAGGAGTTTTATCAAAAATTACCGGAATCGGATTATCAAATTGGTCGACGTAAGGCAACAGATAGTATGAGTACTCTAGCCCTGCTTCGAGACCCAAGTGCGGAGTCGCGTGCCGCCTTGCAGTGGCGATTATCGCTGCCGATGTTGGTGATGATTGTGGGTTTTCTGGCTGTCCCGCTTAGTCGCACTGAACCGCGCCGAGGGCGTTACGGAAAGTTGGCGCCTGCCATTGTGATTTACATTGTATATCTTGTGAGTTTGAATTCGGCACGAGGTTTACTTGAAAGCGGTAAAAGCCCGACTGAGGCGATTTTATGGTTGGTGCATTTTGCGTTTTTTATTCTCGCGTGTATTTTATATTTGTGGCCTAGTTGGTTTTCCGGAGGGTTTCGTTTATTTAAAGTGAAGAACCGAGCTCCAGAGGCGGCATCATGACGCAGTTAAATCGCTATATCGCACGTACGGTTTCCAGTTCCGTATTTGCGGTGCTGGTGGTTATTGTGTCCTTGGATGTGATCGCGGGTTTAATCGACCAGCTTTCCGATATGAGGGGCGATTACGATTTTAAAGAGGTCTTCGTTTTTGTTGGCCTTTCTATTCCATCCACGGTTTATGAATATTTACCTTTGTCAGCTTTGGTTGGCTGCTTGATTGGTTTGGGTGTGCTGGCAAGTTCAAGTGAGCTGGTGGTGATGCGCGCTTCAGGGGTATCTGTTGGCCGAATTATCTGGGCGGTGGCGCGCCCGGTGTTTGTGTTTATTTTCTTTGGTTCGCTGGTTGGGGAGTTTTTAGCGCCGTATAGCGACCAATACGCGGATAGTCGCCGAGCGTTGGCGCGCGGTCATAAGGTGGCTTTGCAAAGTGAGCGTGGTAAGTGGCATCGTGAGGGTAATGAGTTTATGCATTTCAACGCGATACTCCCTAACGGCAAGTTGTATGGGATTACGCGTTTTAGGTTTGATTCTGAGGGTGCCTTGGTCGAGAGTAGTTTTGTTGATTCGGCAATTTACCAAGGCGGGCACTGGGTTGAGCAAGATGGGCAGGTGAGTACGTTTGTGGATGGCGGCATCGAAGAGTCGACCTTCAATATTCGTCACTGGGATAACCAAATTACGCCGTCTTTACTGAGTGATCTGTTGCTTGGGTTTGATGATTTACCGATGCGGCGTCTCCATGCTTACGCTAACTATTTAAATTCACAAAATTTGGATGCAGATAAGTATCGTTTGGCTTTCTGGCAAAAAGCGCTGCAGCCTTTAGCGACCTTAAGTTTAATGATGATTGCGATTTCTTTTGTGCTTGGCCCTTTGCGCCAGGTGACGATGGGCTTTCGTGTCTTTAGTGGYGTTATTGTTGGCTTGGTTTTTCAAACGAGTCAAAAAATGCTCGGTCCTTCTAGTTTGATTTGGGGCTTCCCGCCATTGTTGGCGGTGCTCATCCCGATTATATTTTGTTTGCTTGTTGGGTGGTTACTGATCCGGCGATCGGAATAAGCTAGCGTTTTCTCTTTTCTCTTTATTTAAGCCTTATTTCGCGCCTTTAGCTGGCTTGGGGGTGTGCTGTACTCGGGACTGGCTAAGTCTATCGTGAAGGCTATCACCGTTCTTATCAAACAAGCACCAGATATAAATAAGCCCAAGACTTGCGGGGACCAAGAGCCCGACTAGTAAACGTATTAAGCATTGTCTGTGGCTAATACGAGTATTGTTGTTGGTGCTGTCACTGCTATTGTTGTCATTAATACTGGTGCTGATCAGCTCTAGTCGCCAAGTACGCATGCCGATGGTTTGTCCGGCCTGCTGCCAGAAGTACCATAAAAACCCGGTAATCCAGATGGGCCAGCCTAGCTTTAAGGCTATGCCTAGTGCGCTTGCGGGAGTCATCACGTGATAATCCGTGCCGTAATCAATACCTGTTGTCACCATGATTACGGTGGCGATTGCCCAATACATAAGACTAAGAGCCGTTAAAATAAAGCTGTCGTAAAACAATGCTTGTATGCGTTTTAGGATGGACGCTGTAGATGGTTTTTGTGTCGGCGCCAAAGACTTGTCTGTGGCTGAAGGGGGCGGAGCTGAAGTGGTGTTGGGCATAGTTGAATTTTGGTCGGTTTAAGTTGCCAGCAGTTTACCGTTATTTTGTATGTCCTCCCAGAAAAAAATGCGTAGAGCGGCTTGCTGAGTTAGACCGAGCATCGGCTTAAAAACGGTAATTGAATTTAAGGCGTAGCTTGTTGTTAGATAATTGCACGCGATAATTGTCGATATTAGCAATTTGCGGTGTTTTCGAGACGGGTTGGGTTTTACTGGTTTTTTGTTTCCGGGGGCCTCTTAGCATCTCCAATATGTTGACACGGAAAAAGTTCCGGACGGCTTTTTTGCTCGCTTGGGCGCTCTTATTGCCAGACATTAGCCAGAGGTTGTTGGCAACCTTTAGGCTGTCGCTCATTGAATTGTTGTTGGCTTCAGCGGCGGCAAGGAAAAGGGTTTCGTTATCCATTAGGTGGGTTGGAGTGAATTGTACTTGGTAGGTGCCCTCTTGGGAGAGGCCAACATAGTTATTGTGGTAGTCGTCCATCGGATAACCAGGACCCGCGAGTGCAGTCGCACAGCTGAGTGCTGGCAGTGCTAACAATATTTTTAGCCGGATACACTGCGATTTTATCTGAGCGATGATAGACATGTTTGCGCCCTCCTAACTTTAGTATGAGCCATAATTGATTGGTTTTACTGAAAAAAAACGACAACTACTTAGATGAAAAATGCATTATTTAGATAACGATAATGGTGAAAAATGGCACTTAAATTCACGATTTTCCTTTAAGATCATATAGATAGACAACTCTAAGGTTTGCGTTCACTAACTTTTCATTGGTTTCGATAGTTTGCTCTCATAACCATCTATGTCTTAGATAGGTCTAAATCGAATGGATCTATAACTAAATGTTCTGTTACTGTTACTTTATGGTTATGAAAAAGTGCGCGTAGGTTCACGTTTGCCCCTGTCTATGTATCAAAAAAAGTTATAAGAAATGTGCTGGAGCCTGTGATAGGAAAGGTCAATAGCGAATAATATTGTTGATTTCTTAACGAGGGAGACGTTTTTGAGGCAAGGCTTACGACGTTTTTTTGTTGACCGTTGAGCTTAAATTCTTAGGGGCAAGGAAATTGTGTAACGTTTGAATCGATATTTTCAGGTGATTGGCTTGGCGCGGTTTGGCTGATGAGCCATTTTCAGTTTACGTGTTTAGCTTGAGTGAATTACAGGTTAAATTTTTGAGTGAAATTTACTGTGAGACAGTGTTTTACTTGGGAGTAGCGGGATAACTCTTCGCATGTTTAGTTGGGCTTGGGCGCATTAAATGATGGTGATAGCTCAGTGCGATGTTTTAACGGTATCGTTTTCTGTGTAAATGTTTGGGTCTTTGTTCAGTTGTCGTGGCTAATTTTTTATCTTTCAATACTTAGCGTTTTTGGGGGCGTGAATATAAAAATACGGATTATTTTCTATTAGTAGCGTCTGTAGGGGCTAGTTATTTAGCTCTTTTTAGGTCTTCAGTCGTCATAACTATATGCGATAATGGCCGCACCAAACTTGTGCGTTTTTGAGCATTGTGCTGTGCTGACCAGTGTAGGCTTGCGACGAGTAGAATGGCCAAACTTGAGGCTGTCGATAGTGTAGCCAATAGTGTAATAGTCCGTTAGGGGCAAGTTTTAATGAATGCGCCATGTAAAATTTGTCCGAATGTAGATCTTAAGTGTTAGAATGGCGACCTTTTTTTCTCTAGCGAACTTAATTCAAATCCTTGAGCGATAGTCCACAGGAACCGCTCTGTGCGGCTTGCTTGAGTTTAGATTAGTTATTCGTCCGGTTTGAACCGGCGTTTATGTAAGGTATGTGTTGATTATGAATACTGACTTGTTAGTAGTTGGTGGTGATGGTGACTTAGCTATTCGCAAGTTATACCCCTCGATGTTTTATCTCGAACTTAACAGTTGCATGCCCGCTGGTACGCGGATTATTGGTATGGCGCGTACCGCGAATGAACAACAAGCTTTCCTTGAGAAGATTAAAAAGGGGGTTCTTGCCGCTATTCCCGAGAAGCTGTATTCCGAAAGTAAGTGGGAGGCTTTTTCGCGTCGTATTTCTTTTGCACAAGCGGATGCGACTAACCCCGAGTCTTTCTCTAAGGCGCGCGACAAGCATTTGCGTGATGACCATCAGTTGGTGGTGTATCTTGCTATCCCGCCAATGATTTTTGGAAAAGTGTGCTCCTCATTAGAGGTTAGTGGCGTTGTAAAGCCTACAACACGTTTGATTGTAGAGAAGCCACTCGGCGATAGTCGCGAGAGCTTTATGGAGATTAATGCTGAGCTGGCTCGCGTCTTCCCTGAGGATCAGCTTTTTCGAATCGATCATTATTTGGGCAAAGAAGGTGTTCAAAACTTAATTGCTTTACGCTTTGCTAACGACATCTTTGAGCCGCTTTGGAATTCGAAGTACATTGAGTTCATCGAGATTACAATGTCGGAAGACGTTGGCGTTGGTAACCGTTGGGCTTTTTATAATCAAACGGGCGCAACTCGCGATATGCTGCAAAACCACTTATTACAAGTGCTGTGTCTGCTCGCGATGGAGCCACCTTCAGCGTTAAATGCCGATAGCGTGCGTACAGAGAAGCTAAAAGTGCTTAACTGCCTTAAACCAATATTACCTTCTGCTGTTAAAGAGCGTACCGTGAGGGCTCAATATCAGGCCGGTCAGGTGGATGGTGAGCAGGTGCCGGGATTTTTGGAAGAAGAGTCGGATAAATACGAAATCGACCCTAACAGTAAGACTGAAACATATGTTGCTGTGCAGGCTGAGATTGAGAATTGGCGTTGGTCTGGTGTGCCTATCTATATGCGTACCGGTAAGCGTTTAGACGGTAAGCGCTCAGAGATTGTGGTGCAATTTAAGCAAAGTCATCACCGTATGTTTGATCAAAACCATCTTGAGCATAAGCCGAATCGCTTAGTTATTTCACTTCAACCAGACAAGGGCATTGGCTTGGAGATTATGAATAAGGTTGCAGGCCTTGAGGCGGGCATTCCTTTAGAGGCTGGTAGTTTGAATATTAGTTTTGATGACGCTAAAGAGCCGACTCATGATGCGTATTCGCGCTTGTTGTTTGATGTGATGCGTAATGATCAAACATTGTTTGTAAGTGCCGCTGAGGTGGAAGCCGCATGGTGCTGGGTTGATCAGATCTTTGCTAGCTGGAAGGATGTTGATATGCCAAACGAGAAATACGAGTCGGGCTCCAAGGGGCCTGCTGCTGCCGACGAGCTTATGGCGCGTAACGGGCACAAATGGTATGACAATAGTAAGTAGGTATTGTTAATCACAATAGCCGTCTAAATAACAGGTGAAATAAGTTACGAGGCTTACTTCACCTGTTAATGTGATTGGCCGGTAATCTCAAGGATCGCTTTTCACACAAGATGTAGATCCTTTTCGTACTCGCACTTCTGAAATGCCCTACTAGTTAACCTTTTATTTATCTTTTTTACCTTTCCCCTGGAGTTAACGCTAATTTACGGCTAAATGGCAGCTCCTAAGTCAATGTTTATACTAAACTTAAGAGATGGAGCGCGACAATTTGTGGCGCTCATTAAACCTCACCTCTGAGAGATTTATTATGAGCGAGCAAGCCCAGCAAAGTGTCAGGATATTAACTCAGGAAGAAATTGATACCTTAGAATCCCGCCGTGAACTGGTCAAATGTTATCTAAATCTTGAAAATGCTGAAGCGATGTTTGAAACCGCTCAAGGTAAAATGGAAGCTATTTCAGCTATATTAAGCAGTAATACTTTTGACCCTGAAGATACCCCGGCATTACAAAGCCTCGGTGTCTTATTTGGGGATGTGTTTGTTGCGGACATTGATTTCCACTGGGTAATGGTTGAAGACTCGATTGGGACTGACCCTGCGATTCGCTTTGAAAATACCGGATTGTTGATCTATCCATTGACGATCCTCTCAAAGCGCTTGGCGAAGGGGGAGCAAGTTGATATCTTTCAGTTATACGCTACGATGGTGCAGCAAATTCAGCAGGCGCTAGATCAAAACGCTGAAGATGGCGCTGGTTTTAGCTCGAAAAAGTAAGGCTATTATTTAATCGTCTGTTTGTTAGAGCCTGTTAATATCCCCTGCTATACTCTCCTTGATATTGTTTGTTGATAGATGTTTAACGCGTTGAGTGTCGCCTGTCGCCACGTAAGTAGCTTGAGCGAAGGCAACTAAAGTTAACAATTGGGGGTATTATGAAAGCCACTCGTGCACTGCTGTCTACCTTATTTCTCGCACCGTTACCTAGCGCTTTTGCTAGTGATGGGCTGACGATTATTCCTTCTGTTGCTTTTCAGATGAAAACGCTGAGTTTTGATCAGACATATTCTGGATTTGATGAAAATTCTGCTGAATTTTCCACTACATTGCCTGTTTTGAACCTTTCTGTAACGGCAGTGATGCAAAAATTTTTCGTTAGTGCCAAGTATGAGTCTAGTCTGGCTGATGTCTCAAGCGCTACTAATGAGACGGATCGCTCAGGCGTCGATCAGCCTAATCTAATTGCCCATGAGGCGAGTGATGTGGATGTTGAACGTAAAGATTGGAGTTTAACCTTCGGTTACAATGTGTGGGACTCACTGAATATTTTTGTGGGTTACCTAGATGGGGAGACGACATTAACGCCGGAACCTTTTTGTGGTACGCCCCTGTCTGACCCTACCTGTGTTGAGTCTAATCGTGCTTTTTTTCAGTTTTTTATTGGCGATGCAGGCCTTGCCGATAACCAAGCGGTTTACGAGCAGCTTTATGAGGAGAATGGTTTTTTTGGTGGTGTGAGTTATGGTCTAAGCCTTGAGGGATATGGCACTTTGACGATGAGCGCAGCATACGCAAGTATGGATGGGCAATATCGCGATAACGCCAATGATCCCAATGAAGGCTTTGATGGTACGTTTGTACCGTTCAACTTTGAAGGTGATAGTACCGGCTTTAGTTTGGGGCTTACTTGGACTGGCGCTTTAGGCGAAAACACGGCTTATTTTCTCGACCTGCGACGACAAAGCTATTCTATGTCGGCAGTTGACTCCTCGTCATTTGTAGTGCCTGGTCGTGAGAATCTACGCCTTAGAACCGATGAAGAGATGACCGGGTTTACTGCCGGTATTCAAGTGTATTTTGATATTCTCTAATAACATGGATTAAAATCTGCCTGAAGCGACGTGGGCAGATTGCCTCTTGGGGTTGTTTTGTCTCTGAAGCTGTTTTAATTTCCGGGTTTATTCAATTTCGAACCGTTAAAACCCACCCGTAATCACTCGTTTTGGCTTTTCTTTGTAGGAGGTTTTTAATTTAAGAATCTTCTCGCTAGGCCAAACTTGACCTGCAGTATCGTCGAAATACGACTTAATTAACCTCTTATCATTGTTGGCAATTAACTTGGTGATTGTCGCGACGTAGGTTGCTTCTAGTTTTTTAATCTGGGGTGTTATTTCGGGGTTCCCCTGGTCTATGCTACGTGCTTTATCAATCTGAACCATTACCTGTTTAAGCGTCGCTTGTCTGTCTTTATGGCTTTGTGTATTCGCTTGAGCTAGTAGTTTATCGGCATCGGAAAGTGCCGCTATGGCTTGTTCATTACTGTGCCGCGCCTCTTGGAGTTGGGCTTTAAGCGATTTAACTAAGACGTTCCGTGGTGTGTATTTCTCGACAATATCTATCTGTTGTTGGGTGCGTGAAAAATCCCGGGCTTGGATCGCTTCACTAGCGAGTTTTCCTTCAAACTCACTGGTGTTATTTAAGCCGTTAATTGCTTGGCGGTTGGATGGCGACATCTTGAGTATCTGTAAATAGGTATTGCGCAACTCTTCGTTGACGTGAATGTTTCTTTTTTCACGCTGTAAGCGAGAGGCACGTGCCTGGAGTGTGTTTTGGGTTTTAGTATTTGCGATTTGACGTTTTAATTTTTGATATTGCGCACTTAACTTCTCAACCGGAGCTTTCTCTGGATAATAGCGCTCTAAGCTATTAATGTTTTTTTGTACTCCCGAGGTGCGACCGGAGGCTATCTGAGCCTGCGTTGTTTGGTATAGTTGATCGAGTATTTCCCTAAGTAATTGCTTGGCTCGCAGGTTGTCCGGGCTAATGTGGAGGACTTGCTGTAGTTTCGTGTGAGCGGCATCCGAGAAGCCTTTGCTGTTGGTAATGTCGGACTCTGCCACTTTCAGTAATATGTCAATCTCACCCTGTTTGAGTTGCTGTTTCATCGCGGACGCGCGTGCGTTTTTGATGGCTAATTGGATTTTGGGGATCTCGGGGTGGTAGGGCGATAATTGTTGTGCGCGGTCTCGGTAGCTTTCTGCAAGGTCGACATCTGCTGTCTGTGCTGCCAATACTTGTTTGGCCATGGCGATATATTGCGCACCTAGACTGTCGAGTTGTTCTTGCGCTTGTGGGTTCTCTGGGTCGAGCTTTAATACTTGGTGGTAAATAGTAATCACGGCGTTGGTTTTATTTAAATCAGCCAAATCGATGCTTTGCCTCGCCGTTGTAGCATCGTCAATCAAGGACTGGATTTTACGCTGTGTCTTAAG
The DNA here is from genome assembly GCA_002746115.1 of Alteromonadaceae bacterium. Taxonomy (GTDB): domain Bacteria; phylum Pseudomonadota; class Gammaproteobacteria; order Pseudomonadales; family Cellvibrionaceae. Next base: position 19,472 of record NVXL01000083.1, read on the forward strand.
AGTTGCTTCGGCAAGGCGTGCTTCAGACGCGGCACGTTCATTCGGCACAAGGTAGAGCTGCTGGTAACCAATATATGCCAGTGCGCTTACGGCGATGAATATCGCTGCGGTAATTGTTGATTTGGCTCGTTTAGCGCGTCGGTTTCTGGCAGCTTCTGAGTAGTCTTTAATCGTGGCTTTCGCGCTACTTAGTACTTTGGTGATCTCAAGTTCTTCGGTGATTTTGTGCTTGCTGGAGGTGTGTTTGACCGGAGCCGTATCTCCTGTTTGCCATGCGATGGTTTCTTGGCTGGTATCTAGCGTGTGTAAAGCGGTGGCTTCGCCGCTTAGTGAGTCGGGTATCGGCTGAGCAATTGTTTCGAGATCCGCGCTAGTCGCTTCCGTAGGTTTAGATCCATGAATTAAATAGCTGTGCGTGTTAAGTAATTCTTTAATCTCTGGCTCTAATTCCTGGAGGTGATCGATTAAGTGGGAGGCACGTTTGTAGCGCTCTTCGGGATTTTTGGCGAGCGCTTTATTAACGACAGGTTGTAATATCGATAGGTGAGAGGGGAGTGAGGGTGGGCTTTCATTAACATGTTTTAGTAGTACCCCGATGTCTGAATCAGCTTGGAACGGTGGCTTCCCGGTTAATAATTCATGAAACATGATGCCCAGACTGTAGATGTCGGAGCGCTCGTCTAGCTCATGCCCTTGTGCTTGTTCCGGGCTCATGTAGGTGGTTGTGCCGACAATAGTCCCGGTTTGCGTCATGTGACTGGCGCCCTTGGATTTTTGTTTGACGATGCCAAAATCAAGGATAATGGGGGATCCGTCCTCTCGGAACATGATGTTATCAGGCTTTATGTCGCGGTGAACAAAGCCTTTTTCACCTGCAAAATCTAGCCCAGCAGCAACGCCTGCGACGATACGCAATATGCTCGGCAAGGGCATGCCTTGTTTCATTTTGCTGTCTAGGCCACCGCCGCTGACGTGCTCCATTGAAATGTAAAACTTGCCTTCATGTGTACCGACATCAAATACCGGCACGATGTTGGGGTGTGATAGCTGGGCGATTACTTGAGCTTCATGAATAAAGCGCTTGGCCCACACGCTATCTTCACCAAGCTTACTGGACATGATTTTGAGGGCGACTTGGCGACCAAAGCTTTCCTGCACGGCGAGATATACTGTCGCCATGCCGCCTTTACCGATACGCTTGATAAGCTTGTAGCCGGGGATATCTTCGGTGTTACCCGTTGTCATAATCACACTTTCCTAGATTGGCAGCCTTATGTCGTAGCCCTATCTCAAAGCCTCATGCCTTAGATGTGTGGCACGACTTGTTTGGGGGGCGCAGTGACCTCTTAAGTCTAGAAGATATTTGCTTTATTAGCGGAGATTTTACGGCTTTGCCGCGGGTTGTTTGTTTTTTGGGCGATACAAGAAAGGACAGAGATAACCTGGTTTTATATAATTAATCGCTATGCTTGGTCGTCTGAGATACATTTTGATACAGCTTACTTGGATGCCATGATTTATACTTAATTACGGTATTTTCAAATACGATAATATATCGAATATAGG
>NVXL01000084.1 GCA_002746115.1 Alteromonadaceae bacterium
AGTCACATGGAATATTGCGAAGTGGTTTTGATGCGATCAATTTTGATGTGCCGCTACAAGTGGTGCATCGTCAGTCGCAAGTGCAGGTTCAATTAGATGACGTGTCGCACTTGTCGGAAACACTACAGCAACAGGAAATCGAGCGCTATTGCGATCAAGACCTGAAGAATAAATTTGTTTTTCAAAGTGACCGACCTTTATGGCGAATACATGTATTCGTATTAGGGGCGGAGAAAATTTGTTTTATTTTGTCATTCCAGCACGCCATTTTGGATGGTTGGAGTGTGAACGCGATGACCTCCGAATTGCTGCAGCATTATATCGCTATTGGTAAAAATGCGCCCTTGTCTCAGCCAACACTATCGCATAGCTATAAAGATTATGTCGCCATTAACTTGGCTCGCTCGGCGTCTGGCAGTGCCACGCAGTTTTGGAAAAATTATTTAGATAATTACAGTCGTATGAAATTGCCATTTAACTATGGTGCACGGCCGATTTCGACAGAGTTAGGCATGCAAGTCTTGCGGGGCAATATTAGCGAGGCCTTGTTACAATCCCTACAGCAGCGTGGGCAGCGTGATGGCTTTAGCATTAAAGAGATATGTCTAGCCGCCCATATGCATACTTTGTCGATGTTAACCGGGGATAAAGAGATCCTTACTGGGGTGGTTACTCATGACCGGCCAGTATTGGATGGCGCAGAAAAAATCATTGGTTGCTTCTTGAATACGCTTCCTTTTCGCCTTGAAACCACGCGTTCAGGCAGTCCGTCTGATTTGCTCGTAAGCGTGCGTGACTATTTAAATCAGACAAAAGAGCACGAGTTATTTTTAGGGGAGATTGCAGGTATTGTTGGTGAATACCACAGCAATGGTAATCCGTTGTTTGATACGATTTTTAACTTTACCGATTTTCCTGCAACGGCGGCGATGAAGCAAGAAGCGCAGCCCGAAGACACCATGGTAATTAGAAGTGCAGAAATGACCAACACCTTGTTGGATATTGAAGTGCATAAAAAATCGCAAACCGGCATGATGGTGCAGGTGAAGTATTCGCCTAAGTATTTTCATGCAGCAGAGATGGATACGGTATTGTCACTGTATATCAACGTTCTTGAAGCTTTTGCGACGGCTAAAACTGAACTGCCAACAGAGCAGTTTGTTAGCGACATTAATGCCACTAGTGATAATCAGGACTTTAATCAGACTGACCTTGCCTACCAACACACCGCCACCTTGCATCAGTTATTTGAAGCGCAGTGCGCGCGTACACCCAATGCCGTGGCCTTGCGTCAGCATGGGCAGACGATGTCATATGGGCAACTGAATCAGCGTGCTAACAAAATCGCGCGTTTATTAATAGAGAAAGGCGTTAAGCACAGTGATCATGTMGGCCTTATTCTTGAACGTTCTTTTGATCTCATTGCCTGCATCTATGGCATATTAAAAATAGGCGCCGTTTATGTGCCSATGGAGCCAAGTTATCCCTTTGCGCGTAAACWAGCCATTGCGGACAGTGCCGAGCTAAGTGTGATCCTAGTGGATCAGTCTGCCAATGAAGAGCACGAGTTATACCTTCGTTTAAATAASGATACCCTAACACCGTATGCYTCCGATAATTTAAATATTGTCAAAGACGCCAACGAACTGGCCTATATTATTTATACCTCAGGCTCCACGGGTTTACCCAAAGGGGTAAGAATCGCCCATCACGCAGCGGTCAACTTAYTGACCTGGGTGAATCGTGAATTTAACATTGATGCCTCAGACATCATGTTATTTATTACCTCTGTAAGCTTTGACCTCTCGGTTTACGATATCTTTGGTTTACTCAGCGCTGGCGGCAGTCTTGTGATAGCCGAGCAAAAACAAGTGCATAATCCGCAAGGCCTTGTCGAGCTGATTAAAACTGAAAAAATCACCTTTTGGGACTCGGTACCAACAACGCTAAATCACCTGATTGAATCCCTTAATGAACAAGCGCCAGAGTCTCCGTTGGCAAGTTTGAAACTGGTGTTTTTAAGTGGTGATTGGATCCCCGTACATTTGCCGGGTAAGGTCAAAACGCATTTCCCTAACGCCCAAGTGATAAGTCTTGGCGGCGCCACCGAAGGCACTGTGTGGTCGAATTACTACCCTGTGGTTGATGATACTCAGCACCGCAGCAGCATTCCTTACGGTAAACCCATTGATAATAACCGMTTTTATATCCTAGATGAACAGCAGAAACCAGTGGTTAATGGCGTTGTGGGCGAGCTGTACATCGGTGGCGTAGGGGTTGCCGATGGCTACCAAAACAATCCGGAGCGCACGGCAGCTGCCTTTTTTGATGACCCTTTTGTTGCGCGGGATATTAACGGCTTAGCCGCKCGCATGTATAAAACTGGCGATTTAGGCCGCATGTTACCTTGTGGCAATATGGAGTTGCATGGCCGTGTGGATCATCAAATTAAACTCCGAGGCTTTCGGATTGAACTAGGCGAAATCGAATCTGTTATTTATCAATATGAGTTGGTTAAAGAGGCTGTTGTCAGCTTGGTTAGTAGCGATGATAATACCGAGCAGGCCTCGCGGGATCAGTATTTGGTGGCTTACGTCGTTCCGATTGCCGGAGCTGCGCTGTCTACGGATTTACTCACTCAGTATTTATCCAGCCACTTGCCGGAGTACATGGTGCCGCGCATATTTATGGCCTTGGACCATTTACCGCTAACCTCCAATGGTAAAATCGATCGTAAATCCCTGCCTGCACCGGACACCTCGCAATTACAAAATACGTATATTGCCCCACGCACGGAGACGGAAAAAGCGCTGAGTGAAATTTGGCAAGAGATCTTGGATGTTGAGCGTGTTGGCGCTAACGATAACTTCTTCCAATTGGGCGGGCATTCTTTATTAGCGACGCGTATCGTGGCACGTATTAATCAACGCTTTGATGTGAGTTTACCGTTAGAGTCTTTGTTTATCCATCAAACTTTGGAGGGCGTCGCGCAAGCGTTATCCGAGTTAGATTCAGCGATTAAAATACCTGCACTGGTGCGGGTTACACGTGAGCAGGAATTACCGTCCTCGTTTGCGCAACAGCGTTTATGGTTGTTGGATCAGATCGACGGCGGTAGCGCACACTACAATATGTCGGCGGCTTTAAGGCTGAGTGGCAAGTTGGATGTGGCGGCGTTAAATCGTGCTTTTACCAAAATATTAGCACGTCACGAAAGCTTGCGAACCTGTTTTGCCACAGGCGATGATGGCCAAGCAATACAGGTGATTCAAGCCCCAAGCGTTTTTGAAACGCCGGTGTTGGATATGTCGGGGCAGGGGGATAAGCCCCCTCCGTTACAAGAACAGCTTGCTGAACATGCTAGTCGGCCCTTTGATTTAAGCCAAGATTTAATGCTGCGTGCTCAGCTGTTTGCAACGCAGCCGGATGAGCACATCCTGCTTGTGACCATGCATCATATTGCCTCCGACGGTTGGTCCATGTCGGTGTTAATTAAGGAGTTTACGACGCTATACAGCGCTTATATCCTGCCTGTAATTGACGCCGATATTAATGGCGAGAATGTTAACGAGCCGCTGCAAGATCTGGCCATTCAATACGCCGATTATGCCCATTGGCAACGCAAGTGGTTACAGGGCGATACACTTGATCAGCCGCTTGATTATTGGGCCACACAGCTAGCCGGTTTACCTAGCGTACATAGCTTACCTCTCGACCATGCGCGCCCATCCGTACAGACCTTTGTGGGTAATACCCATCGCACCCAAATAGACGCTGCAAGCTGTGCCGCGTTAAATGATTTGTGTCAAACGCAGGGCGCCACCTTGTTTATGGGCTTGCAGGCGGCATTCTCGGTATTGTTAGCACGCTACAGTAACGAGACCGATATCGTCATCGGTAGCCCTATCGCCAATCGTGAGCAGGCCGAGGTAGCCGAGCTGATCGGCTTCTTCGTGAATACCTTGGTATTACGCAGCGACCTTTCAGAGAATCCAAGTTTTATTGATTTACTGCAGCAAAGTAAAAACATGTTGCTCGAAGCTTACGCCCATCAGCAAGTACCATTTGAACAAATTGTGGAGCGCCTACAACCTGAGCGGAATCTAAGTTACGGGGCCTTGGTGCAAGTCATGTTGGTGCTGCAAAATAATGAGCAGGTCGATTTAGCGTTGCCTGGGTTAACTTTAAGTGCCTTAGATGAGGGCGAGCTGCTGGTAGCCAAATACGACCTTACTTTGAATGTGATAGAAGGCCTGCAGGGCTTAGAGTTAGGATGGGAATATAACACTGACCTGTTTGAGCCTCAGACCATCAGTCGCATGGCGGGCCATTTTGAGGCCTTGCTTAAAGCGTTGTTGTGCGCGCCAGAAGAGAATGTATTTAAAGCCGAGATGCTAAGTGCACAGGAGCGTCAGCAAATATTGGTGGAATGGAATGATACCGGCGGTGATTATGCGCGGGATCTTTGCATGCATGAAATATTCGAAGCCCGCGCCAAAATCAGCCCTAACGATATTGCGTTAATTTTTGAAGATCAGCAACTCAGCTACGGCGAGTTAAATCAAAAAGCCAATCAGTTGGCCCATTATCTCGTGCGTGAAAAACAGGTCACGCCGGAGACCTTAGTGGGGCTTTGCATCGAGCGCTCAATCGAGATGATGATCGGAATATTAGGGATTTTAAAAGCAGGCGGCGCTTACGTGCCCATCGACCCGAGAAATCCGGTATCGCGCATTGCCTACATAGTGGACGACTCGAAGCTGAGCACTATTGTTACGCAGCAGCATTTAATTGCCCAAGCGGAACTTGCGCCTGAGTATGCGCTCTGCTTGGATGACGAGAATTTTACAGCGCAATTAAGTGCCGAGGCCGATAGTAATATTTCGACTCAGTCCTTAGGTTTAACACCTAAAAACTTAGCCTATGTCATTTATACCTCAGGCTCCACCGGCCACCCTAAAGGCGTACTAGTAGAGCATAAAGGTGTATCCAATATTGCCAAAGTCTTGCAGCGCAGCCTTGGCGTAAATTCAGATAGCCGTGTACTACAGTTCGCATCGATATCCTTTGATGCCTCCGTTTGGGAAATGATGGGTACTTGGGATGCGGGCGGGCGTTTAATTGTCGTGTCTGAACAGGCGATGAAATCTCCAGAACAATTAACCGCCATCGCCAATGAACAGGCGCTAAGTCACGCGATTTTATCCCCGGCTTTATTACCGTCTTTAAACAGTGATGAATGGCCAAGCCTGCAAACCTTAGCCGTTGGTGGTGATATTTGTAGTATTGATGTGGCTAAGAAGTGGTCCGAGCGTCGTCGGTTTATCAATGCCTATGGTCCAACCGAGTCGACAGTGTGCTCTAGCATGGGGGATTTCATCGAAGGGGATACCTGCCTGCATATGGGCAAAGCGGTGCAAAATACGCAGTTATATGTCCTTAACGAGCATTTGTTACCCGCGCCCTTAGGTTGCGCTGGCGAGTTGTATATCGGTGGCGCAGGTGTTGCTCGGGGCTACCTTAATCGCCCTGAGTTAAGTGCAGAGAATTTTATTAGCAACCCATTTTATGATGCCTGTAATCACGCAAGTAGCGAGCGGCTTTATAAAACAGGTGACTTAGTACGCTGCTTGCCGGATACGCAAGGTCGCCCTGGGAATTTAGAATTTCTAGGTCGGGTTGATCAGCAAGTTAAAATTCGAGGCTTTCGAATTGAGTTGGGTGAAATTGAAAATACACTAAATTCACACAGCGATGTTGTTGATGCTATCGTGCTGGCAAACACATCGATCGCCACTGGGGATAAACGCTTAGTCGCCTACGTGGTGACCGAGGCGCTTGATTTACAAGATGACAGCGAAGCGTCGGGAATAGCCAGAAAAGCCTTTATCGAGGGTTTACATCAACATTTGAGCCAGAGTTTGCCGGATTATATGCTGCCGTCGGCATGCGTGTTATTAGCCCACTTCCCGATAACGCCAACGGGTAAAGTTGATCGCAAGGCGCTGCCAGAGCCGGAAGCTTCAATGCTACAAAATGTCTATGTCGAGCCACGCTGCGATACGGAAAAAATGCTATGCGATATTTGGCAAGAAATTCTAGGGCTGGAGCGCGTCGGTATTACCGATAGGTTCTTCCAAATTGGAGGCCACTCATTAATGGCCACACACTTAGTTGCAAAGATTAACGAAAGTTTAAATATTTCTTTGCCCTTACAAAAATTATTTACATTAAACACGGTTGAACTACTCAGTAATGAGCTTAAAGTCAGTGGCATGCTAGATAGTGTGTTACTTGATGATGACGAAGACTTATCAACCGATGAGATAGAGATTGTAATATGAATGCTATAGTAAATTTATTGGGTAAGCTGCAATCTTGCGGCGTTAAATTAAAATTGGATGATACTCAAAATTTAGTGATTCGTGGTAATAAGCATCGGCTCGATAAAACGCTTATCGAGGAGATTAAGGCGTTAAAACCTGCGTTGGTAGAGTATTTTTTACAAAACGTGCACATGGTAATTGAAGCGATTGAAAATCGTGATGACCTAAACTTAACAGCCTCATTTGCCCAGCGACGCCTGTGGTTATTAGATCAAATCGACGGCGGCAGCGCGCATTACAATATGCCGTGCTCTTTGAAACTTAGCGGTAAGTTGAATGTTAAAGCGCTGAATCAGGCGTTTACGACTATCTTGGAACGCCATGAAAGTTTGCGTACCTGTTTTGCCGTTGATGAGCAAGGTCAACCTGTTCAGGTGATTCAAGCCGCTGAAGAATTTGCGGTGCCCGAGGTGGATCTATCCCAATTGCATGGGCAGCCCCAAGAATTACAGCTTACGCAATACGTGCGTGAAGAGGCCGAGCGAGTTTTTGATTTACAAGGTGATTTAATGCTGCGAGCGCAGTTAATAAAACTCGCCGACAACGAATTTGTCTTATTGTTGACCATGCACCATATCGCCTCCGATGGTTGGTCCATGTCCATTTTAATTAACGAATTTAGGGCTTTGTATCGGGCTTGTGTGCAAGGTGAGCAAAACCCCTTAGCGCCATTGGCGATTCAGTATGCGGACTATGCCCATTGGCAGCGTAATTGGTTGCAAGGCGAGGTGTTGGAGCAACAGCTGAATTATTGGACAGAGCAATTGGCCGATTTGCCTACGGTGCACAATTTACCTTTGGATCATGCGCGCCCAGAGCTGCAAACGTTTGCGGGTAAATCTTATCACAGCCATATTGACGCAGGCACCAACGCGGTTTTAAATAAGCTGTGTCAGGCCCAAGATGCGACCTTGTTTATGGGGCTTCAGGCGGCATTTTCGGTATTGTTAGCGCGCTATAGTAATGAGACCGATATCGTCGTCGGTAGTCCGATCGCCAACCGTGAGCAGGCGGAAGTGGCGAGTTTAATCGGCTTTTTCGCCAATACCCTGATTATGCGCAGTGATCTGTCAGCCAACCCGAGTTTTGCTGAATTACTGTTACAGAGTAAGGCGATGTTGTCAGATGCTTACGTGCATCAACAAGTGCCATTTGAGCAAGTTGTGGATCGCTTACAGCCGGAGCGCAGTCTTAATCACAGCGCTTTATTTCAGGTCATGTTGATACTGCAAAATAACAAAGCGGGCGTTTTAGAGCTACCTGAACTTGAATTGAGTTCTCTAGAGCCAAATGACGACCGCGCTGCAAAATATGATCTTACGCTTGATGTTACCGAAAGCAAGCAAGGTTTACATCTAAGCTGGGAATATAATACCGATTTGTTTGAGCGTACGACGATTACGCGCATGGCTGAGCACTTCGATATCTTGCTTAAATCGCTGGTCGCTGTGCCTGAGCAAAGTGTTTTCAGTGCGGATATGCTGAGTACCGAGGAGCGCTCGCAGCTGCTTAGTACAAACCGTTCTTCAGATGAAAATAGTCACCAAGATCTTTGTGTTCATGAATTGTTCGAAGCCCAGGCCGAAAAGTCTCCCAATGCGACGGCCCTTATTTTTGATGATCAGCAACTCAGCTATGGCGAGTTAAATAAAAAAGCGAATCAGTTGGCGCACTATTTATTAGAACAGGGCTTATTAGAACAGGGCTTATTAGGGCACGGCTTAGTCGAAGGTAAGACCGACCAGGCACTTATCGGTATTTGCATCGAGCGCTCACCGGATATGGTGATTGCCATTTTGGCGGTACTAAAAGCAGGCGGTGCTTATGTCGCGCTCGACCCAGAATATCCTGAAGCACGCTTACAATACATGCTCGATGACGCCGAATTAACGACGGTACTCACGGTAAGCCACCTGCGTGATAAAATCCCCGTCAGTGATGCCCAAGCACTGTGCATAGATGATGCGGCTACGTTACATAAGGGATCGCAGAGGGAATCGCATAAGGGATCGCAGGCACAAGCCACACAAAACCCCGATAAACAAAGCTTGGGTTTAAGCTCAAGCGATTTAGCGTATGTGGTTTATACCTCAGGTTCAACCGGTCAGCCAAAAGGCGTTTTGGCCGAGCACCGTAGTATTTGCAACCGTATTAACTGGATGGAGCAGGCATTCCCAAGCGTAGAGAGCGATGTTTTTTGTCAAAAAACGGCGGCGGGTTTTGTCGACCATGTGGCGGAGATTTTTCAGGCTCTGTCTTGTGGTAAACCTTTGGTCATTGTGCGCACGGACGATACCTTAAGCGCGGATCGCTTTACCGCCATTACGGCGCAGCACAAAATCACGCGTTTAACGCTGGTGCCTTCGTTACTTAAATTGTTAATCGAGCAGGGCACGCTAGCGGCAATGACGTCTTTGCGGCTTGTGGTTTCAAGTGGTGAAGCGCTGCAAGCACAAGAGGTGAATGGGTTTTATCAAGCCCTGCCAAACGCGCGCTTATTGAATTTTTACGGCTCAAGCGAGGTTGGCGCCGATGTCAGTTTTTATGCTTGTGATCCTGAGTTAAACAGCCGTGCCGATGCGGCCAAGCCCTTGCAAATACCCATCGGCCAAGCCATCGCGAATACCCAATTATACGTGCTTGGCAGCAATGCTAGTTTGTTGCCGCAAGGCGTGAGCGGTGAGCTATATGTTGGCGGTGCAGGTTTGGCACGTGGCTATCTAAAGAGTGACGCGTTGACGGCAGAGAAATTTATTGCCAATCCGTATTATGACGCAGATAACAATGTTGACGGCATAAGCTCCGAGCGATTATATAAAACCGGTGATTTGGTGCGCTGGTTGCCTAAGGAGCAAGGCGGCCTTGGTTACTTGGAATATTTAGGTCGTATGGACCACCAAGTAAAAATTAACGGTTCGCGTATTGAATTGGGTGAAGTTGAAAATGCACTGACCTTGCACCCACAAATAAAAGACGCCGTGGTCATCGCCAAAGAGGGCGCCTCGGGCGATACAAAATTATTCGCCTACGTGGTACCTAAAACTTTAGATGCGAGCGATGCGGATAACAATGCGGATAACGATGTTGATACTGAAGCAGACGTCTCGTTTAGCTTGTTTTATTTTGGTGCCGAGGCTTACGAAGGTGAAAACAAATACGACTTATATTTAAAAGCCGCTAAATTTGCCGACGAAAATGACTTTGAAGCCATTTGGACGCCTGAGCGACATTTTGATTTGGTCGGTGGTCTGTACCCCAATCCCTCTATTTTAAATGCGGCACTCGCAACTATCACGCAACAAATTAAGTTGCGCGCGGGCAGCGTGGTACTGCCACTGCACGACCCAATTCGCGTGGCGGAAGAGTGGGCGGTGGTGGATAACCTCTCGAATGGGCGCGTTGGCATTGCCGTTGCCAGTGGCTGGCATACCCGCGACTTTGTCTTAGCGCCGGATAATTATGAAAGCCGTCGCAGCGTAATGAGCAAGGAAATAGACACCTTAAAGACCTTGTGGGCAGGGGGTAGCATTGTTAGAAAAGACGGTGTCGGTGACGATGTCGAGGTGCAAACCTATCCTAAACCCATACAAAAACAATTACCGCTATGGATTACCGCGTCCATCAGCCCCAAGACTTTTATTGAGGCCGGTCGTATTGGCGCCAATGTGTTAACCCATTTACTCGGGCAGACAATCGACGAGTTGGCGGAAAAAATCGTGCTCTACCGCGAGTCTTTAGAAAAAAATGGTTTCGATCCCCAAAAAGGCCGCGTCACCTTAATGATCCACACGTATTTAGGCGATGATCTAGACGCAACAATGGAGAAGGCACGCGGGCCATTTAAACAGTATATGCGCTCGCATATATCGCTCATTATTCCCGTGCTAAAAAGTCTAGGCGTCTCCACTGATGATATGAAGGATGCGGATCTAGAAAATATGGCCGACTTTGCTTTTGAGCGTTACGCCCAAAGCGCCTCGTTTATTGGTACACCGCAGAGCGTCACCCACGTTGCGGCCCATTTAAAAGATATCGGCGTTAACGAATACGCCTGCCTGATTGATTGGCTAGATAACGAAACGGTTCTGCAAGGGCTCGATTCGATTAATGAATTAAAACGGATCACCCACGCATTACCGCCCAGTTCAAGAGTTTTAAACGAGCATTGCCGCGCGCTCTTACCCCAGTACATGGTGCCAGCGGTATTTACGCCTATGGACGCGCTACCTTTGAGTAGTAGTGGTAAAGTCGATCGTAAAGCCTTGCCCGAGCCCGACATGTCCACCCAGCAAGCGAGTTACGTTGCACCGCGCACTGACACCGAAAAAGCCCTGTGCCAAATATGGCAAGAGGTGCTCGACGTTGAACGTGTGGGCATCATGGATAACTTCTTTCATCTTGGTGGAAACTCACTCTCAGCAACACGTTTGATCGCGAATATTACTCAGAGTTTTGGGGTCACGCTGGCGTTAAAAACATTATTTCATTGTAAAGATTTGTCTGAAATCAGTCGCGTGATTGTGGAGCGTATTACGCTTGAAAAAAATCAACGTACAATTGAAGAAAACCGATTGAAGGAAGTGATTGAGTGGTAAATATAATAGATGTGATTGAAAAGCTTTCGGATCTAAATATCGGCATCTTTGTTGAAGACGGAAAGCTGAAAACTCGATCCGACAAAAGCGCGCTAACGCCTGAGGTTGTGAGCCTCATTAAGGGCAATAAAGAGCAGCTTATTGCGTATTTTTCTGAGCCTGCTAAAATTGCGCCGAAGACGCATCAACAAATACGGCCTCAGTCGCACAAAAACCCAGCACTCTCGTTTGCACAGCAGCGGCTTTGGTTGCTCGACAAATTCGAAGGCGGTAGTACGCATTACAATAAACCGGCTTCTTTGCGTTTAAGCGGTAAGTTAGATGTTGATGCGCTGCATCGTACTTTTAGCACGATTATCGAACGTCACGACAGCCTGCGTACCACCTTTGCCGTCGGTGACGATGGTCAGCCAGTTCAGGTCATAAGCCTTGTAAAACCTTTTGTAGTGCCAATGGTGGATGTTTCCCACTTGGAAGAGGGTGCACGTCAAGCAAAGCTGAAAAATTATATTACAGCGGAGGCTGCGGGCGCCTTTGATTTGGAACGTGATTTAATATTACGTGCGAAGTTATTAAAAGTCGCCACTGACGAGCACATCTTACTCGTCACCACGCATCATATTGCCTCCGATGGTTGGTCGATGACGTTGCTGATTAACGAAATCAGAGTGTTATATACGGCCTACGTTCAAGGGCACAGTAACCCCTTAAGTCCCTTGCCGATCCAATATGCCGATTATTCTCATTGGCAGCGCCATTGGTTGCAGGGTGAAGTACTTGATCAGCAGTTGCAATACTGGACCACTCAGCTTGGTAGTTTGCCGGTTGTGCATAATTTACCTCTCGATCACCCGCGCCCGTCGGTACAGACCTTTGCAGGTTTTACCCATATGTCCTACCTCGACATAAGGGTATATTCCGCTTTTAATCGGCTGTGCCAAGCTCAGGGCGCTACCTTGTTTATGGGTTTGCAAGCCGCTTTCTCGGTATTATTATCGCGTTATAGTAACGAGACGGATATCGTCGTCGGTACGCCTATTGCCAACCGCGAGCAAGCCGAAGTCGCCGAGTTAATTGGTTATTTTGCCAATACCTTGGTACTGCGTAGCGACCTCTCTGATGATCCGACCTTTATTGAATTACTGCAACAAAGTAAGCGCATGTTGCTCGATGCTTACGCGCATCAACAAGTGCCTTTTGAGCAAATTGTCGAGCACTTGCAGCCAGAGCGTAGCCAGAGTCATAGTGCTTTGTTTCAGGTGCTCTTGGTCCTGCAAAATAACGACGAAGGCACGCTAGAATTACCTGGGCTTACGTTAAAATCCGTTGAAAAAAGCGGTGATGTTCCTGCAAAGTATGACTTAATGCTCGAAGTGAACGAGAGCGCCAAGGGTTTGCAATTAAGCTGGCAATATAATACTGATCTGTTTGAGTATGACTCCATTGCTCGTATGGCGGGGCACTTTGAATTATTACTCAAAGCCCTGCTTGCACAGCCTGAACATAGCGTATTTAAAGTCGACATGTTGGGTAAGAATGCGCGGCAACAGTTATTGTTAGAGCGAAATAATACGGTCATTGATTATCCGAAAAACAGGCGTATTCATGAGCTGTTTGAAATGCAATGCGAAGCGAACCCCGAGTCTGTTGCGGTTATCTTTGAGGATAAAAAATTAAGTTACGGTGAACTTAATCAGCAAGCGAATCAACTTGCAAATTATTTATCTAATGTAAAAAATATTGCGCCTAGTAGCCTAGTTGGTATTTGTGTCGATCGATCATTAGACATGGTTGTGGGTATTTTGGCCATTTTGAAAGCGGGGGCTGCCTACGTACCTCTTGATCCTGAGTACCCGCAAGCGCGCTTACAATATATGCTGAATGATGCCGAACTCAGCACGGTATTAACGCAAAGCCACTTGCGTGCTAGTACCCCTGTGAGTGATGCTCAAGCGGTATGCCTAGATGAAGAGGCGGTACGGAAACAAATACAGCAACAAAGCGCCGCTAATCCGGATGTGAAAACCGAAGGCTTAAATGCAAGTGATTTAGCTTATGTTATTTACACCTCAGGTTCCACAGGTAAACCTAAAGGTGTCATGGTTGAACACGGTAATGTAGTAAACTTTTTAACCGGCATGCAGACAAGTCTAGATATTAATGCCGATGAATGTTTATTAGCCGTGACATCCACGTCTTTTGATATTCACGGCTTAGAATTGTTTTTACCGCTAGCCGTGGGCGCAAGGTTGGTGGTAGCTAACAAAGAGGCCACAGCTAATCCGCAGGCTATTTTTGCACTATTAAAGCAGTATTCCGTCTCACTTATGCAAGCGACGCCAGCAACCTGGAAAATGCTATTAGAGGCGAACTGGCAAGTGCATTCCCCCCTTAAAGTATTATGTGGCGGTGAAGCTCTAAGCTTGCAATTAGCGACAGGATTATTACGTTATCCAATGCTTGATCTCTGGAATATGTACGGCCCTACTGAGACTACTATTTGGTCTACCACACAGCAACTTTCTCCTGGGGTTGATAAGGTGTTAATGGGGTGTCCCATTGCTAATACCGAGGTTTATATCGTCTCTAATAACATGGCACTTGTGCCCATTGGCGTTGCCGGTGAGTTATTGATCGGCGGCGCGGGAGTGACGCGTGGGTATTTAAACAGACCGGATTTAACGGCTGAGAAGTTTATTAAAAATCCCTTTGGTGTGCCCGGAAGTTCTGGGAGCAGTGATTGTTTATATCGCACGGGTGATTTAGTTCGATGGCTGCCTGATTCCCACGGCTGCCCTAAAAGTTTAGAGTTTTTGGGGCGAATCGATCATCAAGTAAAAGTACGTGGTTTTCGAATTGAACTGGGGGAGATTGAAAATACGCTTAATCAACATGCCGATGTTAAAGATGCCGTTGTACTTGCCAGATCTTCGAAAACGCATGAGGAGGTACGTCTTGTTGCCTATATTGTTGCTGCTGGGAGCGAACAGCCACTTACAGAACAGCTGCGCCAGATGTTAAGAAATAGTTTACCTGAATATATGCTGCCTTCTGTATTTGTTTTCTTGGAGGCCTTACCTTTAACACCTAATGGTAAGGTGGATCGCAAGGCACTGCCTGAGTCCGATATGTCCACCTTGAAAACGAGCTATGTTGCGCCGCGCAACAACACAGAAGAGCAGCTCTGTGGTATTTGGCAGGGTATATTAGGCCTTGAGCGTGTGGGGGTTTACGATAACTTTTTTCAATTAGGAGGGCATTCTTTATCTGCAACGCGCTTGGTTGGGCAGATAAATAAAGACTTTAAAATAAATATGGATCTCAAATCACTCTTTGGTAGCCAAACCTTAGAACTTTTGGGGAAGGCTGTATCGGCGCTTGTTAACGAACATGGGGGCAGTGATTTTGCCTACCCTGAAATTTTTTCTGCACCGCGTGAGCAATATTTGCCATCTTCTTTTGCGCAGCAACGGTTGTGGTTTTTGGATAAAATTGAGGATGGTAGTGCGCACTACAATATACCAGCAGCGTTAAAGCTTACTGGAAATTTAAATGTTCAAGCTTTAAAGCAATCTTTTAACCATATTGTCGAGCGCCATGAAGTTTTGCGCACAGTATTTACTGAGGGCGAGGATGGGCGAGCGATTCAAGAGATTCAACGGGCGGTACCCGTTGAGATACCTGTGCTTGACTTCTCCAACCTAGATGTCGTCCTTGCAAGCGAGCGACTAAGCCAAGAAGTTGCGCAGGAATCACGTCAGGAATTTAATTTTTGCAAGGACTTAATGCTGCGGGTGAAGCTTATTAAAACCGCAGCTGTAGAGCATGTGTTGTTGGTGACGATGCATCACATCGCCTCTGACGGTTGGTCTATGTCGGTTTTGGTGAATGAATTTAGCACCTTATATGGCGCTTATGTTCAAGGCATAGAAAGTCCGTTAGCGCCATTAGCTATTCAATACGCCGACTATGCCCTTTGGCAACGCCGTTGGTTGCAAGGCGAGGTACTCGACCAACAGCTTGCTTATTGGGAGCAACAGCTGACAGGCTTGCCCCTTGTGCATAGTTTACCCTTGGATCATGCGCGTCCAGATATTCAAACTTATGCTGGCGCCACTTATCGTTCACACCTTGCTGCGAGTACACTTCAAGACTTGAATGCCTTATGCAAAGTGCAGGAAGCGACTTTATTTATGGGCTTACATGCGGCCTTTTCGGTATTGTTAGCGCGTTACAGTAATGAGACCGATATCGTCATCGGTAGCCCGATTGCTAATCGTGAACAAGCAGAGCTTGCGGATTTAATCGGTTTTTTTGTTAACACCTTAGTACTGCGTAACGATTTATCTGAAAACTTAAATTTTAATGCACTAATGGCACAAAGTAAAAGCTTGTTGTTAGATGCATACTCCCATCAGCAAGTGCCATTTGATCAAATCGTTGAGCGTGTTCAACCAGAACGCAATCAAAGTCACAGCGCTTTATTTCAGGTGATGCTGGTACTGCAAAATCATCAGCAAGGCAGCTTAGCGTTACCTGGTCTGACATTAGACGCGGTGGCGATGAGTGAGGATATTGCCAAGTACGATCTCACGCTCACCGTGGCAGAAGATGCTAGTGGCTTACAGCTCGCTTGGGAGTATAACACTGATTTATTTAATCACAGTACCATCGTAGGTATAGCGGAGCACTTTGATAATTTACTTAAGGCCTTAGTTGCAAAACCTGAACAAGGTGTTTTTAATGTCGATATGCTCGGGACTGAAGAGCGCCATCAGTTATTAGTCGAGTGGAATAAAACCCAGGTTGATTATCCGAAAGACCTTTGTATTCATGACTTATTTGAAGCCCAAGCACAGCAAAACCCAGAGGCTATTGCGCTAAGCTTTGACGATCAGCATATGACGTATACTGAGCTGAATAAAAAAGCCAACCAGCTTGCGCACTACCTGATTGCCGACCATAAACCCACGCCCGATACTTTAATCGGTATTTGCGTCGAGCGCTCGCTAGATTCCGTGATCGGTATTTTAGCCATATTAAAAGCCGGTGCCGCCTACGTTCCGCTCGACCCTGAGTATCCGCAAGCACGCTTACAGCATATGCTCGATGATGCTAAATTAACCACAGTGTTAACCCAAGCTCACTTACTTGAACGTACGCCCGTGACTGAGGCCCAAGCCCTGTGTTTAGATGACGCAAGCTTAGCCCAGAAATTACAGCAACTGCCAAGCGAAAACCCCGATAAACAAGCGTTAGGCTTAACGTCCGCTCATATTGCTTACGTTATTTACACCTCTGGCTCAACAGGCAAACCGAAAGGTGTGATGGTGGAGCACTATAACCTTACGCGTTTGATGCACGCCGCASAGGAAGAKTTCACCTTCACNAAAAATGACGTTTGGACCATGTTCCACTCCTACGCCTTTGACTTCTCGGTATGGGAAATCTGGGGTGCTTTGGCGTTTGGCGGGCGTTTAGTTGTCGTGCCTTATTGGGTGTCGCGCTCACCGAGTGATTTTTATCAATTATTGGCCCAAGAAAAAATCACCGTATTAAATCAAACCCCAAGTGCGTTTATGAGCTTAATGCAAGAGGATGCTCAGCAGCCGTCTAGGCTGAATTTACGCTATGTGGTCTTTGGTGGAGAAGCGCTAAATCTTGCATCCCTTACACCGTGGTATGAGCGTTATAGTGATACGCAGCCGCAGCTAGTGAATATGTACGGCATTACCGAAACAACTGTGCATGTCACTTATCGTGAAATTACCAAAGCCATCGTGGCCGACGCTGCTGGCACGGCGAACAGTTTGATTGGCCGTCCGTTGGCAGATTTACAGTKATTAATTTTAAATGCCCATCAGGCCGTTGTGCCCGTGGGTGTTRCGGGTGAAATGTATGTGGGTGGCGCGGGCGTTACGCGGGGGTATTTAAATCAATCGGCATTAACCGACAGTCGCTTTGTCTGTTTGCCAGAAATGAACGGTGCACGTTTTTATCGCACAGGAGATTTGGCAAGGTATCTGCCCAATGGTGAATTGGATTATTTAGGTCGTATTGATCACCAAGTCAAAATTCGTGGCTTCCGGATCGAGCTAGGTGAAATCGAGAATACACTTAATACCCATAACGATGTTTTAGAGGCCATCGTTCTTGCTAAAGATGCCGCCGAAAACAGCGGCGATAAGCGTTTAGTGGCTTACGTTGCGACCGGATCTGCTGTTCTTGACGGGGCACAGCATGACGTCATTGAAACACTGCGTGATCATTTAAAGCAGACTTTACCGGATTATATGGTGCCAGCCGCTTTTGTATTGCTAGCACAGTTACCCTTAACCCCGAACGGCAAAGTCGATCGTAAAGCCTTGCCTGAGCCAGACGTGACGATTTTACAAGACGCCTATGTTGCGCCAAGCACAGAAACGGAAAAAATCCTTTGTGATATTTGGCAGGAGGTTTTGGATGTTGAAAAAATTGGGGCGACGGATAACTTCTTTCAGTTAGGCGGGCACTCCCTGCTTGTGATGCAGGTTATTTCACGTGTGCAGCAGTCATCTTCAGAAATGGGCCTATCATTAAGTGCTCGTCAGTTATTTAGTACTGCACGCCTGTGTGACTTAGCCGCAGAGATGGACGCTGCCAAAGACGATACCACTGCTGGGTCAGTCGCTGTATTTAAAGCGCCAGTCAATACCATCGCAGAAAGCTGCGAGCAAATCACGCCCGAGATGCTGCCCCTTGTCGATCTTACACAAGAGGAGATCGAGCGCGTTATCGCCGTTGTCCCCGGTGGCCTTAGCAATGTGCAGGATATGTATGCGCTTGCCCCGCTGCAAGAAGGGATTTTATTTCATCATATGATGAGCACCGAAGGCGACCCCTATGTATTGCCTTCGCTATTTACAATAACTGGCGCCCAAGCGGTGACGGATTTTATTGCCGCGTTACAGTTTATTGTCAATCGTCATGACGTGTTGCGTACCGCCGTGTTTTGGGAGCAATTGTCAAACCCGGTACAAGTTGTGTGTCGGCACGCCGAGCTACCCGTAAACTGGTTAACGCTAGATAATGGACTAGATAAAGGGGTAGATGTTGAGGCGCATATGCGCGCGTTGTGTGCGCCAGAACGGCAGCGCATGTCCTTGACGCAGGCGCCGTTAATGCAGTTAACYGTCGCATCTACTCAARTAGCAMCTACTCAAATAGCACCTGRRAAAGYCGGYACRCAGGTCACGGRCACGCAAGATGACGGRCAGTATTTTYTATTATTACAATATCACCATATYATYTCTGACCAYGTYGGCTTRGAAATTATATTAMRMGAGTTRGCSCWRTATAASCGTGGGCAAASTGMRYWRTTARWRYCCCCMGTRCCGTAYCGAGAATTTGTAGCACATGTACAGCATCAAGCCAAATMTCATGATGCTGAAAGCTTTTTTACTCAAATGYTGGCCGATGTRGAATCGCCCACCGCACTGTTTGATGTCWTGGATGTGACCGGTGATRGCAGTCGTATTGTGGAAGTGCGYGAGCGTRTTCCTGACGCTGTCGCGACGCAAGTTCGCAAACTCGCGAAGGCGATGATGATCAGCCCAGCCGCGCTCTTCCATACCGCGTGGGCCTTGGTTGTAGCTGCGTGTACGGGGCGTGATGATGTGGTATTTGGCACCGTATTATCTGGGCGACTACAAGGTGTTCAGGGCGCGGAAAGTATGCTCGGCGTCTTTGTGAATACCTTGCCTGTGCGGGTAAAACTAAAGGCTGAAAATACGGATCAATCCGTCAGTGTAGAAGCGCTCGTGCAGCAAGTGCAGCAGTCTTTGCAAAACTTACTGCCCTACGAGCAAACCTCATTAGCATTGGCACAGCGTTGTAGCGGATTAAGCGCAGAGTCGCCTTTATTTACCGCGATGGTGAATTATCGTCATTCGTCTTTGACGGACGAGGCGGACCACAGTTTAGAGCACGGGCTTGAGAATAAAAACGATTCCGGTTTAGAGCTGGTGACATGGCACGAGCGAACCAATTATCCGTTTAATATCTCAATTGACGATTTTGGCGCGGCCCACGGTTTTGAGCTAGACGTACAAGTCGATCACGCCGTCGATGCCGATCGTATTTTGGCTTACATGCAAACCGCCGTGGCTCAATTAGCCAAAGCACTTGACTCCGCGCCGCAGCAAGCGGTTAACCGTTTATCTGTTTTACCGTACACAGAGCGTCAGCAATTATTAGTCGATTGGAATAATACTGCAGCGGATTATCCCAAAGACGTGTGCATTCACGAGCTATTCGAGGCGCAGGTAAAAAACCACCCCGATGCGCTCGCGATTAGCTTTGAAGGTGAGCATTTAACTTACGGCCAATTAAATCAGCAAGCCAACCAGTTGGCGCATTATTTAATTACCGAAAAGCGCCTCCAGCCCGACACCCTCGTCGGTATTTGTGTTGAGCGCTCACAGGCGATGGTCGTCGGTATTTTAGCGATTCAGAAAGCAGGCGGCGCCTATGTACCGCTTGACCCAGAATACCCGCAAGCACGCTTACAATACATGTTAGACGATGCCAGTCTGTCGACAGTATTAATACAAAGTCACTTGCGAGGTAAAATACCCGTGAGTGATGCGCAAGCCGTGTGTCTTGATAACGAGGCCTTACAGCAGCAATTAGCACAACAGCCCACACAAAACCCTAGCAAACAAGCCTTAGGCTTAACGTCGCGCCATTTGGCTTATGTTATTTATACCTCAGGCTCTACCGGCAACCCCAAAGGCGTGATGATAGAGCATGCCAATTTGGTCGGTGTATTGCTTGGTTTAAGTGATACTTTTGATATCCGCTCAGACGATGTCTTTGGGTTTTTAGCCTCCGTCGCCTTTGATATTGCCTTGTTTGAATTATTTTTAACGCTTATTAATGGTGGCCGCTCCATTATTGTTCGACGTGAGGCACTGTTTGACTTTAATGTATTAGCGCACGAATTAAGTGATTGCACTTTGTTGCACGCGGTTCCAAGTTTAATGAGTGAGATAAGCGCGTACAAAAATACCCAACAACAAAGCTTCAATCAGGTAAGAAAAGTCTTTGTCGGTGGGGATTATGTGCCTGTCAGCTTATTACGTCAGTTAGTCACAACGTTTAGCCATGCCGATGTGGTTGAGCTTTATGGCCCTACGGAGGCGACTATATTAACCAGTTACGCCTTAATAACGGATGATATCCTAAGTTATCGTCACGCCGTGATAGGCAAAGGCTTACCGAATAGTTTTATCAGCGTACTTAACGCCGATGGCACACTGCCATCGCTTGGCGTTGCGGGTGAGCTTCATATTGGCGGTGTCGGTCTTGCGCGTGGTTATTTAAATCGACCCGATTTAACGGCGGAAAAATTTATTGCCAATCCGTTTTACGATGCATCCACTAATAACGCTCATCCGTCTAATTGTGAGCGCTTGTATAAAACCGGCGACTTAGTGCGCTGGTTGCCGGATGGTAATCTGGCATTTTTAGGCCGTATTGATCATCAGGTAAAAATTCGTGGCTTCCGCATTGAATTAGGTGAAATCGAAAATACACTCAATATGCATGACGACGTTAAAGACAGCATTGTGCTCGCCAACGAGGCGCCAAACGGTGCCGGTAAGCGCCTGATTGCCTATGTTGTGACCGAACCCCGTTCTGATGACGGCGATGATGGAGATGGCAGCGATGATGCGCTGGTTGAACAACTGCGCGCTCATTTAAGCCAAACCTTACCGGACTATATGCTGCCGGCGGCTTTTGTGTTGCTGGCACAATTTCCG
>NVXL01000085.1 GCA_002746115.1 Alteromonadaceae bacterium
TTGGTTCAGAAGAGGGCGAGGCGGTTTCGCCTAAAGAAGTTCACTCAAATATTCACCCTAGAGCTATCTCCAGTATTTTTGAGGACAGCAATCAGCAAATGTGGTTTGGGAGTTGGGGTAAGGGTTTGAGTCGTATGGACACTCCAGGAGGGGCGGAGAATTTGCCTGTTTTTTCGCGCTTCCATGATGTACGTGAGGGCGTGAAGCTCGGTGGTTACCGGGTGACAAGTATCATGGAAGATCGCTATAAAAACCTTTGGGTAGCGACTGATGGGCAGGGTTTAATGGTATTAGATCGTGAGACTGATCAGTTTGTCCAATTTCTGCACGATGATCGTGACTCTTCCAGTGTGGCGAATGACAAAACGTATGACATGTACGAGGATCGTCAGGGGAATCTTTGGTTTGGGCACTTCCCATCTGGGGTTTCTATGCTTGATCGCTATGCCGGATCCATCAATAGCTACGGACGTGATACTACGCCTAGTTTAAGTCATAGTGCTATTTTGTCGGTCCTAGAGGACTCTCGCGGTAATTTATGGATAGGCACAGAGGGCGGGCTTAACTACCTTAATCGCACTAACAACCAAGTCACCCAATTCCGGCACGACCCTTTAGACGCAAATTCTTTGAGTGCAAATGTTATCACGTCTATCTTGGAGGCTTCTGATAATACGATTTGGCTGGCTACTTGGGGTGGCGGGCTAAATCGATTTACCCCAGGGAACGATCAGAACACAACGGGTACTTTTAAACGTTATCAGTCAGTGGCGAATGATCCACATAGTTTAAAAGGTAGTAATTTATTAGCGCTATTTGAAGACAAAAATAAGGTGCTATGGCTCAGTACTCGAGAATATGGCATTAGTTTTTACCGTGAGGATTCGGATGATTTTCAACATTTTCAGGGTGCTTTAGGCGAGGGGGAGCCCTTGCAACGCATTGAAACCGGGGGTTTTTTTCAGGATCGTCAAGGTAACCTCTGGCTGTTAAATTATAAAGGCGTCGTGTTGTTGGATCCTGATACAAAGGAAGTCACGATATTCCCAGATTATTGGAGCCGCTGCATTATTCAAGACCGAGAGGGCTTTTATTGGATGGGTAGTAATGGCTACGGTTTGCACAAATTTCAGTTTGACGCCGTAAATAAAACATTTACCCGAATCCGCCGATATACGCAAGAAGATGGTTTGCCGAATAACACGGTGACGTCTATTGTTGAGGATGCACAGGGTGATTTATGGGTGAGTACGGAAAAAGGTGTTTCACACTTTGACGCTAAGACTGAGCGGTTTCGTAATTACGATACTCAAAGCGGTTTGGCCGGTAATGTCTATAATCGTAATACTGGGCTGCTTACCTCAAAAAATGAGCTTGTATTTGGCAGTACAACAGGCCTTTCAATTTTTAAGTCTTCTGAGCTTTTTAATAATGATTACGTGCCGCCGGTGGTCATGACGAATTTTCAAATACTGAATAAGAACGTAGGCATTCGAACTGAGAACACACCGCTAAAAGTCGCCATAACTAAAGCGCGGGATATTACGCTCACTCATCAACAGCTGGTTTTTTCCTTTGAATTCGCGGCACTAAATTATCTGTTACCAGAAAATAACCGTTACGCCTATCAATTACAAGGGTTTGATGATGACTGGATTAATAGCGGTACTCGTCGACGCGCGACTTATACCAACTTGAATGCGGGGTCTTATATTTTTCGGGTAAAAGGCGCAAATAACGATGGTGTATGGAATCAGACTGAGCTCGCGATTAATCTGCGTATTTTACCGCCCTGGTGGCGCACTTGGTGGGCGTACAGCTTTTATGGCCTTATCTTCGGCTTACTCATTTTTTGGTTTATTTACACGCAAAGACAAAAAGTAATTTACCAGATGGCGAAGGTGGTTCAAGAGCAGGAGAAGGTCGAGCAAGAGCGGTTATTGACACGGCGTTTGCAAGAGGTCGATAAATTAAAAGATGAGTTTTTAGCCAACACCTCACATGAGTTACGTACACCTTTGCACGGTATTATTGGTTTGGCGGAGTCTTTAAGTGAGGGCGTGAGCGGCACACTGCCTAAACAAGCCAATGAACATTTAGCTATGATTGTGACCAGTGGCAGGCGTTTGGCTAACCTGGTAAACGACATTCTTGATTTTTCTAAACTTAAAAATCATAACCTAGCCCTTAAGCTACAGCCGGTTGATCTTTATTCTCAGGTGCAAGTGGTTTTGGCCTTATCTAAGCCGCTAATAGGGACTAAAAAAATAGTCCTCAATAATCATGTCAGCCCAGACCTTCCTCCAGTTGACGCCGATGAAAATAGGTTGCAACAAATTTTGTATAACCTTGTGGGGAATGCGATTAAATTTACCGATATCGGAGTTGTCTCGGTTGTCGCAACCTCGCATGGGCTTTCGAGGGTATTGGTCAGTATTGAGGATACTGGGATTGGTATTCCGGAAAGTAAACGGCGCAAGATATTTGAATCTTTTGAGCAAGTTTCTGGTGCTGAAGATCGTATTTATGGTGGTACAGGCTTAGGACTTGCCCTTACAAGACGTTTGGTGCAGTTGCACGGTGGAGATCTTTGGGTGCGATCTGTTGAGGGCGAGGGTTCGGTATTTTCCTTTGCCTTGGCGCAATCCTCCGAGGTACTTAAAGAGGCTGGGTCAGAGCTTGGAGCAGGGGCTGAAACAGAGCTTGGAGCAGAGTATTCTCACTCTTACGCCTCGCGTGTACCCGACGATAATTGTGTAAGAGCCGAGCTGAATACTTCACCTGTGGCGCAAAGCGAGATCGCCGAATTGTATGTGAAAAATAGCCTCTTGAACGTGTTGGTGGTTGATGACGAGCCAGTTAACTGCCAAGTACTGATTAACTATTTAGGTTTAAGAAATTATAATGTAATGGTAGCAAATTCTGGGGCTGAAGCGCTCGATATCGTTCAGCGCGAAGGCGGTAATGTGGATATTGTTTTACTTGACGTAATGATGCCGTGCATGTCTGGTTATCAGGTGTGTGAAACGTTGCGCGAGAGTTACTCCGCCCAAGAGTTACCGGTAATTTTCTTAACTGCAAAAAATAGTATTAATGACCTAGTCGTTGGTTTTGCTGCGGGAGCTAACGACTTTATTACTAAGCCGGTTGCCAAAGAGGAGTTGCTGGCTAGGGTTGGTGTACACCTACAATTGTTAGAGGTGAATCGTAACCTTGAGCAAAAAGTAATTGACCGAACGGAGGCGTTAAATAAAAAGCATGAATTATTAAAGCACACCCAAAGTCAGCTTGTGCACTCGGAAAAAATGGCTGGTTTATCCACCTTGGTGGCTGGCGTGGCGCACGAGTTTAATAACCCTGCGAGCATGGTACACGTGCGTGTCGTGCAGCATGAGAAGGAGCTGAAAGAGTTTAAACGGTTCTTGTTTGAATTAACTGACGATGATGAGGTGCGTGAAGCTTTCTTGCCGCATTTTGGTAGTTTTTTCAAGTTTATCGAAACTATGCAAGAGGGCACAGACCGCATAAATAGTTTGGTAACTGATTTGCGCCTGTTTTCAAGCCTTGGAGAAAGTGACTTTAAAGTTACAAAAATCGGACGTGGTTTGCGTGCTTGCCAGCACTTGGTCAGTGCGAGCTACGATAAACGGGTAATATTTGACCTTCAGCTTGAGGATGACCCTGAAATAAGCTGTTACCCGGCACAATTAAATCAAGCGGTTATGAATGTTGTGTTGAATGGGTGCCAAGCGATTGTGCTGAACCAGCAGCAAGGCGGGTCTTCAGAGCCCGGTCATTTGACCTTGGTATGCCGTACTGTCAACAAGGCTTTCGATAATGAGCCTGAGCAAAGATGGTTGGCTATTGAGTGTACGGATGTGGGTTGCGGCATGTCACCTGATACACGCGAGCGAATGTTTGAACCATTTTTTACCACTCATGAGGTCGGCGATGGTACTGGTTTAGGCTTGTCGATTACTTATGGCATTATAGAGCGGCATAAAGGGCGTATTGAGGTACGCTCAGAATTAGGGGAAGGGACTTGCTTGTTTATATATTTGCCTTTGCTCACAGGTTTGAGCGTCAGCTAGGCTTAAATTAGATTTATTCGAGGTAATTTAATGCTCAATGTTTTTCGTATTATCAGCCTGCTAGAGGGCTTGTCTTATTTAATTATCTTAGGCGTTACGCTTGGCGTTATTGGCCGGGATTATGTCTCGCCTCTTGGGATGCTGCACGGCGTGCTGTTTATACTTTATTTGGTTTTGTCTTTAATGGTGTCGGGTAAAGAAAAATGGTCTTTAGTGCTTTGGCTTCCTTTGTTTTTTGCATCCCTTGTGCCTTTTGCTTTTATTTTGGTCGAATTATATTTGCGTAATATCTCGTCAAAGAGCGAAGATGATCAAAGTTATGAAATGGGAAAGTGAATTTAACTGTGATCGGGTTTTTTCTTCCACGGTGAGACTTCATTAAAGGTTGATAGGTATAATTTCTCGACCTTATCTCTTGCCCATTGTGTTTTACGTAAAAATTTCAAGCTTGATTTAACTGAGGGATCGCTTTTAAAGCAATTAATGTTAATTCTGTAAGCCAAATCGTCCCAGCCGTAGTGATCTACCAGCTGTGTTACCACTTTTTCTAGGGTAATGCCGTGTAGTGGATTGTTAGGCTGCTTGTCGCTCATATTGTCGCTCATATTTAAAAAAACTCGTACAGGTGAGTCGGGTCAATTTTGTGGCGGTATCCTGCGCTTATTATGAGTGCTTGGCAAGGGTGAAAGCCGCTTAGGTTGTTTCCGGCTTGTCGATGTTTGTGTTTGCTGTGTAAAATAGATCTATTAAACTAGTACCGCCACGATATCCGCCACGTATTTGACGATACACGTATTTGAATATAAAAGAAAAGGTAAGCCCCTAAATGTCTGCTGATAATCTGCGCCGTACCCACTACCGAGCTTGTCATTTATGCGAAGCGATTTGCGGTTTGGCTATTGTGACGGAAGGGGAGGAAATTATCTCTATTAAGGGCGACCTTGAAGATCCGTTCAGCCGAGGCTATATCTGCCCGAAGGCCATCGCTATACAGGATCTGCATTCCGACCCAGACCGCTTACATCAGCCTCAGCTTAAAACACCCACCGGTTGGCAGAGCATCAGCTGGGACGAGGCATTTAAGCTCGCAAGCGAGAAACTTGCCAGTTGCCAGAGTCAGCATGGCAACGACAGCCTTGCATTTTATGCCGGTAATCCAGGTATTCACAATATCGGTCACATGATTCACGGTGTGGCTTTTAGCCGGTTGCTGCGTACTCGAAACTGTTTTAGTGCCTCTTCCTGCGATCAATTGCCACAGCAACTTATTGCTTATTGGATGTATGGCCACCAGTTTATGATGCCGGTAGTGGATATTGATCACACTGACTTTTACTTGATTATTGGTGCCAACCCAATCGTTTCCAATGGCAGTATGATGACGGTGCCTGATGTTAAAAATCGTTTAAAAGCTATTCAGCAGCGAGGTGGGCGAGTCGTTGTTATCGATCCACGCTATACCGAGACTTCCGCAGTTGCCGATGAGCATATCTTCATTCGCCCCGGCGCGGACGCAGCGTTGTTGTTAACCTTGATGAATCTCATTTTTGATGAAATCAAATGCCCACCTGAGCCCTTAGAGCAAGGGTCGACCTCGGGCGGTGGTTTCAGGCTTGCGCCACATTTAGCCCCACATTTAAGCGGGCTGGAAGAGGTCGCGCAGAGCGTACAGGAATTTACACCGGAGGCCGTTGCTGATTACACGGGGCTTAAGACTGAGCAAATCAGGCGCTTGGCCGAACAGCTGATGTGCGCAAAAACCTCGGCGGTATATGGTCGCATGGGGGTCTCAACTCAAACCTTTGGTAGCTTGTGCCAGTGGGCTGTGCAGATGTTAAACATATTGACCGGGAATCTCGATCGCGTTGGCGGTACCTTGTTAACTTTGCCTGCGGTAAAAGCTGTGGGGGCTGGGGATCGTCAAGCGGGACATTACGGGAAATGGCATAGCCGCGTGCGGAATTTACCTGAATTCTCTGGCGAATTACCGGCAGCGGTGATGGCTGAGGAAATTACCGAGAAGGGAGAAGGTCAAATCCGGGCCTTAGTGACCTCGGCTGGCAATCCTGTGCTGTCTACGCCGGCAGGGCATGAACTTGAAAAAGCCTTACCAAGTTTGGATTTTATGCTCAGCATTGACCCTTATATTAATGAGACGACTTGTCATGCAGATCTCATTTTACCGCCTGCAAGCCCTTTGGTTTCAGAGCATTACGATTTACTGCTAAATCGCCTTGCCGTACGTAATACGACACGTTTAAATCCGGCTATTTTTGAAAAAAAACCGGACGAACGTTATGACTGGGAAATCTTTGAGCAGCTATCGCGGGGCTTAAATGAAGCTCGTGGTATTACCGATTCTCAGCCATTACCCCCGCCGGTTGATTTAATTGAATATTGGTTAACACAGGGGGCATATAACGGCAGTTCCGAGCTGAGGCCTAAGGTGGATTTGGAAACGCTAAGATCCCACCCTCACGGGATTGATCTTGGCGCGCTACAGCCCTCGCTAATTGAGCGTCTGGCCACGGATGATAAAAAAATCCATTGTTTTCTGGCACCGCTACAAGCTGAAATCCCGCGCTTGCTAAAAGCGATAGGCGATTTTAAACGCGATGATGCACTTAGCCTAATAGGTCGTCGACACCTGCGCAGTAATAATTCGTGGATGCATAATAGTTATCGTTTAGTAAAAGGCAAAGATCGCTGCTTATTGCTTGCTCACCCCCAAGACCTTGCTAATCATGATATTTCTGGCGGTGAGCGCGTGCACCTAGTTTCATCGGTAGGACGCATTACTGTGACGGTAAGAGCCAGTGAGGACATGATGCCCGGTGTGCTTAGCTTACCTCACGGTTGGGGACATCATCGCTCAGGCGCCAAGTGCCGTATTGCCGCACAACATGCCGGAGTGAGCTTTAATGATTTAAGCGACTCTCAGGATCTCGACCCGGTGTCAGGTACTGCGATATTTGGTGGTATAGCCGTGAGCTTAGAGAAAATTAGTTAACTGTGTACCTGTTGATGATGATGATTTAGCTTGAATCCGGTAAATATGAACTAAACTGCAAGTATGGAATACTATTCTCGGCTCAATGAAGAACTGGATTTAAATACGGAGCTTCAGGATCCGTTACTTAGTAGCCTGGTTTTTCTTACAAAATATTATGGCAAGCCTTATTCAGGGCAAGCCCTTACCTCTGGTTTGCCCTTGGTGGATGGTAAAATCACGCCTGAATTATTGCCTCGTGCGGCTTTGCGTGGCGGCTTGGATGCGAAGTTGGTCAAAAAGGATATTGTTAAAATCCCCGACCTTTTGCTGCCTTGCATCTTAGCCTTGAATGATGGGCGTTATTGCGTTCTATTAGCTAAGACTTCAGAAAAAGCCGATGTCGCGTGGCCTGAATTACATGACAGCCACGATGATGTGGCCTTGAGCGATTTACAAGAGCTCTATACGGGCTTTGCATTTTTTGTCCGTAAACGGTACCACTTTGATGAGCGTAGTAAGCAGACGCTGAGTAAGCAAGAAGGCCATTGGTTCTGGTCGACTTTAAACTTATCCCGCCCTATTTATCGCGATGCATTGATCGCCGCATTTTTTATTAACCTGTTCGCCATTGCCTCGCCTTTGTTTGTCATGAATGTGTACGACCGGGTGGTTCCCAATCATGCCACGGACACGCTTTGGGTGCTCACCGCAGGTATGCTGGTGGTGATGGTATTTGATTTTATATTGAAGAGCTTACGTGCCCAGTTGCTCGATACGGCGGCTAAAAAATCCGATGTATTACTGTCTGCTCGCTTGTTTGAAAAAGTGCTCCGAATTAATATGGCGGGGCGCCCAAAATCGGTGGGGGCTTTTGCGCGTAATATTCAAGAGTTTGATTCCATTCGTGAGTTTATTACTTCGGCAACGATGGCGGCTTTTGTTGATGTGCCCTTTGCGACGATGTTTATCTTGGTGATCACATTAATTGCAGGCCCATTGGCGATAGTGCCTGTTGGCAGTATCGTGGTTATGATGGCATATTCTTATTGGGTTAAAGGCCGTATTCGCGCTCAGGTAGAAAAATCGAGTCGGTTTTCGGCTGAAAAAAATGCTCACCTTATTGAGGCACTTAGCGGTATTGAAGCTTTAAAACTGTCGAATGCTGAAAGCCAGTTTCAGAAAAAGTGGGAAGAGGTTGTGGGTAATATGGCCAAAGGCAATATGCATATTCGCCGCCTTTCCACGTCGGTGAGTAACGTGACCGGTTTTATTCAGCAGTTGTCCACGGTGTTGTTGTTGGTGATTGGTGTTTATCTAATTATGGAGGGTAATATCAGTATGGGCGCCCTAATCGCCGCGGTGATGTTAACTGGGCGGGCCATGGGGCCTTTTTCCCATATCGCGATTTTAGCCACGCGCTACAATCAAACCGAGTCCGCTCTCAAAGGGCTTGATGAGGTAATGGCTTTACCCGAGGAGAGCCTAGATCAATATCTTCATCGCCCAGAGTTGGCGGGGCAAATTAGTTTTAGACAAGTCTCCTTCGCCTACCCCAGTAGCAAGTACAAGGTACTGCGTGATATCTCGTTTGATATCAAACCCAAAGAAAAGGTTGCGATAATAGGGCGTATTGGCGCTGGTAAGACGACGATTGAAAAATTATTAGTCGGATTTTACGACACTACTGAAGGCGCCATTCGTTTGGATGGGATTGATATTAACCAAATTAGTCCCGTTGATATTCGTCAGCAAGTGGGCTGTGTGCCGCAAGACATTACCTTATTTTACGGCTCTATTCGAGACAATATTACCCTCGGTGCGCCGCATGTTGATGAAGAGCGTATTTTGCGGGCCGCACGTTTGGCTGGGGTGAATGCGTTTACGGATATCGACCCTGACGGGCTAGATCGTCAAGTTGGGGAGCGCGGTGCTTTTTTATCCGGTGGCCAACGTCAGGCCATTGTGTTAGCCCGAGCGCTGTTATTTAATCCTCGTATATTGGTACTGGATGAGCCGACAAGTAATATGGATAACCAGTCTGAGCATCAAATTAAGAAAAGCCTGAGTGAGATTTGCGGGGATAAAACCCTATTGTTGATTACACACAAGCTTTCGATGTTATCGATAGTTGACCGTGTGATTGTGCTTGATGCTGGCCAAGTCGTTGCCGATGGTGAACGTGATACGGTTATTGATGCTCTTCGAGAGGGCTTGGTGAGGTCTCCACGCTGATGCCTTCGTTGTTAATTCATGCGCTCGATAGAATAAAAGCCACGAGTTTTTTTCGCTTTCTGCGGGAGAAACATGTGCATGGGCAGGGGGCGACTGTTGTAGATGATATCGACATAGAGGACTTGCCTTATGTTGATGACCTTAATGCTGCCATGCTGGCCAAGGCACCGCATCGTTCTCGCCAGTTATTGTATGCCATTATAAGTTTTGTACTGTTGGCTATTGGCTGGTCTTTTTTTGCTGAGCTTGATGAGGTGACGGTGGGTATTGGCAAGGTGATACCTTCCAAGCAAATACAAGTTGTGCAAAACCTTGAAGGCGGTATTGTTAAGGATATTTTGGTTCGCGAGGGGCAAGTGGTTAATATCGGCCAAGAGCTAATTAGTATCGATGAGACGCAATTTTTATCGGACTATCGTGAGCAGGAGGGCTTGAGGCGCAGTTTGTCCGCCCGTGTGATTCGCTTGAAGGCAGAGCTCGATAGTGTGTTGATTGTGGATTCTGAGCAGGCTCTAGTTGAACAGGGTAAGGAAGTGCCGCTCGACACAACTCATGAAGTGGTTGAACCTAAGATGCCTGATTTTAGTTACTTGGGTGTCGATGAAAATAGCGAATTTATTAATCGCCAAAAAGCGTATTTTAAGGAGCGTATTCGCAATCTTACCAACCAGTTGGCCATACTGAACCAGCAGGTGAATCAGAAAAAAACCGCATTAACCGAACTGAGGTCTCAAATACATTACCTTGAGCGCTCGCATCACTTAGCTAAGCGTGAACTTGATATTACCAAGCCTTTGGTGAAAAAAGGCGTTGTATCTGAAATCGAGCTGATACAACTCGAAAAATCTCTTAATGACGCGCTTAGTACACTTGCGAGCGCCCGGATAATGATGCCAAAACTGAATGCGGAAATTATCGAAATGAATAATAAACGCAAAGAGGTGGCATTAAATTTTCGCAGTGAAAGCCAAGAAAAACTCGCTGAGGTTGAAGCCAAAATCGCAAGCCTTAGTGAGATTTTGGTCTCTTTAAAAGATAAGTTAAAACGCACCGCGGTAATATCTCCGGTGCAGGGGACGATCAAAACCATTAAAATCAATACCGTTGGCGGGGTAATTCAGCCTGGCATGGATCTGGTGGAAATTGTTCCGAGTGAAGCGGGTTTGTTGGTTGAGGCTAAAATCCTCCCAAAAGACATTGGTTTTCTACGGCCAAATTTAAAAGCTGATATTAAATTGACGGCCTATGATTTTGCGATTTATGGAGGGCTTCACGGAATAGTGGAGCATATTAGTGCGGATACCATTGTCGATGAAAATAATACTAGTTATTATCTTATACGCGTGCGTTCCGATGGGCGCTATTATGATAAAGACAATAAACCCTTGCCGATTATCCCCGGCATGACAGCGACGGTTGATGTTATTACAGGCAAAAAGCGCGTGTTAGATTACTTGCTTAAGCCTATTGTTCGGGCCAAGCAGAATGCTCTACGTGAAAAGTAATCACTTGGATTCAGCGATCGCGTGGCTTGGAGATGAGGCTGCGGAAAAATCGTTGGCGATTAGGCTTGAAGAAAAAATTAATGCGGAAGAACGCTTTGCGACTATGGGGTGGTTGCGTAAATTATTTCAGAGTTTTCAATATGCCCATTTAAAATCCGATCGCTTTGATTTAAACCACCAAGCCGTTCAATTTCGTATTTATAAGCGCCAAAGTCAACTTTTACAGGGCATGCAAGCCCTCTGCGAACGCCTTTGTGACTGGCCTTTGCTGATTAATATATCGCTATTTCAGCAATTACGACTTTATGCTTATCTCGATGTGCCGCCTATCGAGGAGAGTCGCTTATTTAACATAGACATGAGACGCAATAGTAAAAGCCTGGCTTTGGGGTATTTTCAGCAGGGTTATTATTTCGAGGCAAAGCAGTGTATTGAGGAGGCCTTGGAGGCCTCCCCCGATGATGATTCGCTTAAAACCTATGGGTATTATCTCGATTATCAGGCGCATAAGTTGGCCTCTTACAGTGCGAGTCAGGGGGATCTAAAGCTGGTACTTTTAAGTGACACCCATGCAGAGGATTTTACCTTTCAGTATGCCGACTCGGACATCGCCAAATTATGTTCGCTGCCGACATTTGAAGACACGGCAGATTGGTTCTCGTGGTTAGAGGAGGCTCGCTCGGATTCGGATCGAACGTTATTTGCTGTTATGCATCAGCACTGGGGCTTTATTGGGTCTGTATCGCTTGAGGTGCATGAGCAGGTCGGTTTTTTTTATTATTGGTTAGGGCGGGATTTTCAGGGGCAAGGGCTGGGTCCAAAGGCTGTAAGGTTGTTGTTGGCTTGGGGCAAAAAGTGCCTCGACCTAAGCTGCTGCTATGCAAAAGTATATGATTACAACATGAGTTCTCAAAAAGCGCTGAGTAAAATAGGTTTTCAGTCCTTACCCTTTAGGGCTAGGCGACCTTATACCGATGAGCGTTTTTATTACTTCGGGAATAAAAAGTCTACTGAAGCTTGTCATGTCGAGTTGGCGAATTTGTTAACGAGCATGATGTCGGTGTTACGTCTAATGCCAATGTAAACATTATGATCTTAAACTGCGCAAATAAAAAAGCCCGATCAATAAAGTGATCGGGCTTTTTTGCTTTAGGGTAAGAGTAGGGGCAGCCGAGGCTTCCGTTTTTTAAAGCATGCTTTCAATATCGGTCGCGCTGTATATTGTGCCGTCAGCAAATTCAACAAAACTTAGTTGGGTGCGGTAATCACCGGTCCATGCGTAAAAGTGCAGGGTGACGGTAATTGTTTCTGCGGTGCTAAGGATTGTGATAACTAAATTGTTACCGCTGCGAGTGAATGCAACATCCGTTGTTAATACGTCCGCACCGAAGCTTATTCGGTCGGCTTTGTTAGCCGCTGGACGAGATTCGTCGTAATCTGAAATGCTGTCATTGCCATCCCCTAAATTGTAGATGTAAATGTCATCGCCTTCGCCACCTTGAAGGTTGTCGTCACCACTGCCACCGTTTAATAGGTCATTGCCGTCTTTGGCAATTAAGGTGTCCGCCCCAGCAAAACCTAGCATGTAGGCGTGAGAGCCGTTGGACGCGTAGAGCCCTTCGGCTTCATCTGTACCTGCGATAGCGATGGTGTAACCACCAGCGGTTAATTCTTCAGGGCTAACGACAGGGGTAGCTTCTGGTACCGGTAGGCCGTTGACGATAACGTCGATGTCTTCAATACTCCAGCGAGTGCCGTCTCTAAAGCGAATCTCTGGGATTGCTTGGTAATAACCACCATCGATCAATAAGAAGTGGAAGGCGACGGTCAATGTCTCGCCTGTCGCGGGGAAGGTAAGCACAAGGTCGCTGCGGTCGCGTGTTAAGACTACATCGCCAGTTGTAATGCCATCACCTAAGTCGATGCGGTCATTTCTATTGATGCTTTCAATGTCGTCCTCGTAGTTATTGATTGTGTCGAAACCGTCACCTAGGTTGTAGAAGTAGATGTCGTTACCTAACCATCCGCGCAAGGTGTCGTTACCAGCGTCGCCGCTAAGGCGATCATTGCCTTCACCGCCATCGAGGTCATCATCACCGTCGCCACCGAAGAGGAAGTCGGTACCACCGAAACCATTTAATTCGTCATTGCCGCCCCGACCTTGGATAACGTCGTCGAGTGGGTAGCCGTCGATAATGTTATCGTTGTCATCGCCTGTTAACAATTGCGCTCGGATGTTCTTAGCGCTAAAAGTGAAGCCGTTTGCGTACTCGATGCCTGGTAATTGCGACCAGTAGTTGCCCTCAAAAGGGAAAAAATGCAATCTAACTGTAATCGTCTCAGCGGTTGGTTTGATGGTGAATATCAAATCGTTACCGTCTTGGTGGATGTCGATGTGGTGTGGCTCGATATTAGGGCCGAAGAGTATGACGTCTTGGCTTTCGCTGTAAGGTCGGCTGTCGTCGTAGTTGGTAATACGGTCATTACCATCGCCCATGCGGTAGTAGTAGATGTCATCGCCAGGCCCACCATGAAGTTCATCATCACCTGTACCACCGTCAAGCAGATCGTTACCTGCGTGACCGACTAATTGGTCATTGGCGCCTAAGCCGATCAGTTGGGTGTTTTCATCGCTAATAGCGTATACGCCGTCTTCAGCAGCTGTACCTGTGATAATGACTTGATAGTCGTCTTCAGGAAGTGGTGTAGGTTCAATAGTAGGTTCTGGCGTTGGCACTGGTGTTGCAGTGGGTGTAGCGGTTGGCACTGCTGTTGGAATTGGTGTTGCAGTGGGCGTAGCGGTTGGCACCGCTGTTGGAGTTGGTGTAGCGGTAGGTACAGCTGTTGGTGTAGCCGTTGGTTCAGGCGTTGCTGTAGGTATTACAGTTGGTGTTGGCTCTGGCGTTGCAGTAGGTACGGCTGTCGGAGTTGGTGTTGCTGTAGGCACTGGAGTCGGTGTCGGAGTTGAAGTGGGCGTAGGCTCAGCTGTTGGCGTTGCGGTAGGTTCAGGTGTTGGTTCAGCCGTTGGTGTTGGCGTTACTTCGCCTTCTACATTGCGCTGCTCATACATGCCCCAGCCAGGAACAAACTCAGTGGTATCAACCCCGAAATCTTGTAATGCTTGTTCGGCGTTATAAAAGAATGGATCGGCACCAAAATTGGCGCTATTGGTTAGGCGTGGGCCTTGGCCGTCACCGTAGATCATTGGGTAAATTTCGGTAATAAAATCATCTAATAAGACGGTACCGGCAACGCCGTTAAGTGTGATTACGTATACCAGTGGGCGATCACCGCGATAGTCGACCGCGAAACCGTAATACTCTGTCTCGGAAACACGAGGGTAACCTGTTTGGAATTGCAGGTTGCGCCAGATACCGCCAACAGCATTTAAAGACATTGATGGAGGGCCACCGGCAAGACCTTGGTTGACGCAGCAATATGGGTCTAAAAAGGCGTAAGGGTTGTTGAAACCAAAGCCGATGTTTGTTACTTCGATATGACGTTGTGCTTCCCAGTAGCGGAATTCACCAATCATGCCTTGGTTAGCTAGTACGGCTGATTTACGTGAAACCGTGTAGCTTGCGCCGAGGCGGTCTTCGCTCAGTGTTAAACCGGGGTTGACCTTTTCGTCTTTGACTAAATAGATATCATCTTCTACTGGGATGTTAGTGAGTGGGCGATAAACAATATCGCTACTCCAGCCTGGACGCATAAATTCGGCAGAAGGGCTGCCGTTGCGGAACATTAAGTAGCGAGCAGGGTAAGCAAAGTCTTGGATGTTTAGATCTTCACCAGCGTTAACGCTGATCGTCTCGTTACTGCCGACAGCTTCGCCAAAGGCGTGTATGTAGAGTGCTTCACTTACGCCGGCAAGGGTAATTGGGTTGAGTACATCGTAATCTTGCAATGTACGCTTAATGATGAAGTGTATAACTGGTTCGTTGCTGGTGTAGTCGACGGCGACGCCGTAGGTCTCAACTAGGTCGGCATCAGTAAAAGTCTCGCTTACTGCATCGTTGTGTCGGACAGTACCGGCGCTACTAATGGCTGCGCTACTTGCGTCGCTGCCGCCGAGTAAACTTAGGTCTGAGCTGTCAGTGGCGACGCCAAAACCGACATTGCTGCTGCTCGCGCTTCGGGTGCCTTCAAAATAGTGCCAGCCTGAACCCGGTAAGATTGCAATATCGCTTCTCGTGCCACCAATGCCTGTGTCGGCGGTAATCTCTAAGCTGAGGGTGTTACTTCCAATAGTGATGTTGGCGCTGGCGTCTGCAGCATCAAATTCAACATGACCAAGACCTGGGTAGTCTGAGCTGTCGTTAGCGAGGCGCTTGCTTTGGGCTTCATTTAAGTTACTGAAGCCGTCAAGGTCGGCATCCAAGTCAGCATCGTTTACGAGTGGGTTGAGGCCGTTTTGGATTTCATAAAGGTCGTCAATGCCGTCATCGTCGCTGTCGCTGTCGATTGGGCTTGTACCCGCTAGTACTTCGTCGCCATCGGCAAAGCCGTCATTGTCGCTATCGCGTATAGCAGGGTTAGAGTTTGCGATTAGCTCTTGGGCGTAGCTTAATCCGTCGTGATCATTGTCTAAGCTGTCGTCATTAATAATGGTAATTTTGACGCTGCTTTGTGCTTGTAGCTCAGCCTCGTCTTGGGCTAGTGCAACGAGGGTGTGCTCGCCAAGGCTTGGGCTAAGACTTTGATCTGCGCCACTGCCTATATAAGCGCCATCTAAGAACCATTGTGTGGTTGCGCTGATGTTACCAGACTCGTTGTCGAGTGCGGTTGCTGAGATGTTTATTGTGTCGCCAACAAAAGCGACAACTTTGGTGATATCGGTAGTGATCGTCGGTTTGTCGTTATCAATGGGCCAGCCATACTGTAATTCTGCGCTCGCACGGTAAAACTCTGTGTCGAGAATGGCGGCCGCATCAAAAGTAAAATCGTTTCCATCAAGGTTTAGTCTGTGTAATACACCAAGACCAACGCGATCAGATACGGCTAAATATAAATATAGTGGGTCGTGAAAATTTTCCATTTCGATAGTGCGTAATAAGCTGGCTGGTTGGCCTAGCTCGGCACCAATAAAGTGGATGATGGGGGAGTCTCCACGATAATCTAATGCGACGCCAAAAGTGGGTTCGGGGTTGGCTAGGGAGCCGAGGTAGCGACCGTCATAGGCGGCGCGCCCTTCGTCGTTAATGCTGACAGATTGATCTGATTGGCCGCCAAGTTGGTCTAAGGGGGCCGTCGCGGAAGCAACGCCTATAGAAAATCGGCTCGATAATATGTTTTCAACTTCAAAGTAGTAAAATCCTTCGCCTGGAGTAATCGCTCGATTACCGCGAACTGCCGCAACGTCGCGCAGTGGCGCGGTGGTGGCTACGGTCATTTGTGCTTCTGATAAGACGATATCGGAGTGTTTGTCGGTATCGCTCCAGAATATGACACCGTCGGTAGGGGCCGCGTGTGCGGTAATGGATATTCCGCATAACAAGCTGAATGATAGAGCAGTGTTTGTTAAATACCTTTTAAGCAAACTGCGTGAACGATTCATTGGTACTCCAGAGAAGGTTTGATTTGATATGTGTCACACACAGCAATATTCATGCCTATAGAGAAGGCGGTGCCAACTTGTTGTTTTACATGCCATTTGCTCGAGGTGAGATAAACAATGTAGAGATGGATGTAAGGAAGTTCGACAAGCTTAATAGTTCTTTAATGTAAAAATATGTTAGGGCTGGAAATGTCGAAGGTGCTGATATGGGAGCTGGGAAAGGCGGTGTAATAGCCGGCTGTGAGCCGGCGCTTATTGGGAGGAGGTTATTTGTGCAGGATTTGCAAGCCTTAGCCAAGTTGAAATTGTATGTGGAAGGTCGTGTCAGCTTCTTGATCCGAGGTGACCGCAATTTCGCCTTGATGGTGTTCACATACGATAAATTGTGAAAACGAGAGCCTGTTCTCGGCTTCCATGGTGCTTTGGCTGTCGTTACTGTGAAAAAACGGCTCGAAAATTTCTTGCTGCTCCTGTCCTGTCAAGCCGCGCCCATTGTGATGGATTTTAACCCATAAGGCATCGAAACTTGTTGAAACCTCAATGGTGATTGCGGGCTTGGGCTGCTTGATGTATTCCTTTCCGAGCGCGTGGCAAGCGTGGCGAAATAAGCTGAGAAATACCTGCTGTAGTTCAGCTTGGTAGCAGGGTAGTTGGGGTAAATCTTGCTGATATTGCTTAGTAATGGAGATGTCTATAAAGCGTAATCCGGAAGGTTCAGATAAGGTGCTTTTAGCTAAATTTAAAGTACGGTCTAATATGTCGGTAACGGCAACGGGCTTTTTAGCTCGCCCTTGGCTACGTGAAAAATCTAATAGATTTTGAATAATATGCGAGGTTTGCTTGGCGCGCTCGACTGCGTGCTTGAGTCGTGTTTGGGCGGCCTCGCTCAGCTGTTCGTCTTGGGTTGCGTTTAGGTCCCCCAGTAATGCTTGTAAAGGTACGTCAATGTCATGCGCCATGGTGGAAGCAAGTTCACCCATTGAGGACATTTTGTCGCGTTGAATTAGCATGTTCTCAGCAACGGTGCGCTGGGTGACATTATCGACCAAGATGACGACACCACGGCGTTTTTGTTCGCGCAAGGGGTAAATTGTGATGTCGAAGTAATATTGCCCACGCTGACTGTGTTTGACTGATTGCATCTTCTGAGATTTAAGGACTTGCTGTACCTGCTCTGGGTCGATTGATATGGCAGGGTAGGCCTCCCATAGGTTTTTACCTAGGATGTCACGGCAGAAAACGCCAGTAGTTTCTTCTGCGCATTGATTCCATTGGGTGACGTTGAGGTCGCCGTCTAGACCAATAAGCATGGAGGGGAGCGATTGTAAGATATCTTTGATGTAGCCTTTTGAGTCGCGCAGATGCTCACTAGTATTTTTGTGATCCGCAATCTCATCGATCAATAAGCTGTTGGAGCGTGTCAGTAAGCTGTTTGATTCATCCAGCGTGGCGGTTCGATCGGCAACGCGCTGCTCAAGCTTTTCACTGAGCCCTTGTAGAGCTTGGTTGGCTTTGCGGGTGTGGCGATGGCTGAAAAATAAGGTGGCGACGCTAACGGATAGCAGTAATATAAGTACCGCGCTAGAGAAGTTGGCGACGTATTGCCATTTTGTGTTGCCGTCTTCGTCGTTAAAGTAGCTTAAAGGGCTACCGATAGCCTCATGCGCGATGAGTAGTTGCGCAAGTGCGGCGATGATTGTGGCGTAATATTTGTGTTTGATCTTTCCCATCGTGGCGATTGTCTCGTGGGTGAAATGTTAGAAAGTAAGTGTATCAGTATCTGTGATGGGTTCAATGCACAAGCGGCATAATCGAGCTTAAATCTGCCGTAAGTCGATATTCAGGGTTTGTTTTGTGTGTTTCCGTGGCGCCTAAATACTTAAGGCGGTGTATCTGATCATTGTTTGGTCGCTGTTTGGGTAATATTAGGCGTTTATTAAAATAATGAAATAATGTGTTGACGGTGGCGGTAGTCATCCCTATAATTCGCCTCCTTGGTTAAGGCCGCTGCGGAGTTTGCAGAAGTCGTAAATCAAGATAGCATTACAAAATATGTTGTTTTTCAATGATTTAGTAATGTGAACATGGACGCGGGGTGGAGCAGTCTGGTAGCTCGTCGGGCTCATAACCCGAAGGTCGTTGGTTCAAATCCAGCCCCCGCAACCAATTTTCAGTTTGTATTTATTGCAGCTGAAGTGACTAATTTTTATATCTTGAAAGCGGTTAATAAATTCTATTATCTGTTTTACTCGCCAGAGGCTCAAGATTTATTAAGTTAGTGTAGGAACATGGACGCGGGGTGGAGCAGTATGGTAGCTCGTCGGGCTCATAACCCGAAGGTCGTTGGTTCAAATCCGGCCCCCGCAACCAATTTTTAGGCCGTTCTAGGCCGACTATTAAAGCAACAATACCACCTATATTTTTATTGTATAAACTTCGTTTTATTCCCTTTTCTTCCGCTTTATATGCACTCGTTATTAGCTTAATCGAGAAAGTATTTTCTCTTTTCGCTTAAGTCTCAATTTTATTTTTCCATCTCTTCAGTGCCCTGAATAGTCTCACCGTTAATATAACTCGCTTATCAATAGTATCTTTATTAGACAAACTGTGCAGCGCAGTACCCGCTTGACCATGCCCATTGAAAGTTAAAGCCGCCCAGCCATTCGGTTACATCTAAAACTTAGCCAATAAAAAATAAGCCAGGTGCTTTCTTTGCCTCGAAAGTCTTGGAGGATACTTCATCAGTGTTAACCCCGCCGCGTGTCACTTCCTTTCAAGGAGGCAAGTTCGGTAGCGGTTTCGCCTCAGCAGGCTTTGGTGCACTTGCTTCAGCCTCAGGTTTAGCTGGCCTATTAAACGACGGCGTTAAGGTGAGAGGTGTCATTGTATCCGCCATTGTAGGTGGTACTGGTTCTCGAATTACCGGTGGAAAGTTTTCTAATGGTGCGGTTACTGGTGCATTTAGCTATATTTTTAATTCGGCGTCGAGGAAGGATGCACAAAAGGGTGATGAAGTTGATCGTTATTTTGAACATAGTAAAGAAATAGCTTTAGCTAAAGAGATATCGTCCACTATGCCTGCGAAGACAAGAGAAGCTTTGCAATCGATACTGGACTCCCCCGTTGGTGATAAAATTAGAGCTTCAGGTGTAAAAATAGAATTAGCTTTAACATTGGATGTTAATAATACATTTGAAGTCGTTGACGGTATTGTTTATTACCACACTGATGTTAAGGCGCATCTAAAGTCTCCTATGGGGGCTGGGTTACCAAAAAGCTCAACTTTGTGCAAAGTGGGTTATTCTCAGCGGGGGAGGCCTAAGCGGCTAGAGCCGGATGAAGACGGGGTTGATACTGATACGTTACCATTTAAAGGGATTTGACCCCTTTTTCCTTTCAAAAGTCCTTGACACCCG
>NVXL01000086.1 GCA_002746115.1 Alteromonadaceae bacterium
GACCTAAACACTCGCAGCACCAAGCAGTGAAGCAAGTGCAGGAATATGTAGCTGGTGGCAGAAGGACGGCTGTAGACGTGGATCTATCGAAATTCTTTGACCGTGTAAATCATGATTTACTAATGACTCAATTAGGTAAAAAGATACACGATAAATCGCTTTTAAGATTAATCTGAAAATACCTAAGAACAGGTATTGTCGAAGATGGCCTCTTGCTTGATTGCAGAGAAGGTGTACCGCAAGGTGGACCTCTTTCTCCGATATTAAGTAATATAGTTCTTGATCCACTGGATAAAGAGCTTGAGCGCCGAGGCCATAAATTTGCACGCTGGGCGGACGATTTCATCATCTTAGTCTGCAGCAAGCGTGCAGGTGAACGCGTATTAAAGAGTGTTACACGGTTTGTTGAGCGTAAACTAAAGCTTAAAGTTAATGATCAGAAAAGCCGGGTAGTACCTACCAGCAAAAGCAAGTTCCTAGGATTCTCCTTTCGTGGAAAAACAATCGCCTGGCATGCAGATGCTGAACGAAAGTTTAAAAACGAAGTTAAAAATATCACTGGACGGTCTCGCGGAATTTCTATGGGAAAACTCATAAAGGAGCTGACGGTGTACATGCGCGGGTGGATTAATTATTTTGGCGTAGCTCAAGGTTATCAAAAATGTATCGATCTCGATTCGTGGATACGACGGCGCTTACGTATGTGCTACTGGAAACACGACTGCAAGGATGCAGGAGGTAGAGCGACGCAGGAAGCCCAAGCCGAGTGGCGTAAAGTTAGAACGAAAGTTCGAAGTTTAATGCGCTTAGGTGTCTCGTTGGATCTTGCGATTTCCTGTGGTATGTCGAGTAAAAGTTATTGGCATAGTGCTCGAACGCCGGGCATTAATATTGGCCTGTCAAACGAGTTCTTAGCTAAATAAGGGTATTATTGCTTAAAAGATAGATGGGTTGAGATTCACTATGGGTAGGGAACCGCCGATT
The DNA here is from genome assembly GCA_002746115.1 of Alteromonadaceae bacterium. GTDB lineage: Bacteria > Pseudomonadota > Gammaproteobacteria > Pseudomonadales > Cellvibrionaceae. The sequence goes on from NVXL01000086.1 coordinate 985, forward strand.
GCGGAGCCGCTTGATCGGTGGTGTAGGGGCTGGGAGCTAGAAACTCCCGGCTACCTAATTAGACTTATCTGCTTGAACACATTATTTATTACTAGCAATTACCGTAATTGCGAGGGTAATTCCCATTTGCAACTTTGAGCGCAATTGGTGAAACATACCAATTGCGATTTGATTGCCATCCAACACGAGTTCCATTTGACATAACCAAATATTTGGCCATAGATGTTGTACCTAATCTACGAGCTAACAATGCGTATTCATCACGAGTAGCTGGAATCATCGGCAACTCCCTAGGAAGCGATTTTATTAAATCTGATTTATTCACAAATTACCTATCGACTCTCAATTTTCCGCTAACATCTGATTCTCTTGCGTTGAATCGTGTTTTCCTAGTCCTAGTTCCCAAAACCGCCATCACCTGCAACCTCTCCACAAGCCATGTATTGCAAGCCCTCCAATCAGTGGGTTGAAATTCAACCGCCACAAAAAGCGACACTTCGATATATCACCTATCCAAAATACAAACCTAAGTCATGGAAAAACATAACTTATTTCGACGCCACCTAAAATAAGGGACGCAAGCCCCCAAAACTATGAACATACAATAACCTTAGACTCTATATCAGCAATTGGCAACCATGACGGACAACCCGATCAACGATAACAATCAACCCTGCTATTTCTCTAGAGCATATGGCTCAAGGCGTGTGGAGAAGTATTCAATGCTTCATCAAAGGTGTTATTTATTGACTTACAGGGCATCACACACTGATTACTTGGCGCGAAGCATCCAATTAGTGGCAGCATTAAATGCATATAAAATCGACACCATTTTAATCCCTCTACCATACGGGTTGCGTACTCATATAATAGTAATATTAATTTTAGTAATAGGTGAACTATTAGGTTGGTTGCTGCCGTAAAAATAGTTACGCAGTTTTCTTAAGGGATGGTCTTCTGGTAAATGGCCGATACCTTTGTCATCCCGATAAGCAGGGCCCAACAATATACAACCACGAGAATGATGTGGTTGTGTTCCGGTATGAAATAAAATGTCGGTAAAGCCGGGTACACCCGCAATTTCTAAAAGAAAATCCCCGGTGTTACTGAGTTGGCCGTTGGCGCTTTGCGCAAAGCCCTTGCTTGAGGCATAACGCATAATACCCGTGTAGCTACCGATCGGAATGAGCGTATTAGCATTCTCAAGCGTAATACCAAGCTCTTGGTTGTTCAGCAGGAGGCGACCTTTCACGCCTTGGTTCGCAAGGGATGATAGGCGCTCTAGGCGGAGGTTGAAGTCTTCAGCATATAGAAGCGGAGCTTTAACAAGGGAGGCTAGAATAAGGAGACAACATGTTAAATATCGGAAACTGCTCATAAGACTTTACACTCCTAGAACTAACTCTTTAGAATCAGCGCATTACGAATAAGCTTAGGGCTATCTTCAATAATGCGTATAAAAAAAGTATATAACAAGCGATCATCTAAAACCTACGATATTCAGGCTTTTATACGCAATAAGAGGCTCCCTTGTGGCCTTATGCGTCGGCTTGGGGCGTTTTCTTGTAGTTTGTTACTTTTTTATAGTGCTCTCGCACAGTCCGCGCCTATGTCGAATGGGGCAGAAAGCCTCAGCTTGCCTGAACCGATCTCGACTCAGCAGCTTATTTATGACCTCGCGTATACTAAATCGCTGTTGGCGGACGAATATTTTCTGCTAGGCGCCGCTGAAAAAGCCATTCCTTTGTATAAAGAGGCGCAGCAAGAAGCCGCTGAAGCGAAAATGGAGCAGTCGTCTTTATTAGGAGAAAGCGGGCAAAATATTCAACTATTAAAGGATAATATCGCCTACCGCTTACTCTTAGCGGAAAGTGGCTTACCGTTTTGGGGCGGCGCAGTTACTCGTAAGCCGGTTAACCCAGTTTTGGCCTTTACTCAGTTAGAGTCATCCATCAATAGTTTTGATACCTTAGTTGATGAAGTCCAGACCCAACTGCAAGCGCTGAGCAATCAAAGTTCAGACTCAGCCGGACTCAACAATGATCAACTTAATAGCCAAAAAGAGAGCGATGTTAGGCTCTATGAAAAGTGGCAGGCGCATATCAAAGTTAACCGCGCTAATGACCAGAAGCTGATGATTCGTGATCGAAGCAAGCAGATTCAGGATCGCCAAGTCGAAATCGCTAAGGAAATTAAAGCCTTAACGAAGCAACTGGATGCCGTCAGTGAACAAATTAACAAGGTAGTAATGAGTGCTGCATCTGAAGCTTTAGGGATTGGGCACCTTGCGGAATTATCCGAAGCGGCTGCATCGGGTGATTTAAAACAGGCTGTTACGCAATCTGCCTTAGCCATGCTGGCAGATGAAGGCTCCGAGTTGAGTCAGGCACTCATCGCCTCATCGGATGAAACCAAAGCCTTGTTAGATACTTATAATGAGGTGAAGGAGGCTTATGAACAAGGTAAGCAATTAGTGGAAGACGGTGAGCGTGTTGTTAAACTGGTTAAAACCGGTAATATCGTTGATATTGTTGCCGCCGGAGAGCTTATTTATCAAAATCTAGACAGCGAATGGCAGCGTGATATTAAGGCTTTGGTGGCTCCCCCCAAAGAGCTGCGACAAATTATTCAACTCGCTCGTGAGGGCGGTAAGCTGCGCGATCAGGTGGCGTCGGTATTGAGCCAGCAGCTTTACAGTAGTGAGGCAGAGCTTAAGCGGTATTTAACCTTGCTGTTAAAAGAAAATAGTGATGACTTTGCAGGCTTACTACAAAAAATCAGTGAACAAGTCCTGCAAAGTGGCCTGCAATCTACCGACGCGGCCACCTATGTTAATGTGATCAGTCAAGCTTGGCATCGAACGATTGCCTTTGAGTTTTTGGATGATGAGGCGGTATTGGCCGCAAATATTGCTTTAGGTCATACCTGTATAAGTATCAATCTTTGCCGTCAAAATCTGGCGAACGAACTCAAATCACAAGGGCTTCCGTCATTGCCTAATGTGTCAATGACAAACAACGATATTGAATTTAAAGATGCGTCAGGCAATATTGTTGCACGTTATAAATATCAGCACTTGTTAAAAACTCTGATTGATCGCCCTATAGAGTTGGGGCAAAAACAAATGGAAGCAAAAATAGGGAAGTTAAGTCGGGTCATTTTGACACAAGGCGAATCGCTGATTCAGGATATAGTCTCATGGGTGCCAGACGCCAGTTTTGATGGCAGTGTCAACCAATGGCTAGGTAAGCTATCAAGTAGTCGCAAGCAGAGCATAAAGCAGTCATTAATCGACAATCCCTCAGCAGCTGTTAATGCCGCTTATCAACAAAGTGCGAGTGGTTTTCAGTTAGGTTTGAGTGCAATAAGTGTCAAAACTCAAACGGCAGTCAATAACAGTGTCAGCGCTTCAGCAGGGCAGGGCTCCGTAGCAAATGGTGTTTTGAATTTACCTGAGTCAGGTATCACTCAGAATGAAGCACTGCAGAATATGGCGATACATAGTGCATTAAGTGCCGCAGGCCCTTACGGTATGGCCGCAAGCGCAGCACTGAAGGTGATTGCGGGTTTTGAGCAGATGAGCCATATCGCCAAAGAAGCGAATCGAAAAAATGACGAAGATCGTGGTTTGTCGGTAGAGTTAGCCCACCTTAATACCATGCAGCAGCAAGCTGATTTTAATGCGGCTTTGGCGGAGTTGGACGCCAATATTGCCGAGCGTCATCGTAACGCGGCACTGGTACAGCGCAATCGTGTCAACCATGCACTTGTTAAGCTAGGCCAAGGTAGGGCGGATCAGGTTGAGGCCTTAAAGCAAAAAATGGCGCTGGTTTATTTTAAGGCCGAGCTACTACGTTTTCAATTTGATTTATTTGATCGTGCCTTGGCTTTTTGGTTATTTGGCTCTACGGATAATAGGCAGATGGAGCAGTTGATTCGTAGTAATTTAAATTGGCAGCGCTTTGCCTTGGATAGCGATATAAATTTATATGATTGGTTTAACCCATCGATACAGGGGCAACGTAAAGACCTCGGTAAACTGCGGCAACATTGGCGGCAGTTAAAAGAGCTGGCTTTAACGGTCTGCCGTCAGTATCAGTGTACCAATGATACGGCTGTGGTTGGTGAGCTTGCAAGTACGCAAAGCGTCTCGTTAAGCACTTTACTGAGCCCAAATCAGTGGAAAGTGATTAAACGTTGGCAAAAAAATGGTCAGGCGCAACAGTTGGCGTTGAATTTTTTAATTAGACCCGAGCATTTTATAACGGTAGCTGATTTGAATAATGTACGTATTGTTATTCCAAGCATCGTTGGTCGCGATAAAGATAATAATATCGTTTATTTACAGGGTGCGCGTTTAGGGCACTCGGGCTTGGGCTGGGTGCGGTATGAAAACAGCTATTTTACTAATGCCTTGTCTTTTTCGGAGTCTACCGCAGTTCAGTCTTTAACCGAATCACAAACTAACGCACAGCTGGCGGGCTTACGGCATCGATGGGCGAATAGTGAGGAGTCCTTAAAACCGTTAGAGGGCTACCCGCTCTATGGTTTGTGGAGTTTAGTACTACAGCAAGAGCAAGACATTGATCAACTGGAGGATATTCAAATCAGCTTTATTGTTCAGCATAATGGCGTCGCCAATGATACTAGGGATTTAACGCAGCTGGGTTATAAGGTGAGTTGTGATAAAAACGTAGACGACTTTATGCTAAACGACTTCCGCTTACTTATCGCCCACGATGATACGAGAGCAGGTAGTGCCTCCCCGGGTTGGCAAGGAATGCAACCTAACGACTGTCAAATAGCGATTCAATAAGGGAAATTAAAACAATGATAAATAAATTATTCATTTGTCTCAGCTTATTAATGGCAAGCCAGTCCCTTTATGCTGAGGCCATTTCTGGCCAAGCCTTTGCAAATCGCTCGTCACCGCATGCGCTTTCCAATAGTCATTTAGCCGTATTTTATCCGGGTCAAAGCATCGATATTGTGGTTTCAGGGCGTATTGACATTAATCAACGCCCGCGCAGCCGGCGTAAATGCGGGTTTCTTGGTATTGGTTGCAAAACCATTCGTTGGACCGAGCACCACTTCCACAATGCTGAAGAGGTTCCGGTGCAGTTTTCTGTTCGAGAAGTGGGCAGTGATACTATTGTTTCAACAATCGTTATCCAAGGGCAGGGTATGATCACTGTCCCGGCGTCTATACAGCGCTTTGCCACGCCGTATGAGTTAATTGCCAAAGTCGGAGCCGACAGTTATTACATTGATCACAGTCGTAGTGCAGGCAATTTTGCCGTGCAATTGGTGGTCAGCAGTAATAGTCGTCTGCCGTTATTTGATCAGTTGTTAACACAGAAAATATTGGCCAATAGGCTGACCGATGACCCTAATTTAATTGATGTCCATACCCAAGCGGCTCACGCTAGGGCTATAGCCGGTAAACTTCGTCAGTATGCTAAGCGGTTTTATCCCGCCAGCGTGGATATTAATAAAGCCGATCATTTAAATATTTTATCGAAAGCTAAAGAGTTAGCGCCCAATGACCTGGCTAATGATATTGCCATGGCAGATTATTATGAGGTGATTGGCTTGCCAAATGAAGCTGAGCAGACGCGTATGGAGGCGATCCGCGCATTACAGGTGGTTTACGAGCAAGACGGTAGCTCGGCGGCGGCTCGACAATTGGCACAGCAGTATCAGGCAATGGCCAATACCATATTAAGTCTCAACGGCGGGATAGATAAAAATTCTTATTTGAGGGCCGATAGTTATTTAAATCTTGCTATTAGTGCGTTTCGCGATGCCAATCAAGTGGCGGCATTGAGTAACGCGCTGGTACAGCGTGCTAATTTATTGCGCGGTGCAAGAGGCGTTGAGGCCTTATCGACCGCAACTAAGCTATTAGAAGAGGTAAGGGCAATAACCCCAATAAGCTTAGATGCCGATATTGTGATCCCCGGTAAACAAGATAATCAATTTTGGGCCGGTAAAATACGCAGCGCAATCGTCTGGGATAAAATAGGCGATGACAAACCTTATTCTGTAGTGTCTCATGCTAATGAAGATTTTAAAATTGCTAATTGGGACGCAGTGAGTGAAAAGGTATTAGTGAAGCGCGGGCAATCTTTGTTTTGGGCCGCAATAGGTCAGGCGGAGCATCAATGGCAGTATGTTGGCGGAATAGCCAATACAGCGAGTATTATGAAGTCCACGGCGGGTTATTCATTGTTGTGGGATAATGATAGCAAAGAAACTTATATAATAGGCCCTGGTAATACCAACCTAAAAATAAAGGTGGGTGGGGAATCTGTTTGTAAGGCCGGAATAGATAGACATTTACAAGTACAAATGAATTGGTCTATGCCCGGAAATCAAACGCCTAAACCACCTGAAGTCCTTATGCCGATGGCCGTCTCAGTCGCTGATAATGGACGTTATCTGGTCGCAGGTTGTTTGCAGAATATTGTTGTTTATAAAATTGAGTCAAGCCGACTAAGGCGTGTATTTAGCCATACGCTTACGGGGGATGAAGGGGAGATCGTTGCTCTTGCGTTGGCTGAAGATGGCAATACAGTGGGGCTTATTCGGCGCAAACTTCATCGGGAGCAGGGCGGCCCGGTTAAAAACGTTGTTGAAACTGTGCAAACCTTTGATCGAAGCTCCCCTCAAACGGTGGTGACCGTGTCTAAATTTGACAACGTCGCTATGGCTTTGGGTGGTTTTGGGGGCGGTTTTGGGGGAGGACTTGGAATTGGGGCTGCGGGTAGTAAAAAACAGGTCAGCCAATCACACCTTGTCATGAGCATGTTCTTCACTCAGTTAGCCAATAGCCCAGCATTGGTATTGTCTAATATTAAAGGGGTAGGCATCTATAATGCTGAATCTGGGGAAATTATTAAGCAGGTAAATATTGAGGCTGCTCCTGCTCAGCAAAGAGATGGGAGGCAACCTTTCGCTTATGGGGTACAGAATATTATCCAGCGTCCTCCTGTTTTCCCGATATCTAAAGAAAAAATGATTATTCCTTCTGGGAAAAGCATGCAAATTTACGATAGTCGTAATGATGTCTTGGAACAATTCAATATCAATGAAAGTTACGGCAGTTTCAGTGGCTTTGGCGGCATATTAGATCTCGAAAGCCGTTACAGTATAGGGACCCGAAAAATTGCTTATTTAAACCATTATTTATTAAAAGATGGCAAGTTGGTTTCTCTCTCTCAGTCACCACTTAAAGTGCTTATGGATAACAAAGGTGAAATAAAAACCTTTGGAAAGAGTGGTCAGTTATTAGTCTCTGAAACTATGCGTTATGGTGAGTTACTATTCACCGATTTGAACACCGGCAAGGCTTCTGAATTGGTTTTGAACGCTCAAAATAATGAGTTTTATCTGATACCGGGCAGTGAGAATATTCTCACGATTAATTATGACGATCAAGCGCCTATACCCACGGTTGTGAGCAGCATAAACCTGACCAATACCGCAGGCGACACCAAAAAGTTGAATCTACCTGCACCTCCGCTACCGTCACACGATGAGATTAGGGCGTTTGCAACATTGAATAAGACCAATCAGTTTTTCGGACAACAACAGAGCTCAGAAGATGCGATAGACAGTCCAGAAGACTTCGATAAGGTGATTGCTAACCCGGAGAAAGTGCTGGCTTTTTGGGTGAAATCCTATGGCAAGTCGGATAACTCCTTGCCGTTAAATCTAGCATTATTCTATCAAATAGACGGCCAGAAAATAATACCCATTCATAGCGCAGGCCCGCTACGTGAGTCCTTATACATAGAGTTTGCAAAACTTCGAGGCGACTTTATGACGGATGCGCCATCACCATTTCGTGTTGTTAGTTCGGAAGGATTCTTTAGGAATATGGATTCACCTAATGGCACACTATGGGGGAATAAAGGTAATAAAGCGGGTTATTATGTTAAGGATAAATTCAAAGTAATCACATTAGGCGATAGTGGGGATGTGCAATTCCACGAGATGTTATTAAGCCAGGATGGCAACAGGGTTATTATCCCAACACAGAATACCAGGCAAACCTTTAGACGTTCTCCATCATCGAGCCCTTTAGCCCCGGATAGCCCGATGATGCTAGTGCTGAAAAAACAAGGTCGTACTTATAAACAAAGAAAGTGCGACAGTTGTAATCGCTATAATAAACAAGCAGTAGGTGAAATACTTAAAGAGCGTATCGCCAAAGAAAGTGACAGAGATTACCGAAAACTGTTGAAAAAATTTAATCGTGAGCTAGGTATCATCGCAGACAAGGATCTTAGGTATGTGGCATTTAATGCAAACAGCGATCTGATTATTGTTGATACTGATAAGGATAAAGAGGTGTTAGCGATTGATGCCGCTATTCCGGTTCATCTCACTCAGGATATGTTAATTGCTAGAGATTTGGGCGGCAACATTTTGCGGATTCATAGTCTTAGTCATTAGATAATAAGGCAAGATTCTCTTCTATTCACTTCGTTTCTAGTGGCATGCTTTGCCGTGGCGTTTAAGTCGCCAGTAGTTGTAAGGCCAAGGGGTGATAAAACCCACCATCAAGCTGGGAATAACGGACCACCAGGTGAGTGCCGCCGCACCGACCAAGGTATAGTCAGTCACGTTCATTGCTAATTCCATGGCCACCATACTCACTAAACTCATCCCTAAGGCTGTCTTCAGCGCTATTTTCAATGTCAATTGACGGCAGAGTATGATTGTTTCCAGTGTAATGCTTGTCAGCAAACCATTGATAATGGCTAAGCCCATCACAAGGATTGGGTTGGTCTCAGGCGCCCAAAGTTGAAAGGCAAATATAGTGGCAAAATCACCCATTGCACAACCTAGTAAACACCAGAAGGTGTTGCGGGCAGATTGTTTCCAGGTATGTCGACACCGCCAGTGAAACGGGGCAGGAGGCGGTTTTTGACTAATCCTGCTTTTCTCAGTAATCATGTTTGTCTCAGTAATCATTGTTGTTAATGCCCCTCAGCGTCTATTTTTTGCGGATAGCGTTACTTCGAAGTCGTGTCATTTAACACCTTAGACCACAGTCCAGAGTCAAGACTTTTTTGTTCTATATAGGTAAGGTGAATTCACCGTTGACCCTAGACTATACTCCAGGGTTTATGATGGTACTTTCTAGGTAAAATTATGATGACCTTGACGATTGGTAAACTTGCTTCGGCTTGCGGTGTGAATATTGATACTGTTCGGTATTACGAGCGAAAACACTTGTTGGCGCCGGTCACTCGAACTGAATCCGGCTATCGTGTGTACTCCCAGGATAGTGTGAAACAGTTACGATTTATACGAAAGGCTCAAGGCTTAGGTTTTTCACTTCAAGAAATCAAGGAGCTTCTCGATCTCAACCAAACACCTGAAAAAGATTGCGGTGATGTGCGTGAGAAAGCCCTTCATAAAATCATGGAAATTGAACGGCGAATGGAAGATCTGCAGACAATGAAAAATGCCTTAGGTGAGCTGGCTGCATTTTGCCCCGGAAAAGGCAAACCGTTAAAACAATGCAGTATATTGCAGCATTTTTACGGTGAAGATGAATGAAAGCTGCAATATTCTGGTTTGGTGTAATCATCGTACAAACTTTCAGTTCCCTCGTTATATCTGCGCCACTCACGTTTAACACCGCACTTCCTGTTAGCAAGGGAGAGACAATTCTCCGTGTCCAATATCTCATAACCAAGTCCAAGGACGACTCCAGCAAGCTGGATCGAAATACGAAGGCGTGGAGTGTAGTGTCGACTGTTGCTTATGGCCTTTCTCCCAAATTGGCCGTGTTTGCCACTATCCCTTACACCCATCGACAAATGGAAACCTTTGACGCTAACCGTAGTACGACCGGAATCGCCGATAGTCAATTCATTGGTCGGTATACACTCTACCATCGTGACTTTCAGGGGGGGACTGCGCGGATTGCGCCTTTGCTCGGTTTGAAAATTCCCACAGGGAGTGATAACGAACGAGATAAGCAGGGCAGGTTACCAAGGGGTTTGCAATTGGGAACGGGGTCGTGGGACAGTTTCGGTGGCGTCGTTGTGACCTATGCTTCTGTTAACTGGGAGGTAGATGCTCAGTTTAGCTATCGAGAAAACAGACAAGCAAACGGGTTTGAACTGGGCGATATAAGCCGTTTCGATGCATCGCTTCAATATCGATTATCCCCCCAAAACCTGGATGAAAACACCAGCCATTTTTTCAATGGTGTACTGGAGGTTAATTGGATTAATCAAAACAGAAATACATATAACGGTTTAAAAGACAGGGGTAGTGGAGGAGTGATTGTATACCTTGTGCCTGGGGCTCAATATATTACTCAGCGCTGGATTATTGAAGCGGGAATACAAATCCCCGTCAGGCAACAATTGAATGATAGTGCCCTAAAAAAAGACTATATTGTTCGGACGAGTATTCGAGCAAATTTTTAAATTGGTGATTCGGAGAAGCTTATGAAGCGTTCTTTACTATTATCTATTTTCCTCGTTGCGGCAATGAATTACGCAGTTGCTGATATCCAATACAATATCCGTGTCGACGGAATTACCTGCCCTTTTTGTGTTGCCACGTCTGCAAAAGCGCTCAAGAAAATCGACGGTGTGAAACGTGTGAAGGCAGACCTTGAAAACGGTATTATTAAGGTCTGCGCCAATGATTCGCTGGAGTTTTCTGATTCACAGCTGAGCACCTTGTTTATTGAAAAAGGGTTCACTTATCGCAGCAAAGAGAAACAAGCCCAATGTGACTCTTCATGAAAAAATAAGAAGAGCAGATACCCACCAATACAAATCAATGGGAGTTGCTATGAATATCACGACAAAAAAACCAAAAATATGGGGCGTCTTATTGCTATTTTCTTCCATCCCCACACTGTTATGCTGTGCAATACCGATTTTGTTTGTCAGTCTTGGTATGGGGTCGGTGGTGGCTTCGCTTTACGGCGAATATTTTCCCTTCCTACGTTGGTTTGGCTTGCATGAAAATTGGACATTTGGAATTACTGCGTTTATTTTGATTTGTGCCGGGGGGGTATTGTTTCGCTGTAACAAAGTATGCCCTTCGGACAGCGGCCTTGCTCAAGCATGTGCTAGTGTTCAGTGTTGGAACGTCCGGTTTTTTTGGGCCGCGGTCGTGCTTTGGTGTATCGGTGCATACACTGCATTTATGCTACCGATTATTTAGAATACTAAAACCGCTCCGATTTGAAAGCTACACGGGTTTACCTTAAAGAATCATTCAGTGTCAGCGTCTACATATCAGGCAAAAGCAAAAGCACCTTAAGCTCATCTTGGTTTTCTCCTCCCAATATATCCGCCAAAGTATACTGCTCAAGTGATGTGAAAAAGCTATTCAGCGCTTCATTAAGTATGTTTTTTAGTTGACATGCAGGCGCAATCACACATTGATTATCTGGGCCGAAACATTCCACCAGTGGTGAATCTTGCTCTGTCATTCTCACCAGTTCCCCAATATTGATTTCCTTTGGGGGGCGACTTAACTTAATGCCGCCATTGTTTCCTCGGGTAGCAACGATAAAGCCCTTACTGTTTAACTCTTGAACAACTTTCATGAGGTGATTCTTAGATATTTGGTAATTGTCAGCGACCTCCTTGATTGTGACAAGCTCGTTCTCCTTTAAAGCCAAATAAATAAGCACTCGCAGTGAGTAGTCGGTAAAACGCTTAATATTCATAAAATTTTGATCTGTTTGTCACTCCAAGTAGTAAGAATAAAACATTCTCTCGCCCAAAGATATAAATACTTTGCATCTTTGGGCGGGAGGAGTACACTGTGCCCACCAAAGATTCATTTAAATTGCATGTTTGACCAAGAGGAACCAAGAATGACAAACCTTAATTGGCCTGTCTGTAACGTAGCAACTGCAATGCCTAGGAGTAACGATGAGAGAATATAAAAAACTATGGTGGACGCTGATTGGCGTACTAGGCGTCACATTTTCAATATTGGGTTATTTTGGTACTGAGGTTTACCGGTCCGCACCGCCAATACCCGACGCATTTCAATCTAGCCAAGGCGAGATCGTCACAACGAATACCCTAATATTAGATGGTCAATCCGCTTGGCAATCAATCGGCGGTATGCAACTTGGTTCCATTTGGGGGCACGGTGCTTATCAGGCGCCGGATTGGTCTGCCGATTGGCTTCACCGTGAACTTATGAATTGGCTAGAACTAGCCGCTCAGGACCAATATAACATAGCGTATGAAGCACTTTCCGACAAACAACAGCACTCCCTGCGTTACGATCTTAAGGTAGATTACCGAACTAATACTTTTAATTCGGATACCAATATCGTCGTTTTGTCTGACCGCAGAATTCAAGCGATTAAGAAAACCGCTGCATACTATAATGCACTTTTTGGTGGCGGGGCAGAGCTAAAAGAAACGCGTGAAAATTACGCTATGAAAGAAGTAACTTTGCCAGATGATGTGCGTAGGGCAAGACTCACTGAGTTCTTTTTCTGGACCGCTTGGGCCGCATCCACCGAACGCACTCCCGGTGAGGCAACTTACACTAATAACTGGCCCCACGAGCCTTTAATCGATAATAAGCCTACGGCCGAAAATATCATTTGGTCAATTGTTAGCGTAGTGATATTAATCGCAGGCATTGGCGGTTTAGTTTGGGGATGGGCATTTTTACGTAAAGAAGAGGAGCCTCCGGTCGCGCCGGAAAAAGATCCAATCGCTACATTTAACTTAACAGCGTCACAAAAGGGGCTAGGTAAATACCTGCTTTTAGTTGTCGCGTTATTTACTTTCCAGGTACTTCTGGGAGGGTTTACCGCTCACTACACCCTGGAAGGGCAAAGCTTTTATGGCATCCCTACAGCGGAATGGTTCCCTTATAGCTTGGTACGCACCTGGCATATTCAAGCCGCAATGTTCTGGATTGCCACAGGATTTCTTGCAGCTGGTTTATTTTTAGCGCCGATTATTAATGGCGGTAAAGATCCCAAATTTCAAAAGCTGGGTGTTGATGTACTTTTTTGGGCCTTGGTTGCCGTCGTCGTTGGCTCGTTTACTGGCAACTACTTGGCCATTGCGCAAATTATGCCTCCTGAACTTAGCTTCTGGTTAGGGCATCAAGGCTACGAGTATGTTGACCTTGGTAGAGCCTGGCAGATCGGTAAGTTTATTGGCATTGTACTTTGGTTAGTCTTAATGTTGCGCTGCATTGTTCCGGTATTAAAACAAAAGGGCGATAAAAATTTATTGGTCTTATTTACCGCCTCAGTTATTGCGATAGGCCTGTTTTACGGCGCAGGTTTCTTTTACGGTGAGCGTACTCATATCTCGGTGATGGAATATTGGCGTTGGTGGATCGTGCACTTGTGGGTTGAAGGCTTCTTTGAGGTATTTGCCACCACAGCCCTTGCGTTTATCTTTTTTAATATGGGTTTAGTCAGCAAGAGAATGGCGACAGTGGCTTCACTGGCAGCCGCCTCGCTCTTTTTACTTGGCGGCGTACCTGGGACATTCCACCATTTATACTTTTCAGGTACCACCACTCCTGTGATGGCGATTGGCGCCACATTTAGCGCACTTGAAGTTGTGCCCTTAATTGTACTTGGCTATGAAGCTTGGGAGCATTACAAGTTAAAAGATCGTGCCGACTGGATGATCAATATTAAATGGCCTCTAATGTTCTTTGTCGCGGTTGCCTTCTGGAATATGCTAGGTGCGGGTGTGCTTGGTTTCTCACTTAATCCGCCACTGGCTCTGTATTATCTTCAGGGTCTAAATACTACCGCAACCCATGCTCACGCAGCCTTGTTCGGTGTGTACGGATTCTTAGCGCTAGGGTTTACGCTGCTGATTTTACGATACATTCGTCCGAAGCTAGTCTTTAACGAAGAGCTGATGAAAACCGCTTTTTGGTGGCTCAATGCTGGATTGGTACTGATGCTGTTTACCAGTCTTTTACCCATAGGGATTATCCAGTTTGTTGCAAGTGCCTCTGAAGGTCTTTGGTATGCGCGCAGTGAAGCCTTAATTCAAAGTGATGTACTTGTTACATTACGATGGGTAAGAACTCTTGGGGATGTGGTATTTATTGTTGGTACTTTCGCGGTAACTTGGCAGGTGGTGAAAGGGGTATTTGGATCGACGGATGTTAATACTTAATAGTAATACCGAATAAGCACCGTCGAATAAATCCCGTCGAATAAAATAGGAATAATTGATAGTATCGTAGAGAGCTGTTTTAAACAGTCTCTCTACTTATTTATTTTAATCAGTTAATCACTCGATAAGGCTCGCCTCTCTTCCTTGTTGTTAATATTTTTACATTAACAAAGCAAAGCTTAAATTGTAATAATCTGTTAGGTGATTTAAGTGATAGTACTCAGGAGCTATTTATTTTTCTAAAAACACCAACTGTTGCACGTCTTGAACGCTGGGTATTGATGTAACGCAATCAGAATAGCCTAGATATGGTCGATAATTAGGCGTTATGGCTGTTTTTTATCTATTTTTCGGCTGAATTTGTTGAGTTTTATCTTTAGCGTGTTTGGTGATGTTTAGCTTGAGAGTGCAAGCACTAGCATATTGTTATCAATACATGTAAAGTGCGACGGGTTGACGTCTTATGTAGTGTTTAAACTTTTCCGGTTAAGGCTGTTACGGGGGGATCCGAGTTCAGACTTGATGATCGTGCGTCCTTAATTAATACCGGATTTTTAAATATCAGTCAACAGTGTTAAATTAATTATAATTGGGAGAATGGTTATGTTTGGGAATAAAATTAAATACGCATTAATCGCTAGTAGTCTTGTTTTTGGTGCTCACGCCAATGCCGGTGGCGCATACGTGCCAAGCGTTAAGAGTATGGCTCCGGTCTATGAAACAGAGAGTGAGCTTGACGGAAGCCCTGTCGAGTTAGCGAGTGTACGTGGTTCGTGGTCCAAAATTGAACGAAAATCAGATAAATTATGTATTACTACTAAGGCTAATAACTTGCCTGAGGGCGCGTTTACTACTTGGTGGATCATTTTTAATGAGCCTGATAACTGCTTTGGTGGCGATACTATTGACGGCGCGAGCTGTACCCTTGGCGATGTTGGAAACCCTGCGGCTGACACGTCGGCTTTAAGCACAGCGCCTGCTCTTGTTGGGCCTAGAGGTGTTGGTATTTTTGATTCATGCCTAGAGTATGGCGAGATTCCTAGTACAAACCTGTTCGGTGGCGGCGTGAAAAATTCCCATGCAGAAGTTCATATTCTGATTAAATGGCACGGAAAAGCAGCCTTTGATGATTACAATATGTTAGGTAATCAGCTTACCAAAATTGACGGTGGATGTGATGCTTTCATCGATACTGATTTTCAAGGTCGTAGTCACTGCCCTGATCTTCGTATGATTGTTCATCCCCAGCTGTAGTATTTTTTAAATAGCTGAAAGCCTCCCATCAAACGTAATCATCATGATGATTGTTGGTGGGAGGGGTTTTTCTTGTTCATGTCATATTATATTCTTATCACCTTGTACACCAATAATGAACGTCCTGTTCTTTCAGAAAATCCTCCGCGTTTTTACCTTGAAGTAAGGCCAAGGTTGCCAAGCAACCCGCTTGAACACACAGCGGAGCCGTGGTGGTAATAGACGCAGGCGCCTGCTCAACAGGCCAGCCCGTTTTCGGGTTCAAAATATGACTATAACGTTTACCCTCTTTTAACAGATAACGCTTACTATCCCCGCTGGTAGCCAACGCGCCTTCGCAAATAGAAATCACCTGATCATCATTTTCAATACCGACTATCCAAGGTTTGCGGTCTTTTTGTGGGCGAGTGATTTGAATGTCGCCACCGAGATTAATAAGAACAGAAGCTTCAGAAGTCTGTTGTTTACACGTTTGTTGATAAAGAAATTGTTGGCATATCTCTGTAACACGGCTAACGGCATATTCTTTACCTATACCACCAAAGTCAATTTCCATACCTGCTTTCATTTGAATCTGCCGCTTGTCAAAAATTACCTGCTGCCAACCGACCAAAGGCAATATAGCTTCTATCTCCTGTTGCTCAGGGATGCGATCACTGCAGTCAAACTGCCATGCGCGTCGTAAGACCCCTGAGCTCAGGTCGAACATGCCCTCGGAAAGCTCGTAACAGGTTTGGGCAAATTGTAGTAAGCGATGGCATTCTTGATCAATGGGGGTCGAGGCGCCGTTGGCATTATTAATGGCGTAACAAAGATTATCCTTTTGATAGCGACTGAATTTGCGCTCGATACGTTTAACTTCTGCAAGGCTGCGCTTAGCAAGGGCGTGGGCGAGGTGCTCATCTTCAGTAGCGATGAGTAATTCACAGGAGCTTGCCATGGCCTTGAAGGATGCAGAAAAATGCCCATTGTGGCGACTTAGGTCATAAGGTTGATCAGCAGTTGTCACAATATTGTCCTCGCTAATAAAATATTGCACTCGTTAATAATTGGCCTCTTAGTATTTAGCATCTTAGTATTTATAGCTAAATTGCACAATCACAGCATTAATACTCGGGTAGAGGTCTTGGGCGGCTAACTGACCCGGAGCCTCAATGCCGATATCTTGCGGCGTCTGATTATAATACTCTAGGCGAACACCGTATTCGCGTCCGTTATTAATCTTCTTGCCGTATTTTAAACCCACAGTATAGGTATTGAGTTTACCAATACGATAGTCGGCGCTGACGAATTCAGGTAGCGCTTCGCCCGCTAATAAAAACGGCTGATAAAAGTCGGCAGCATCCTGTTGATAAAAGCGAATGTGAGGTTCCAAATAGCTGTTGTTAGCAAACATATAACGGTAGCGCGTTTCTAAGCTTTGACCTGTAAGCCCCCAGTCATCATCAGAAATACGGTAAGAAATATCCCACACCGATTTTTTAAAATGATATTTTGATTGGGCAAAAAATGCCATTTTTGAACGTGTACTCGGACGACTTTCATATCGCTGACTGATGGCCCTGCCGTCAGTATTGACCTCACTCACGATTTTATAAGCATCTGTCAGATAGCCATCGACCTCTGATAAGCTGAAATTAAACTGAGTTATCCAGCGCCGGTTTATTACTTGCGTTAAACCAAAAATAATATCAAGCGTATTTTTACTGTCATCACCACCGGATTGACGAGTGGCGTTGAAGGCTTGATCAAAGGCTTCTTGACTGTCAAATTGCTCAGCATCCGGAACCGTCCTAGACAGTGCTATCGGCCGACCGCCGTCTGGCTGGATTCTGTCAAAAGCGTAGGAGAGGCCTAGGGATAGGGTGGTATTCTTTTTATTTAAATAACGACCAATCATGGTGTTAAATGCAATGGACTGGTAATCGAACTCAGCGGAAAGGTTGGCGCCTGCTGAAAATAAGTAGTTCTCACCCAGCGGCTGTGACCACTGGCCGCCTAACTGTAAGCGGGTATCGACAAAGCTATCGTCAAGTGGCATTTCGTTAGCCTTGCCTTCATAGCGGCCTTTGCCTGATGGGCTAGTGAAGGTTTGGGGGGTATCCTGCGGCACCGCGCCGTTTGCGGATGCGCCAGTCAGGGAATCAAGGACTACCTTGCCACTAAACTCACGGCCATTTTTAAGGTCTTTGTTGGCATGAAAAATTCCCTCTACTGCCTGCACTCGGTCTGACTCCCCGTAATACATAATGGCGGCATCATATTCCCAGTCCTCAGCGACCGCATTACTACCTAACAATGCGCATGATGCTGCAAACAAAGCGGTTTTTACATTTTTTTTATCTAGTTGCATCCGCAGCCGCCTCCAGCGAAGCCCCGGCCACCACTGGTGCCTTCTTTACTAAAATAAATATGGTCATCAAGTGCTAGGTCGTTGGCGCTCGCGCTTAAGGACATCTCATCTTTAGCGAGCAAATCTCGTTCCCATGGTTCCACACCAAGAGAGCTGCATGCAGCTAAACTAAACGCAGGGATCAAAACATACAATCTCAACAAAGCTTTCATTATCTTGTCCTCTGTAGTTATCGGGAGGCCCGTTTTTTTGTAGATGATTGTCGCGTAGGTAAGTATTGGGTGAGCAATGACTGGATTTCTTTTTCGTAAGAGGGCGTTCGGCTTTCGAAGAAGCCTTTGTGGGCGCTCAGGATCTGCCCCTTGTCATCGATCATAAAACTTGAAGGCATGCCTTGTAATTTAAATGCTTTTGCGAGGCGTCCTTCGGGGTCGTAAAAAATTGGGAATTCTGTTGGGGTATTCTTTAAAAACTTATCCGCCAGTGCTCTTTCTTTATCGACATTGACCGCGAGGACTTTGAAGCCGCGCGTTTGATATTTTTTATGCATCGCGTTCATCCAGGGGAAGGACTTACGACACGGCTTGCACCAAGATGCCCAAAAGTCGATGTAGATTATATCACCTTCAGAGGTTTTGGCTGCCGATCTGATTTCGGAAAGCAAGTCTGCAGGTATCGCTGTTTCACCGTGGGTTTGAACCGACAATAACAACAGTAGGCCAATCGAAAGTAGGTGTTTAATGCGCATAGGTGTTCTCTTTGTGCGGTTTAGATTTGGCTTGTGGCGCATGCTGCGTGTCTGCCTATA
>NVXL01000087.1 GCA_002746115.1 Alteromonadaceae bacterium
GGCGGCGGCGGTGGTGGCGGCGGTGGCGGTGGTGGCAGTTAGTAGACCTGCACGCTAATCTTTAATAACACGTTAATATTTCATAAGGTGGAGTGACGTTATGTCGCTCCCATGTTGGTCAAATATGAAAAAATGATCTAAACTCAGTTTGCTTACTTTTCCCCCGCCTTTTAGGAACGCGTATGAGAAGAAATAGAAGAAGCAGAAGAAAAAGCGTGCTCAACAATGCTACTACCAGTAACCCTGAACCCAAATATGAAGGCATGAACATCTCCGGTCTTGTGGGGGGGCCTCTCGTAGCCATAGCGAATGCTAACGCGTTAATGGCTAAGGAGCAGAGTAACTTTCTATTGAAATATTGTTTCGACAAGCGTAACGATTGCTACGAACCAGTGATGATTACGATGTTAATTTCACGTATGGAGCCGGTGCCAACAGAAAAAAAGGGGGACGCGGTTACCTATGAGGAGGTTGTTTCGTATTTTAAACTACCATTGTTGACAATTGTTCCATTTAACTCGTTAGCGATAGAAAAATTCGAGCTTAAATTTGACATGCAAGTCACCTCTTATCAGGGCAAAGATAATCTGCCGAAAAATTCTGTAACCCGTTCAGGCGCAGCTGGTGATGGCGAAAGTTCGGAAAACGTATCCGATTATAAAAACGACCAGCCCTTACAATTGTTTGGCTCACTTAGCGGGGATCAAAAGACTCGCAATAAAAAGGGCGAAAAACAAGGGCAATCCAAGACAGGCTCGAATTTAACCATTCACGTCAAGGCCGGTCAGTTACCCCTACCGGTAGGCTTAACATCAATGTTGGACTTTTACTCCAAATCAATTTCTCCTGTTGATGCTAGCCAACTAAAAAAAAATGATGAGTCTAAAAAATCTGGCGATGATCTAGAAAAACTCATTGAAAATTAATCTACTTACAAGGTCTATCTATGATTGGTCAACAAAAAATGCCCTGCCCGGCCTGTGGCAACGAAATTATATTTGACACTTATATGTTGATGGCTGGTCAAGCCTTTAGTTGTGGCCAGTGTCACGCCTCTATCGGTGTTGCTACAAGCAGTGTACCAGTAGTGAAAGATGCCATGGAAAAATTTGAGCAAATCAAGGCAGGGGGGCTCAAGGGCGAAAATAGCAGCGCAGGCATATGATTAGAGCGAAACATTTACAAAGCAGCCAAATAAAGGCGATAACAAAACAAGGTTGGTGCCCAAATGATTAAGCTCGAGGACTTTGTTGAAGCCATCCAAGAAGCGATATTAGATGCAAATGACGCTTTGGTTACCCACAGTTTGGATTCTTTAGCGGATTTTTTTGAGCAAGAGGGTGGCGAAAGGCCAGCAACGGGGGATGCGTTACAGGTAGAAATAGATAATGCGCTAAAAGCCACAGAAACGGTTTTGAATGAGGATAAAAAACTTACCCGAAAAGCACTCGAAGATGCCAAGACTGCTATGGGAAAAGTACAGAAACGGCTACAGAGTGGCAACGGAGCGGAGATAGAATCGCTAACCGGCACGTTATCGCCGAAGATGGTCACCGTCAAGTACCCCTGCCATACAGATAACGACGTGCAATTTAAAGAGGTACATGTACCTCTTATCACACTGGTGCCGATAGAGCATTCACAGCTCGATGAAGTTAAACTGAAAATGGAGCTCGGCTTTCATCTGGTAGATGATCAGGTACATGTGAACTTTGATGTTGGCGAGAAAAATCGTGAGTCATCTTCTGATGGCGGTAATAAGCGCCAAGCGGTAGCTGAGCTGGAAATCACCATGCGTCCAAGTGAAGGCCCTGCGGGCTTAAAGTATCTTATCGAAGGTTACGAAAAAATGCTGAGGGCTCAACTGCCTAGCTAATACCCGCCCGGAAGTGTGTTTTTCGCGAAGCGGCTATAATGCGCGAAGCGCGAGCAAGCTGTAATTTGTCTGTTTGAGCAACTTGTTAGTTGCGATGCTTGATATAAAATCTAACTAATCGTCCAAAATAACAACTTTTTTCATTCGTACCTCGAATTATGTATATAGAGAATTTACTTCTATACTGACGAATGAAAGGGTGTGTATGTGACTCCTGATAGAAAATAATTTTTTAAAAGCGAAAAGTTACCGAATTACTTTAGCACCTAGTGATGTGGCTTAATGATCTTGGCTGGTTTATGAAATGCCTCAATGAGCCAGTTGCAAGGCAAGTGAATAGGGAAGGTGGCTGCACTGGCCGCTTTTGGGACAAGTTTTTACTCCTGCAAACTTGCATACATTACATCCATGTAAATAAGTCACGCTACAAGTCCCAAGCACTACTCACCGAGGAGGCGTGATTATCGTGTTAGGTTTTCACGACGCAGACCCCGTCTTCGTAAGTCCGCATAAATATCACCCGAGTCCTCCATTTATTTAAAGCGTAATACGACGTTTTACGCGCCTCTTATGCTCGAAAAACTATTCTGTCGCCTTAAGGTGTATTTTTTCCTGAAAAATTGCTAATGCTTCGACAATATTAGTTGTTTCGGACAATTAAATTGCGTACTGCTTTTGTTCGTTGGCAGTCTTTCAACTGGTTCTTACAGGGTGCCGTGAGTGGTAGCACTGTAAAACAGTGCTACCATCAGAGTCATAGGCGTATTGGCTACACACCCTCCACCATGATGCGTGTATCGGGTAAGGTTGCAAGACAGGGTATAAAAAGTGTGGCGTCTGCGGCACGTGATAATGCATTTAACGCCGAGGCGACGGCACCTTCTTGCCAACCTGGTAATGAGGATAATTGATCGCCAACAACAAAGAATCTAGGCGCCGTGTCACCATCGATTCCTGACCCTTGAATTAAGTGGTTAAAGTGGTCAACGCTGTCATCTACCAAATGCCATTGCGCCCAACCACCTTTAATATAAGGCATATGTTGCCACGCGATAGCGACGCCATCGTGTAAGCCATTGCCAAATTCTTCGCCAAACAATTTGGCACCTTTTTTGGCTCTCTCGAGCCGCTCCTTGATGGGTATCTCTCCCATTTCGTAAGCATTCTTTGAATAATTATAACACCCCGTCAAGATACCTTTTTGGTCTTGATAATCGCTTGAAGGATACCAAATTTGAACGATGATATCGTCCGTGCGTGAAATGCCGCCAAAAATAGGAACGACACCTATTTCAGAGCTTTTGACATCCACCATCTCTACACCCGTGGTTTGATCAATATTGGTGCATAAGGCGCTACCTTGCCATAGAGACCGCTCGGCTTGCCAACCCACTTTCGTGGTGCAGGCCAAAAATAGATTTGGAAACTCATCTTCATAGTTGGGGGTGTTTTGTGCCTTATATACCGCCTGTAGACCTTCTTTGAAGGTAGCATTCAAGCCTTTGCCTTCTGTGGCTTGTAGGCGGTCGGATAGCATTTCTTCTAAAAATGGCATCGCTACATTGCTAAAACAATAATCGGCTTCATAAACTTCACATTTGTCAGACCCTATTTGAGACACATGAACTTCGAATTTTTGAGTGCGCTCATTCCACTCAATACTTTTAACCGGGCTGTTAAGATGAATCGTCCCACCAAGAGCCGATACTTGTTGCGCAAAAGCATGTTGAACCTGATCCATACCACCAACGGGTTGGAACAAGGTGGGTTGCCATAAGAAATCTTGGGGTTGATAAAAGTTGGTCTTCCAAAAATCCGATTCCAGTAAGCTGTTCAGACTAAGTGCTTCGGCAGTGATCCCGCTGCCGACCCCCGGTAGGATCGAAAATCCTGCGCGATCGGATGTGTTTTTATTGGCATCTCGACCGGGAGCAGAGGCACGCACGGTATATTCACCTTCCGGGCTCAGATCGCCAAAACTGACCATCAAGTCTTGAAGTTTATCTACCATATCGGCTCTTTCTTTATCTGTACTACCAGAGCTTATATCGCAATCGGAGATTAAGCTATCGGCATTGTTGTACACCATTTGAGCAATCCATCCTCGCGTATTATGGTCGAGTCGTCGGTTCACGACGGGGTTTCCACCAAACCCAGCCTTTGTTTGAATCAAATTAGAGCCGCTGTCCATTACATAGACCTCTACATCAACCCCAAAGGTTTTCAGGTATTGTAATAAACGTTTATGGCCTGATGGAATACGCCCAGGTCCGGCATTGAGGTAAGGTTCATTGTCGCCAAGAGGGCGCTTAAAGCGCACAACTTGTGGACTACCCTTTTTGCTTCCAGTTAATTTACGGTCTAGATCTTGGACTAATGTATCGCCTGTACGCAAGGACAGGCAGCGACCCCCTGTGCGATTTTGAGCTTCAAATATGGTGACGTTCATCCCTGTCTTTTGTGCCAGTAACTCATATGCAGTGGTGAGACCGCCGATACCCGATCCAATAATAATGGCCGTTTTATCTTTAAAGCAACCCTCTTTAAGCTTTAGAGCTCCTGAAGTAACTTTATGCTGAAGATTGGCCGCGTCATCTAGTGCTGACCATGCCTTGGCGCTAGGGTTTTGCTTGAGAAATTCTGCACGACTTTTGTTGTTAGACATTATTTTTACCCTTATATGTATTTGAGCGTTTTCTAAGAAGTCGCTAAATATGGCACGAGTTTCAGCAGGACTTCATCTTATTATAAAATTGAAAATCACTAACGTTGCCGAGATGAGCGTATTTAAGGGTAGCGGGTTTTTGGGGAAGTAAAAGAATAAAAAGAAAAACAAAAAGAAAACCTTAACAGGACATCCAATTTAGTGTTATTTTCAGAAGTCGAAACCCCACCGCCATATGAAAGCCTTAGGCCGCATTTGAAGGTAAGGTCACTGAACATGAACATGAACACGAACAAACAGGCATCCTGTTTTCTCTTCGCGATTACCTTGAGCTTGTTGACTTTACCGGTCGCTGCGTTCGTGAGAACAAGCGCGGGGCTATTCCTGCTCACTTACCACCGATTTTGCAGCGGCTAGACATTGATGAAATGACTTGGGTGGATAATGCCACCTGCTTTGAGAAAAGTTATCGTGTTAGGTTTTCACGACGCAGACCCTGTCTCCGTAAGTCCGCCTAAATGTCACCCGAGTCCTCCATTTATTTAAAGCGTAATACGACGTTTTACGCGCCGCTATGCTCGAAAAACTATTCTGTCGCCTTAAGTTGTATTTTTTCCTGAAAAACTGCTAATACTTCGACAATATTAATTGCTTCGGACAATTAAATTGCGTACTGCTTTTGTTCGCTGGCAGTCTTTCAACCGGTTCTTACAGGGTGCCGTCCTGTTCTCTGTTCGTCTGCCTGAATGTGCTTCGGGAGATGTATTGTGAATATTGTGGCGTGATTGCTGGACGACGCATAAATTACACCCTTGTGCGCCTCAACAACGGTTTTAACAATAGCGAGGCCTAAACCCGTCCCATCGCTGTGTCTTTGGCGAGAAGGGTCTACGCGATAAAAACGATCAAAGATACGCTCTAAATGTTTCGTTGGAATCGTGCTGCCTTCATTGGAGATGGCAATACTTACCATTTCGTTCTCAGTGTCAACAAGCGTTACTTGGACGGCTTTTTCTGCTGGCGTATGTCGAATGGCATTCGATAATAAATTGGTCAGAGTTCGTCGTATTAATTCACGATCACCGGATACCTTGGAGGCCTTGCCTGTGATCGCCAAGGTGATATTACTATCTTCTGCAAGCGCTTCGAAAAAATCGAAAAGCGACTGTACTTCCTGATGGAGATTAATTGGCCCGAAGGTTGGGGTAATTAATCCGTTTTCACTTTTGGCAAGCCAGAGCATGTCACTCACCATTTTGCTCAGTCTCTCCATGTCTTCAAGATTGGAATATAGTAATTCTCGGTAGTCTTCTGTTTTTCTTTCTTTACTTAACACCACTTGTGTTTGCGTCACAATATTGGTGAGTGGTGTCCTTAATTCATGGGCGATATCGGCAGAGAAGTGCGATAGTCGAATAAACCCTTCTTCAAGACGGATTAACATATGATTAAACGATTGAACCAGCGGTTTCAACTCTAAAGGCACTGAGTGTGTATCGAGACTAGCGTTTAATTTATCCGTTTGAATAAAATCTATTTGTGCGCTTAGCCCTCGCAAGGGGTTCAGCCCTTGATGAACGCCTAGCCAAGCCGCGAACAGTGTAAGAACCCCTGAACCAAATAGAATCAGCGCAACACTTTGTGTAAATTTGTTGAGAAAACTCTGATGAAAATCCATATCGATAGCACTTGTAATACGATAAATATTTTTGTCGATGGTGGTCTGAATCACGACGCCTCGATACCCGCTATTGTTACTTCGCCATGTTTGCAATGTTTTGGCTGAAATGTTTTTTACCAGTAGAAAGTTTGAGGTCGCTGGACGAAAATCTATGTCTGATGAGCTGTAAAATAAGACGCCATTGCGCTCCACCTGATAATAAACGCCATGATGCCCGGAGATCGCGCGCGAGAGTGCTTCTTGACTCTCGAGTTTGTCCGTGGGTGATTGATGAAGTACTTTCTTAATCGAGCTTACCATCACCCTTATTTCGTCCGCATCTTGTTCGCTGAAGTGACGCTCTATAGACGAAAGCAATAACTGGCTGATCACTGCTAGGCTTACACCAAATGCGATTGCGACAAAAAATAGCACGCGCAGCGTTAAAGATAATGGTCGTCGCGTATGGTTAGTCATCATTACGCTCCGCGTCCAGCGTGTAGCCCATTCCTCTTATGGTATGAATAAGCTTGAGGTCGAAACCTTCGTCCATTTTCTTGCGTAAGCGGCGGATAGCGACATCAATCACGTTTGTATCACTATCAAAGTTCATGTCCCACACCTGAGAGGCGATGAGTGAGCGGGTGAGCACTTCGCCTTGCCGGCGAACCAATAACTCCAGCAAGCAGAACTCTTTGTGGCTTAGGCTGATTTTCTTTCCCTGCCTTGTGACGCGGCGTCGAGGGATATCTAATATTAAATCGCCAATTTGGAGCTGATCCATTAGCACTGGAGCTTGACCTCGGCGCAACAGTGTACGCACTCTTGCCAATACTTCTGCAAAGGCAAAGGGTTTAACCAGATAATCATCTGCGCCAAGCTCTAAACCTTTGACTCGATCGTCGACATCGTCTCGGGCTGAAAGAAAAAGTACGGGTGTCTTTTGCCCCGACTCACGTAACGATTGAAGAATTCTCCAGCCATCCACGTCGGGCAGCATGACGTCAAGAATCAAAAGGTCGAATTCTTCAGTCATGGCCAAATGGAGTCCATCGAGCCCTGTTCTCGCAAGCGACACGAGAAATCCGGCTTCACTTAAGCCTTGTTTCAAATAGTCACCGGTCTTTTGTTCATCTTCTACTATTAAAAGCCGCATGCCGCTCCTCTAAATCGCGTGAGCATCAAAGTTTGCCCTTCTAGGCATAAAGTATGTCAAATCTAAGCAACAACAAGATGACTCAATGATGACAGAATTGTCATCATTGAGTCATGTGTATGAAAGGCTTAAAGCAGTATGGTGTATGGCATAGATTAATTCGAGAGTGATGTATGACTGATATTACTGATATGACAGGCATTATGTTGCCACGCCGACGCTTCGTTCAGGGTTTAGCGCTTGGCGGCGTACTGGCGGCAATGCCAAGCGTTTTGCGGGCTGCGGAACAGTCGCCCGAAACTCAAACAGGCTCTGCACCGGTATTGCGAGGCACAGAAATAAATTTGGTGATAGGGCAATCGCTGGTGAATTTCACSGGYGTGACCCGTCTMGCCACAACGATYAATGGGTCAATCCCTGCGCCAACGATACGTTTGCGTGAGGGGGATGAGGTCACGATTCGCGTAACCAACCGACTGTCCGTGCCGAGCTCCATCCATTGGCATGGCATCATTTTGCCTTTTGAGATGGATGGCGTACCGGGAATTAGTTTTACAGGTATCGCGCCAGGTGCAACCTTCGTTTATCGGTTTAAGCTGCAGCAAAGCGGTACCTACTGGTACCACTCTCACAGCGGATTTCAAGAAATGACGGGCATGTACGGGGCCTTAATTATTGAGCCTCGTGATAAGGAAACGATTCGCTCGGATCAAGATTTTGTCGTACAACTGTCCGACTGGACCGATGAGGATCCGATGCGGGTCTTCGGTAAGTTGAAAATTCAAGGCGATGTGTACAACAGCAATCAGCCCACGGTCATGGATTTTCTGAGCGATGTGTCTAACGGTGGCCTTAAAGCCGCCATGCAGAAACGCCGCATGTGGAATCAAATGCGTATGAGTCCGACAGATCTCGCCGATTTATCGGCATCTACGTTAACGTATTTAATGAATGGCAGTACACCGGCCGGGAACTGGACGGGCGTGTTTRAATCAGGTGAGCGGATTCGTTTAAGGTTTATTAATGCTGCAAGTAACAGTTTTTATGATGTCCGTATTCCAGGGCTAAAGATGTCGGTGGTGCAGGCCGATGGTCAAAATGTTGAGCCGGTGAGTGTTGACGAATTTCGATTTGGACCCGGTGAAACCTACGACGTTGTTGTAGAGCCTACAGATGAAGCGTATACCATCTTTGCCCAGAGCATGGATAGAACAGGCTATGCACGCGGTACGCTAGCGACGAGGCAAGGCCTCAGTGCATCTGTTCCAGACCTAGACCCTGTTGAGTGGCTTGCGATGACAGATATGATGGGCAATATGTCACATAACACCGGCGCAGAGATGGATCATGCTGCGATGGGGCATTCCATGGCCGGTATGAATCACGGCGGTATGGCGATGGACCACAGCGCCCATTCGAAACATCAAAACCCATTATCCATACCGTCACAAACTGTACGTCATGCGAGCACGGAATATGGCGCTTCCGTCGATATGCGTGTCGATATGCCACGCACCAGTCTTAATGATCCCGGCGTAGGTTTGCGGAACAATGGGCGACGGGTGTTAACGCTGTCTGACCTGCGGTCAGAGAGCGGTATCCTTAACAACAAAGCACCAGAGCGTGAAATAGAGCTGCATCTGACCGGAAATATGGAGCGCTATAGCTGGTCTATCGATGGCTTAGAGTTCGGCAAAAGTACCCCTGTTCATATGAAGCACAACGAGCGAATACGGGTAATCTTACAAAACGACACCATGATGACTCACCCAATGCATTTGCACGGGATGTGGAGTGATCTTGAAAACGACAAGGGCGAGCTGCTCGTTCGTCGACATACCATTCCCGTTCAACCTGCACAGCGGATTAGTTTCTTAACCACACCACACGATGTAGGTCGTTGGGCTTGGCACTGTCACTTACTTTTTCACATGGATGCAGGAATGTTCAGAGCCGTGGTGGTGTCATGAAAATAACGACGTCGACTAAGTTTTTAAAGACCGTAACGATGATGACGGCTTTCACACTTGCCTGTCCGTCACTGTGGGCCCAGAAAAATTCAGATTCAGAGGCTATAGACCACAGCGCGATGGACCATAGCAAAATGGACCATAGCAAAATGGACCATAGCAAAATGGACCATAGCAAAATGGGAGAGGAAAAGGTTGAGGTTGAACCAGCCAAAACTATGAGTATGGACATGAATATGCAAGGCGGGGATGCTCCGCCCAATGCTCGAGATCCACATGCATATTCGGGGGGATATACATTAACGGATGGGCCTTACGCGCAAGATGGGCCGCGACAATTAAAACTTGCTGACGAGCATGTTTTTAAACATTTGCTTGCCAATCGTTTTGAATACGACGGCGATAGTGAAACGACGCTTTATGATTTACAGGGCTGGATCGGCACGACATATGATCGACTGGTGGTGAAAACAGAGGGCGAGGTTATAGCGGGGAGTCTTGCAGAAAATCAGACAGATATCCTTTGGGGACATGCCGTTTCAACCTTTTGGGATGCTCAATTGGGTGTGCGTGTTGATAGCTCCGATGAAGGAGAGTCCCGGCAATGGCTTGCTGTTGGCATTCAAGGTTTGGCACCTTATTGGTTTGAACTGGATATCGCCGGATATGTGGATATTGAAGGCCGCACAGCACTTGCCATTGAGGCGGAATATGAATTGCTTCTAACTCAGCGTCTTATATTACAGCCTCGCGCAGAAATGACGGTTTATGGCAAAAACGATGAAGTTAATGGCGTAGGGCAAGGCCTCGCCACTGCCGCTTTAGGTGTGCGCTTACGTTACGAAATCACACGGCAATTTGCGCCGTATGCTGGAGTCGAGTGGACCCGCGCGTTTGGCAATACAGCCGATTTTGCAAATGCTGCGAATGAGCCTTTAAATGAAACACGTTATGTCGCTGGAGTACGTTTTTGGTTTTAGATATTCCCCTATTAGAATTAAACACACAACTATCAATGAGAGGGTTTACCCGATGAAAAAAATTATTGCTGCAACCAGTGCCGCGCTTTTAGGTGTTTCGTTAGCCGTTAATACACTAGCGCATGATCCAAAAGAGCATATGAAGAAATCCGAAAAAGCGGACTGTTCTACCATGGGGGGAATGGACCATAGCAAAATGGATATGAACGACCCTGTCATGCAGGCGATAATGAAAAAGTGTATGCCTGAAGTGAATCATGATGAAAAAGCAGCAGAAGACTCCCACGATACAAAATCACACAAGCATAGTGACCATTAAGATAAAAGTCGAAAAGGGGTGAAAAAGCGAATCATTCGCCATCTTGAACAACGCTTAACGGCTACCTAAATAGAAAGAGAATCCCCATGAAGTATTTAAAAATCGGAGCATTGTTATTACCCCTTATATTCATTGGTGGTATGGGGTTCATTTATTCGGGAATATACCCCATGGGGGCTGATGTTCCACACAATAAATTAACCTACTGGGTATTAGAAACCTTGCGTGAGCGCTCGGTTGCAAGAGCGGCAGCGGGGATTGTTGTTCCAGCAAACCTAAATGACTCTGAGCGTTTACTCAAAGGTGGAGCGGATTACAACGATATGTGCGCGAGCTGTCACTTAAAACCGGGGAAATTTGAGTCCGATTTCAGTATTGGCTTGTATCCAAAGCCACCGAATTTGGCTTTACCCAAAGAAGAGCATGACCACGATCATAAGTCTGATGAAATGGCATCGGCTGCGCGTCAGTTTTGGATTATTAAGCACGGCATAAAAGCGTCGGGCATGCCTGCTTGGGGGCTTACCCACGATGATGACCGTATTTGGTCGATGGTGGCATTTATTCAACGGCTCTCCGAGCTCAATTCAGATCAATACCAAATTATAACGGCACGAGAAGAAGGTGATGGACATCATTAAAGCAAGCGGCGGACAATCCAAAACATTGATGCCTTTCGTCGGTAACCCAAGATAGCCGATGCCTCACAGATTGCCTTTTCATTTGAAAGATTATATTGACCCAAAAAATTGGCGAGTGCTCACGTCAAAATTTGAAAGCTTATTCAAGAGCCTTGTAGGCGAGAAGGGACGGTTTCGAAAAGCAGCCAGTTCCCTCGCTTACACGCGAACTCCCGGTGCGCGTGCTAGCGAAATGTACTTTCAATAATAACCGTTAAAATCCACCATAAAACGGCCAGTCGCGCCGTGCTTTCGGTCGTCGTTAAAAAACAATTCCCTTTATTTTTGTTGAATTTCTATAGATTTTTTATGTTTATCTGATTTTGAGGGTGCTGAATGTGGCGTCGCTCATTGAAGCTGGCGGTGCTCGTTTAATACTGTAAAAGTGGGTTTCCGGATTAGTTCGTAGCACATTGAAGCTGGCCGGTGTCGTTTAATACTGTAAAAGTGGGTGTCCGGATTAGTTTGTGATTAGCTGGGCATTTGCGTTTGGAATTAACGTGGCTGCCCATTTAAATTTAATCATGTGCGTACGACGAGGCTGCAATCTGCGTTACTGCGCGCCACCTTGTGGAATTCGGTGACATTTGGATTGTTTTTTCAGTAGCGGGTTTTTTATAAATGAAAGGATGCGTAGAAGTATAAAAAACACTATTAAATAAGTATATTTTGATGATGTATAGTGCATATGGAGGCGTGAGGTCGTGTTAAATATGACTCGTATTCGTGTGTATTTATTTTTTATGCCATGTTTTTGTGATCTCCTGCATGTAGGTTAATGCCTAGGGGGAGACTCTGCGACGCCCTAGTCTTCTTAGTTATTTGTACTGACAAATAAATTCGGGAAAAATACGATTTATTTGATTGGTAGAAAAAACGGACATCCACATCAATATTGTCAGCTAGCTCTTTTAGGCCATTTAACACGGAAAGATCTTAATCTAATGTGTAAAAACAAGAACAAGAAGCAAGCGCAGCTAATAAAACATAAAAAATTAATAATTAAACATAACTATGGCTTATGAATCTTTCACAATAGAAACCCATATAACATTTAAGAAAAGGAATAAAACTAGTATTTTAACGCCGGCGACCTCTTTCAAATTATTGCTTTTAATATATGAAAAATAAAAAGCAGAAAGCCAAAGACGTGTCGTCATAACATTAGCCACGTAGTCATAAAATACCACAACGAGTAAAACAATACGTTATACGTATCAGCCATTAAACTAACCAAGTACTCCTGGAGATCTACTATGAAAAATTTCAAGCACCTTCCCCTAGGCCTTGTAACAATATGCTCACTCTTTTCGATTGCCAATGCTCAAGCCATTACTGGCTGTCCAGATCCATGTGTGATGGGGCCAATTAACGTTTATTCGGACAAAACGCTGTCATCCAATGTTTACGTGAGTTCTGGGAACGGCATAGTTGTATACAGCGACAATGTCACGGTGGATGGAAATGGATTTGGCGTCTACGGCGGATCGTATGCATCAAGTGGCGTCGAGATTCGGGGCATGAAAAATGTGACAATTGAAGACCTGGATGTAGAAGACTTTGACCGTGGTATATATATTACTTACGCAGAAAATATAACCATTGACCATGTTGATGTGTATAACAGTGATATATACGGTATTCAAGTCTTCAGCTCTCCCAATACAATCCTCACATCTAACTATGTCTATGGATCGGGATCCCATGGAGTCTGGATCTTCGATTCAAACAATTCGAGTGTAGAGTATACATCGTCTCGTTATAGTGAAGGTGACGGCTTCCGCGTGGATTCGAGCAGCGATATCAATTTCTACAACGCAAAAGCATTCTACAACGATAAGAATGGATTCAGCCTTAACAGCTGCCATGATACCAGCGGCAGCCGTATGCAAGCGGGCTACAACGGAGTGGATGGTATTTTACTTAACTACTCAAACAGTTCTCAATTGTATCAAACTCTGTCTGCAGGTAATGACAATTATCGCTTAAAACTCCTCTACTCCGCTAACAATATTATTGATATAAACAGCCATACTACTGAAGTAATCGAGGACGCGTACAGCAGCAGCCACAATAATAGTATTTATTAAATTACAAACCAGAAAAATTTTAATCTGTAGCGTGCCTTTATTTCATTATTTAGGTACGTTACGTTCCCCATTTAGGAGATTCATGATGTTCAAATCAAGCGTATTTTTATGCCTAGCCGCCTCATTATTTACACAAATGGCATCAGCATCAATAGCGGGCTGCCCAGACCCTTGCGTGCAAGGCCCAATATATATTGACAAAAATACAGTGCTAAATACAAATGTGAAGATTGGCAATACTTACGGCATTATTATAGCTAGCAGCTCAATAACGTTAGACGGAAATAACTTTGGTATTTATGGCGACGGAGGAAGCAATGAAGTTGGCTTATTACTCCAGAATTGGTCCAATGTCACGATTAACGACTTAGATGTAGATAATGCCGGCGTCGGGATAAGTCTTTATAACAGCTCAAATGCGACACTGGATCATATTGATGTCTATGATAGTAGCAGCGATGGCATCCGCGTATATCGAGCAAATAATGCTAACATCGCATCAATATACGTTTATGGTAGTGAAGGGCACGGAATCTATATTAATAGCTCATACGACGTAGACCTATCGTATACAACATCAAAAGCTAATGGGGAAAATGGCTACTACCTATTGGGAGCGAACCGTATCAACCTTGAAAGAAATAATGCTTTCAGCAACGACGGTCATGGGTTTCACATTTATCAGTCAAATGACATATACAGTTATAGAAGCGCCTCAGGGTACAACGAAGGGGATGGCGTGTGGATAGAGCAGTCCATCGGCGGCGATTACGATAGCACAGTATCCAGTTACAACACTGGCTATCGTTTAAGGCTCACCAACACGCGCGACAATGACATTGATATCAACAGCCCAAATTCTAGTGTTTTAGTTGAGGGCATAAGCTCCAATAATTTAATTTACTGATTAAATAAGAATTAAACCCTGCCATAACTTGCCAATGATGTTATAAGCGGCTGTTCGGGTTGTGGTAGGGTTGATGTAGAGTATGGCACGCATGAAACGATATGCTACCGGAACACTTCCTGGAAGAGATGCCTGAACAGAAAAATGGACATATATGTCCGGATTAGTTTTTCGCTTTGGTTTGACAATAAGAACTCATCTGTATAGATAATGTTGTGAAATACCATTGACATAATAGAAGCCGCCATATATGTTCTATTGACTTATTAAACTCGGCGCTCTGCAACGGCTATGTCATCAGCTAGCGTGAATGCTATGATGAAAAATGGCGTTTAAACAATGTATAGCGGTGAAAAGCTCAATAGCATTACCCATTTAATAGGCACTATTTTTGCCCTCATCGGCTTTGGTGTTTTACTCACAATAGCGGTTCAAGAGCGTAGCCTACTTCTTTTTATAGGTTTCTGTGTTTTTGGGCTAACGCTTATCTTGCTGTACGCCATGTCTACGCTTTATCACAGCTTCCACCCACCAAAGCGTAAGAGAATATTTCAGAAGCTTGATCATGTTTCGATTTATCTACTCATTGCCGGAACGTACACACCGTTTTTTTTAGTATCGCTACAAGGCGCTGGCGGCGGTTTTATGCTGGCTTTAATCTGGTCGCTCGCAATTATCGGGATACTACTGGATTTGTTCGCACCGAAGCGTATCAAATGGCTTCAGGTTTCAATATATCTACTCATGGGCTGGGTATGCATGCTAAATTTTAGTGAGCTATACGAGAGTGTGGCGCCTGCTGGAATGGTATGGTTAGTACTGGGCGGTGTTGTTTATACGGTAGGTGTTGTATTTTACGTCCTCGATCATTTTAAGGCACTGGCTCACGCTCACGGAATTTGGCACGTATTCGTTCTGATTGGCTCTTTTTGTCATTTTGTGTCGATTGCGATGTATGTACGATAGAGTGCAAGCGCGGGGTTATTCCTGCTCACTTGCCGCCGATTTTGCAGCGACTAAATATTGATGGGGTGACTTGGGTGGATAATGCCACCTGCTTTGAGAAAAGTTATCGTGGGTGCCTTGTTTAGTTCTCTTGTTTAGTTCCTGTTATTTTTTATATGCCCTGAAGCCTCACCATCTCATCGATCGAGCTTACCTGCAGCCGCAGTTCGGCATAACGCTCAGCGGTCATTTTTTTAATGCTGATAATAGTGTTTTTTCGCTCTTTGGCGATTTCTTTTTCTTTTCCTCCATCCCAATTCCCTGCGACGATTTTTGGGTCGGGGGTTTCTAAAAATATGATTGATATCACATCATTTAGCGTATCTTCTATTGCAAAAAGATCGTCAGACTTTATCTTTACTTCAACAGCATTTTCCTCTGTAGAATAGGAAAAAAATAGCGCCCATGAAGCTTGATAAGCAAGATACACGAAATTCCATTTTTGCAAACTGGTTAAATTGTACTCACTAAGGTAGGGCACAATAATTTTGAGTAATCTTGCGAACTTAATATCTTCGGATAGGGGTTCATTTGACATCGTTAGGCTCCAATATACGTTATATAAAACACAGGCAAATATGATGCCTATTTAACATGAGAATTTTTATCGAGAAGCCTCGCTACTTGGACGAATTCGTCCATAGCATCTACCATGTACGGACATGTCTATCCGCTCTCTTGCTCACGATAGCGATCTCAAAAAAATTACCTCATTATTTCAGCGGATTTTTACAGGGTGTCTGCCCTGTTTTTTCGGTACTTTTTCTCAATATGGGTATCTTGTTTAGTTACCCCAAAATTTTGTTTTAAAACCGTCAATATCACTATTTGTGTATATATATTTACATTCATCGCATTTCCTGTCTCCCCAAGCTACAGGTGAAGAGCAATTCGGGCATTCTGCAATTGCTTCGGATTTATTAGGACTGGTTTTGTTTTTTCTTGATGTATCATTTTTGAAAAATGAAATAATAGCGATTACCGCCCATATAGCTATAGCTATGGGAGCAATATAGACAAGTGCATATGCAATAAATAATAACGCGAGTATGAAAACTCCAATGTCGGGTGCACCTGTGCCGGCGGTCGCAAAAGCGTTGCTCGTTATCATTAATAGGATTGTATTAACTATAAGTCTGAGTATCATAAGGCGTTGATTCTTAGGTATAACTCCTGGCTGGCAAAGGTTCTTACAGGGAACCTGACCTGTGTTTTGATCAAACGGTGTATAATGGGATGATCATGCATGGACTCGCGGTGGTTTGATCAAAGACTCTGCTGGAATACCTAATCCCTCATGAAGTTTCCAAATCATTTTTAAGGTAAGGGAGCGTTTATGATTTAATATTTCATACACGCGGTTACTTTTACCTATCATCGGCTCTAAATCTTTTACGGTTAAACCTTTGCGTTCCATTTCAAACTTGATCGCTTCAACAGGGTCTGGCAGATCCATTGGAAAATGTTTAGCTTCATACGCCTCGATAAGCGTGACCATGACATCCAGCTTTTCTCCTTCTGGTGTGTCAGAGCCTGCCATCATTAAATCTTCAATTTCTTTCAATGCTGCTCGGTAGTTGGCATCAGTTTTAATTGGTTTGATATCCATAGTTATCCCTCCGGCAATTAAATGGTTTGTACATCAATCTTGTATTCGGCTCTTCCATGAGTCTCACCTATCAGGTTCGCTTCGCTCATGAAAATTCGTTCCCGACGATTTTTTCGTATTGCACATGGGTGCCGATGAATCGGATGTATACGACTCTATAGGCATAGTTGATCCAGACGACAAGCCGATACTTGTTCCCCGCAATGTTGAAAACCACACGCCCATCTTTAAGGATGCTGGCATTCCCGAAGTTCTGTTTAACGTCAGAAGGTGCACGCCAGTCGGCACTCAGTGCGTGACGGTACCAAGCTAGGGTTGGTTCTTTCGCATCTAGATATCCTGGATTGTCTTCCCGGAATATTTTTAGTGTTGACAGGGCGATGATTCTCATAAATAAACGATAGTCCCAATACGGGACTTGGTCAACTACTATTTGCTGGAGGTAGTAATGTGACCGATGAGTAGCATGCATTACATCTATGTAAATAACTCACGCTATGGTTTTACAGGGGGGCTGTCCCGGGTTTTGAGCTGTTCACAATTCAAGACCTGACCCTTTTTCTCTGTTGACCTACATGCAGACTGTATCACGGGTTGGAGGTAGGTAAAAATAGTATACTTGGTAAGTGTCGTTAACTGGAACGTGCGAGTTTGGTTCCAGTTGATGTAATGATGTCGACAGTAATCGATATAAAAAGCTTATATAAGGGTTCCATATGACAAAGATACCTACAGATTTACCAAGAAGCCTAAATAAAAGCATTAGTCAGCTTTGCCCATTCAGCATAGGTAAAATAAACAATCAAAATCATTGTGCGCATTATGTTTCTCATATGATGGGGTATGAATTTTCTGGCCCTACGTGTAAGAACTTCACTTGGGCTGATAAACAGCAGCCCGCTAAAGGGGCGACAATTCGGGTAGATGATGTATTCAAAAGCTGTAAGCTAACAGGCTTGCTCTCTGCTAAGCCAGCTTCGGTAACTGAATGCTTAGTTTTTGTTACCTTGTCTTCCAACGTAAAAAAAGTTGGTGATAGGTTGTTTATGGGGAATAACCCTAGAAAGCATATAGGGATACTTCAAAAAGGGAAGGTGTGGAATTACAGTAATTCTAACAACAAAGTTGTGTCCGATTTGCAGGCTGCTTTTATCACAAAATTTACACGTGCCTATAAAAAAACCGGCACTACAGTTGAATTTTATTATGGAACTTTTGTATGAAAAAATTTCTAATCGTCGCTTTGTTGTGCTTGTTTGGTTGCTCGACAAATGCACAGCCAAACCAGAAGCCTACTGGGGAACTCGTCTTAGCGTCATTATTTGCATCCGCAGATATTAAGCTTTCAAAAGAGCCAATGTGTAATATGGTGTCAGCTTCAATGAATAAGTCGAGTCTGAGGCTTCGGGATCATCTGGCAACAGCGTTATCGAGTTCATTTGAAAGTAAAAACAAGACAACGATTAGCACGAGCTGTAATGAGTCGAAACACGAGTTGAAAAAGGGCAAGCTAATGGATGTTTGGGATTGTACTCTTTTGATAAATGAAATGACTCCTGATGAAGAGTTTATATCATCTTCCACGATTACTTTTAGCCTGAATAAGCACAATTTAAAATTCGTGAAAAAATCATTACGGTGTTTCTAGTAAAAAGCGGATAAAACAAATGTCGAAGTATGCGATCGTTGGCACCGCTTATACAGCGGCACTGCTCTAACTCAGTGCTACCTTAAGGGCGAGTTGCTAGGCAAGGCTGAGATGGCGGCGGTAGAAGAGCGGCTTGCCGAGTGGCGCAGGCGCTTGGGTAGTATTAGTTGGTTCATACCCCAAAAGAAAACGGGCACTAGTGCGTTCTTTGAGCGAGTCGATAGCGCGTCAAGCCAACGCGGAAGATAAGTGCAGTGGCCGATTTTGGGACAAGTTTTTGTTCCCGACAAAACTTGCATTCCCTATATCCATATAGGTCAAGGCTGCTTCAAATCTCAAGCTCTTTTGGATGATAAGGCTATTGTCGCCTGCATGGCTTACATTCGTACGCTCCTGTGCATCCATGCGTTCGCTGCATTAGTGAATCCATTCACGTCATCTCAACCCAGTTCGCGCAAAGATTGCAGATACGCCAGAGTCGTCTGAACACACGTCAATTAAGATGCGAATTGACGAACTCAAAGCAAACGGCGGACAAGAAAAAACCCTGATGCCTTTCGTTGGTAATCCACGGGAGCCGATGCCTCACGGGTTGCCTTTTCATTTGCAAGATTATATCGAGCTTGTCGTACGCTCCTGTGCTCCTGCACCCGCTGTATTTGTGCATCCATGCACATCAATGGTCGGGGCGAATAATGCGGGAGGGTAAGCGCGGGGAAATCCCTAAGGATAAGCCGCCAATATTAGGCCGTATTGGTATTGATCCTAAAAATTGGTGAGTGCTCACGTCAAAATTTGAAAGCTTATTCAAGAGCCTTGTAGGCGAGACGGGGCTGCTCCGAAAAGCAGTCAGTTCCCTCGGCTATGCTCGAACTCCCGGTGCTCGTGCTAGCGAAATGTACTTTCAATAATAACCATTAAAATCCATCATTAAACAGCC
>NVXL01000088.1 GCA_002746115.1 Alteromonadaceae bacterium
ACGACCTTCAAGCGCGCGAAACAAGTTTCACGCCTACGATGGGAACCAGTAGGAACGGCTTTAGCCGAGAAGTTCACATGTTCGGTGTTAAAGTGCATTCTACAAACTTTCCCCCAGTAACTCGCTAACTTTAACCCCGTAACTCAATAATTTGTTACAGCTTATCTTTTGCTTAATTGGTTTACGCGATATGCTGATGAAAAGAATATTGCATTACATTGGAATAGCGAATGAACCTCAATCAGGTCGAGCCAATCCCATACTTACACTTCACCCTTGACTTCACATCTCCAAACTTGCCATTTGACCACTCTAACCTAGGCGGTAATTGTTTGGCTATTTGAAAAATATTCGCTCTAGATAGATTTCTTGTAAATGTACCCTGTTGATACTCACGAATTAGATAACCAGTAAACCAATGTAACGTTTCTAAGTTTTTTTCTAGCTCATAAAACTTCCGATAAAGAAGACGACAGTTTATCAACCCACCTACATCCATCAAATGTTTTTTGCTTTCCCTGCCTATTGGGCATCTAAAAGTTTGCCCCGTAGCATCCACGCCAGCAATATCTATTATTGTTTGCTGCAATGTGGCATTTACATCTTCAAACCTACGATCCAAACAATTAGACTCACAAACAAAGAACTTCCATATATTCCCTATATCGTGAGATCCAGCCAAATCAAATTCAAGATTACCGCCTTTAATCTTAGATATTTTTATAAGCTCTTCAATCGCACCTTTCAGTCTAAGCTCAATTGAATGCCTCATATTAAAACATATAGGATAAATAAGGTCATCCACGCACTCCCCACGAGAGGACATCACTTGACGAAGCAATATGTTGGCGGCGGCGGAAAAACCTTTGGAGTATTGGACATAGCTGGGGCTTCCATTACTTCCTACACAAGCGTTTGCCCATGTAGGGTTACCTCCAGAAAAAGTCGAATTATTAATGATTAACTCCTGTCGTTACAGAACTCGTTCCCGACAAAATCTCTTCCAATACCTCCTCATCCACCAAGTCCACGTTCCGACCCACGCGCTTGAGGTCTCGATAAGCCACATCCACTCCCACCCAAGGCAGGCGATGGCCTGGCGGTACTTTGTACCGACTGAGCTCTGTCAGCTTTCGCTTGGTATGCGTGAGCTCTAATGTTCCAAAAGGAGTTTTAAAACACTTACTTTGCCCCGTGGTCATGACGGTGAGGTAGGCAAACATTTGCTGGCTAATTACGCTGGCTTGGCTTAATACCGTTTCCAAGGAGACGACATTGTAGTGATCCGGGCGCAGCAACAGGGCTAGCTCTTCTAGACGGGTATCGTTCTCAATGTAACGACTCATGGGGTTTTGCCACACGCCTTTACAGACCTGCTCGATAATGCCGTTTTTTTGATGTCGGCGAAGTGCCTGATAAAGCGTCTTTTCGGCTTCATCAGCAAATAACACCTGCGCCTGTCGGTAGGAGAACAAGGCGCTTCGTGTTTGAGGCTCTAACAGAAGTAAACGTCGTTGCAAATCGTGGGATTTCATCGCTTATTAGCCGGTAAGTTATGTTTACCTATACATTAAAGCCTATGTAAGCCTAACCTTCAAGTGGGATAGATTCAAATTTATGTCATATAAGTATGCCAAAGATATACACATATAGGTATTTTTACCTTACTTGATTGACAATCACTTGGCTGGACGTGTCGGGAGTTAGATTTGCGCGAGGCCTGCACCTTCTCGCCAGACTTTACATTTAAGCCCCCTGTTACGGCGATCAAAATATAATCACCTCTCCAGTACGCTTGTTGCCTCTGGTTTGCAAAGGAACTAAAGGTATTTACGCTATTCGGAATAGTCAAAATGGTCTTTCTGCGAGAAAATAAACAGCTAGAGACAGGCGCCTACAATTTCACCAAAAATTATGATTACAAAAAAGTATCGCAAACGATGATTGATACCGCTATATTCAATACTTACTAAATATAGTACAAACAATACACTTGTTAGCTAAGCACAAAATAGATATTCAAACTAAAATAGCCTAGGAGAAAGTAAATGGCGGGGACAAAAAGTGGAAAATACTGGGTAACTTGGGCAAACACTCACGCGAAAAACAGCTCTAAGGTTGACGACCTTGAGTTCACATTCAAACCAAAAGTAAAGGCTTTTATTAAGGCGCTTGAAGATGGCGGTGCAAATATAACGATTAAAGCTACGAATAGACACAAAAAACGAGCATACCTGTTTCATTGGTGCTGGAAAATTTATTTAGGTAAATGTAAGCCTTCCGCCCCACCCAAGCTAATTGGCGTTGATATTCAGTGGGATCATGGCGATCTAGGAAAAAGCAAAGCAGGAGCAAAAGAAATGATTGATGGGTTTGGGCTCGCGATCCCACCAAATAGTGTGTACCCGCCAAGTATCACATCCAAACATATAGGCGGTATGGCCATCGACATGGACATAACCTGGAAAGGAACAATCAAGGTTAAAAAGAAAGACGGGACCGAAGTTTCAGTTGAGTTCAAATCCGATACGAGTAAAAATACTGTTTTACATGCTATTGGCGCTTCATATGGAGTGAAGAAATTAATCAACGATAAACCACACTGGTCGTTTGACGGGAAATAGCATGAGAATGTTTTCAGCATCAATGCCCCTCCTCTTGGCAATCTCCGCCTGCACAAACCTAAGCAATGATACTCAGGAAACACCCGCTAGCAAACATGCAGGTTGGTTTTACGGTGAATGTTTGGTGATTAACATCGCAAACCTGCCTAAAGGTACGCCTGTGACCTTAGTGGATGCAGAGGGCACAGAAAACAAGTTTCTCTCAACAATAATTGCCCCAACAAAGAACCCCGACAAGTGCCCACCACTTCATAAGGAACGATCAGGCGGGAATACTATTGATGGTAACCACTTTTACTTGATTTCAAAACCCGAAGAGACTCAGTTCGATACGACATTTACGTATGGAATTGCAGTCGTGCTTGAAAAAAACAGTCGATCACTGCCGATTTCCGAAACGCTCGATTTGGACAACGACGGTACAATGGATTCATTTTCTGTCTGCGCAGCGTCAGAAGGTATTAACTTTGACATATGGAAAGCTGCTCCCTACAAAAGTGAGCATCTGTGGAATGGGTATTATTACTTGGGTTACGATATTGAATCGGATTGTCCCGAGCACTAAAGCTTATGGTTTGACTTGCAGAGGAGCTAAAGGTATTTATGCTATTCGGACTGTTCAAAAAGGGCTTTCTGAGAGAGAATCTACCGTTAAACACAGACACCAACAAACTCAGCGGAAATTATGATTACAGAAAAAAAAGTATCGCAAATGATAATTGATATCGCAGGGGATCTCTTAACTACTCCTGAAAGCCAAGAGGAGATGCAAGCTCACCTCAACGTTGTTAGAACAGCATGGAACATCGCGATCAAACCAGAGTTGGCTCGAAAAAAGGAACTCAAATCATTCATCAAAAAACAAGCGAAATATGCACCAAGTACCGAAGCGCTAGAAGGGCTTGAGTTGGAAATGAAAAGAATGATTCAACAAAAAAATACGCTATACCCATCAATCAATGGCAAAGTTGTTTCTGCAGAGGTTATTAAAAAAGGCCAAGATGATTACGTTATTAGAGCATACTTTTCCGGTAATAGAGAAACATGAACACCACCGGCACAAACCTAACGAATGATGCTCAAGAACCCCCAAAAACTACCTCAACATCACCCGCTCAACCAAATTACAATCCATTTCCGACATGCCATTTTCGGCACAAAAATCAATCCACTTTAAATGGAAGGTTTTCAATACTTGCTCAGCAACACCCTTCGCTTCATTTGATTTAAGGCCAAATAAATTAGCGTAACTTAAGGCATTTTCTACGGTGGAGTTAGGCCCATAACGGCCTACCCCCATAGCTTGCACCCGTGTCTGTGTCGCCACTATTGGCAGCATGTCATAAGCCGGTGACAAGAGCCACTTACCTTGTTCAACATTATAAATAAGCGCATGATTACGGGCATGATCATCCGTATTCCCCATCACAATATTCGCAAGCATACGCTTAAACAGTTCGGAACAATCCTCCTTGTACTCAGCACAATGCTTTCGGATAATACCTGCTAAATTACAATAGGAATAAGGATTGCGACTTGAGTCTTCAAGAATTCGAATACGGTCTTGATTAAATAAGCTATTTGCTGAAATAAAATGTTTACCGTTATCAAAACGTTTTATCGCAAATGCGTGTTGATCAGCCAGCTTAATTAACCGTGTTTGGGGGATATTTAATCCAATTTCTTTTTGTAAAAATTGCATGCAACAATATTCCAACAATGGCACATCGACCAAATCTGTGGTCTTGCTAAACTTGACTAGCCAACGTGCGTCACCGTCAGTCACGGTTACCTTGGGTCGCGCGCCGCCCATTGAGGAGCCAGGTTCAATTAAGGCCAGCTCTTCCGGCGCAAGCGCCTGCCTTGCTTCCAGCTTCTCAGCCGCTTCGGCCAGTGCTTGTATTCGAGCCATCGTCGGTAATACGGCTGGATCTTTAACCTGCTTGCGAGACAAGCTAAAACGTAAACAGCCGACACCACCGCCACTTGTACGCAACAAACGTTCTAGCTCATTTGCGGGGGCATGCCGGTTGTTCAGCAACATAATGCGCCTCCCCCAATCGTCAGGAGCGGCATCACGAAATACGCCAAATAGACCGTAGCGATTAAGTGCTCGATAACTTTTTGAGGATAATAGAGGGAGATTCACAGGATCTAAAGCATAGGCCTGCCCAGCTGCCAGCCACGGCTCACTATATTGAAAGCTGCCTGCTCCCTGCGAAGCCTTGATTGTCCCGACCCATTGGTGCCTACCATCGGCAGCTGAGGCGAATACATACGCTTGCTCATAAGCCATACCGTCTACCTCCTAGCCTTGACGATACGATTACGCCGCCCGACTTCATCTTTATGCGGGGCGGCTAATTCAGCGATGCTTTCAACTAAACCAAAGGTATCCAAGATCAGCCAGTACACACCAATCGCTGTGCCTAATTCGCCATCCTCTGCCGCCCGGTAGGCGCCGCGAGAGAGTAAACAACGTTCAGCAGTCTCAACTTGGCTCCAACCGCGTGCTTTGCGCGCTTCTTTAATGTTCTGCGCAAAGGTCGCATGGAGGTTTAACACCTCTTCGCTAATCGCGGCGCGGTAGTCATCGCGTGGCATAGAGCACTCCTCGCCTAGTTGATTTGTTGCGCTACCCGTGCCCAAAAGTCGATCCGCACAGCGCAGGCTTATGTACGTATATATAGACTTTTTAGACGATAATGTCTATATAAATAGACATTTTAGCAACGGATCGGCGTTCAAACATTTCATTCGAGAAAGACGTGGCTCTGTTGGTTATGCTCCGCTCAGATAAAGAATCACGGGAACGGCTGTCACAAGAGTAAGCACCCAAAATAGCGATTTGTGCACTAATGTCACGGCATTATCTGCTGGTACATCTCTGAATTTGTAATACGACACTGCCCAGCTTATAAGAGGCATCAGCAGAAGTAGAGATAAAATAGTAACAACAACCCAAGCATCGCTGCTGCGTGGATCGATAATATATTTAAAGACAAAATACAGTGCCCCGATACACCAAAAGAAAGTGTGGACACTAAGCCTGTACCAAAGCGTTAAAAAATA
The DNA here is from genome assembly GCA_002746115.1 of Alteromonadaceae bacterium. Taxonomy (GTDB): domain Bacteria; phylum Pseudomonadota; class Gammaproteobacteria; order Pseudomonadales; family Cellvibrionaceae. Next base: position 5,697 of record NVXL01000088.1, read on the forward strand.
TTCATAACCGCAATCAGAACATTTAGACGTCCCGAACTCGAAAGGCATGACCTCGGCTACGTTTTTTGATCTGCATTTGGGACAGGTTATAGCCAATTTAATACTCACCCGATAAGGTAATCGTTACCGATGTCGCCTCTTTACAGACAGAAAACCCCGGGCTTTCCTGGTCAAACTCCGCTATCGCTGCGTCAAAGACATCTATGTCAAAAACATTTTCATGTAACGACTTGAACGGCTTATTATCTAGTACAACGACACCACCATCCGCATTACCAACTGCACGCCAAATTATATTCACAATATCCTGCGTTGTTATTTCTTTGGCTTTATTGATGTTTGCAATTGAAGTTAACCTGTCAATAAGCACGTGAAATTGCGTACTCGGGTTTGGCTCCTGCTCAGATTCAGCGTCTTTTATACTTTTTGCTGAATTTGGTATAGCATGACTTTCCATTCGCCCCTTGGTACTACTGAAAATATCAGCCTCATTTTTCTTGTAGTCGAATCCTTCCTTTTTAATTTTACGAATGACATCTTTAGATGTCTTCATTGGTGACCGAGTATACGTAAAATGATACAGCACCCAAGTTTCATAACTTGGGTAACTAAGAATACTGTAAAATTCGGCTTGAGTAGATGCGTTCCGATTGTGCCGATCTAATTCTTTCAATGCCTTATCGAAGGTAGTGTGCGAATCCCTATCTATAACGATAAACACCTTGTCGAAAGAATCTTCACCTTCCGGTTCTGAACGAGAAATCGCAGTATTAACTACACTTATGGGCGCTGAGCCTTTTCCTGGGATCACTTCAACACGAGTTGCTTGAAGCCCCAAATCTTTCACCAAATCGTTAATATAAAAAAGGCTCGACTTGGTGTCTTCACAAACAATCAAAACCTTAGGGTGTGACGTTAAACCTTTGGTATCTCGGCTCTGCGTACTCGTCCCGTTTGCTGTGCGTGGCTTTCTAGCCATGTTTATCACCACTGGCACGCAACACGTCAGCAATATTTAAGGTCGGATTACCTCGATATCGGCCATCTAAAAAGCCTCTTTCAATATTTTCATCTTTACGCGGCGAATAATCGGTAATGGGGGTTATTTTTGAACTCCCGTCAGGGCAGCGATCCATTATCCATAACTGATCTCGCTTTGATACACTGGCTTTTAAGAAAGTCGCCTCATGTGTGGTTGTGATTAATTGGGCGCCGCTGGTATTAAGTGCATCATTGTAAAATAGCTTAACCAGAAAAGCGGATAGGTTGGGATGCAAGTGCAGGTGCATTTCATCAATAACCAAAACACAGCCTTGCTCAAGCGTATCGAGCATGGGACCTGCCCACTCAAATACCTTCTGGGTGCCATCCGATTCATCGTTAAGATCGATGTATTGCAAACCTCCTGCGTCATCTTTATGGGCGGTTTTTACGTCAAAGAGCATAGCCGAAGATCCAATCGCCTCACGTAAGGGTTTGGGTAGCTGCTCCATTCGCTTTTCGGAATCACTCTCATCAACATCAAAATCCTCTATGCTAAAGTCGGCTGCTTTCATAAAGTTAATAATATGTTTTTTCGATTGTTCACTCTGCTGAGCCATATTAAGCGAGAAAGATTCCCCCGGCCCTGAAGTACTAACAAGCTGTAAGGTTTTTTGAAACCAATCAAATACCGGTTTAAGCGGCTTTGAATTGAGCTGCACCGCCGTTGCTAAAAATAGCGCATTATCTCGCGTCGCCGACTCCCAGACCTTTTTTGGCCCTGTTAGGTTGTCGCATCGCTCATAGGTGGTTTCATTAGTATCGATATCAAAGTATCGCATTAACCATTTTTGCGGCTTACCTTTTGGATAAGCATAAAGCCACTCTTCGGTTATTTTATTGCGGTTATAGGCAAAGCCATATTGGTAGCGAACGTTGTTTGTAATTAGCTCAATTTCAAACTCGGTATCACTGCTGCGACTTGTTTCTGAGAACGCAAAGGGCTCATAAGGGAGTGGGTCATCATCGTTAGTTTTGTTTGAATTGACGATAATTCCTTTCATCACGCCTATCGCTTTAATCAGGTTACTTTTACCAGACGCATTTGCCCCATAAATGAAAGAGGCTTTGTTTAAAGCGGCTGTGGCTGGCGCCGTTGGGCTTATAACTCTGCTAGCGTCGCTAGCGCTGCTATTTCGCTGTGAGGATACGGCACTGAAGGTGAGCTCATTTCGAATAGAACGAAAATTAGACAACTTAAACTGGATTAACATACCTACACTCAAACGGATTAACATGGCTTTTTGAGAGTTTAGCACATAAATATTGAGATATCCGTTCCAAAAAATATAATTAAGCACTCCGCATGTAGCGATACACTCAACTAAGCCAAAGACACCCAAGATCAGCCGGTACACGCCAATCCCGGTGCCTAGCTCGCCACCCTTTGCCGCACGGTAGGCTCCTCGTGATAGTACGCAACGCTCAGCGATGATATACTGCATACCGCCTCTATCCAGTAGACATACGACAATGAAATACCCTCTCGGTATCCAAACCTTTAGTAAGCTAATCCAGCATCACTATACCTATGTCGATAAAACAGACCTGATTTACACCCTAATCAAGCAAGGCGAATGGTACTTTCTTTCTCGTCCRAGACGCTTTGGTAAATCGCTATTGGTATCAACACTGGAAGCACTATTCAGTGGTGAAAAGGCACTCTTTGAKGGTTTACAGATTGCCAATACCGACTTTACATTTGAAAARCAYCCTGTCATCACGCTRGAGTTTACCAAAGCCAAAATCAAYGACGCTGMCAGCCTAGAGGCGTTTATTTCKGAGCAAGCGCAACAAATTGCCCAAGCACATCAAATCACWCTCACTAGCGCACGCTTTGAGGGKCAGTTTGACGAATTAATTGCCAARCTRCACCAGCARACAGGGAAAGGTGTTGTGCTACTCATTGATGAGTACGATAAGCCAATATTAAACAGCCTCGACACCGAACAACTGCTTGACGTTAAGACGAGTATGAACGCTTTTTACGCGATGATTAAAGCATCGGATAAGCATTTACGCTTTGTTTTTATTACCGGCGTATCAAAATTTTCTAAGGTCAGTGTTTTTTCCGGTATGAATAACCTGACCGACATCAGCATGAACCCGGATTACGCCACCCTCTGCGGCTACACTCAACAAGAACTGGAAACCTACTTTGCCAAACCGATCACGGAACTTGCGGAACTAAAAGATCAAAGCACAGAAGAAACTAAAGTCACCATTAAGCAATGGTACAACGGCTACTGCTTTCACCCGGATGCACCTAAGGTGTACAACCCTCACTCAATTTTATCGCTTTTTGCCACCCGAGAGTTTGACAATTTTTGGTTTCAAAGTGCCACGCCAACCTTTTTAATTAATTTATTAAAAACTCAGCAAACGCCGTTAAATGAGATTGAATCGGTTAAAGTCGGAAAAAGTGCATTTTATGCCGTAGAGCCAGAACAGCTCGATATATATGCCGTACTTCTGCAAACCGGATATTTAACCATTAGCGGTTACGAGCCGCCGCTGTACTGCCTCGACTTTCCTAACCGTGAAGTACGCGATTCCTTTTACGAGTCGCTAGCGGCGAATTATGCTTGCATTGCTCCCAGCCGAACAAAAACATATGCCCTTGAAATGCATCAAAATCTTAACCAAAGGAATATTGAGGCGTTTATCACGCAATTAAGAACCTTTATTGCGGGCATTTCTTACGAGACCACCTTAAAAAATGAGAAATATTATCAATCATTGTTTTTTGTTATATGTAAGCTACTTGGTTTTACTGCTGATGTTGAGGTGAGTACTAATAAGGGGCGAATCGATTGTGTAGTTCACACGGACAAGTATAGCTATATCATTGAGTTTAAGCTAAACGGCACAAAAGACGATGCCTTACAGCAGATTAAAGATATGGGTTATGCCCAGAAATATCTTAACAACGGTAAACAACTTGTATTGCTTGGCATTGCGTTTGATCATAAGGATCGCAATATTGGGGAGTGGGTGGAGGAGGTTTTCAACTAGTACTTAAAGTTCATCCGTTTAATTGTAGTCAAGGTTAAGCGAAGTACTTAACAAGTTTTGAACGAAACGCTGGAACAAGCTAAAGTATGTAGGGGATTAAAGAGGAAGAATGATTTAGATGCCAACCACTTAATCAAATTGAAAGGTATCATGCCCTTGTTAAAGGCAGATAAACCGACACGACTGTGCCCTCCCCCAATACTGACTCCACCTCGATACGCCCTCCGTGCTGATCAACGACGGAAAATGCAATGGACATTCCAAGCCCTGCACCATGGCCAACCACACGAGTGGTAAAAAAAGGCTCGAATAGATTTTTTTGGGTTTTCTCAGACATACCGCAGCCATCGTCTATAAAAATGATGACGGCTTGGTCGTTCTCGTGTTTCAGACGAATTTTTAACGTGCCTTTTTCAGCCTGCTGCGGCTTCGCATTATCAATAGGTACGATTTGCTCTTTCTGTTTATCAACAATGGCCATGCAAGCATTAACCATGACATTCATTAACGCTTGATTCAATTGCGCACTATTACAAAGCAGCTTGAGATCTTCATCGGTTCTGCAGTCAAATATCACTTGCTCACTATAGCTACCTTTAACCATCGCCAAACTCGACTTTATGCCTAAAGATAAACTCACCTCAGCCTGGTTATTCTCCTCGTCCGAGCATGAAAACAAACGCAGGCCTTCTACTAGCTCTTTGATTCGTGTGGTGCCTTCACGCATACCCGCAAGACGAGAATAAAGCTTACTGAAATTATTATTGAACAGCTCCAGCACTTCTTGATCGTCTGGGCCAATGAGCCCCTCAAGCGTTTCCTGAAAGCTGTGCAATTCTTTATCTAGGTTAAACATACCTGCGTGAGCCATATTAGCAGGGTTATTAATTTCGTGAGCCATTCCGCGCACCAAGGTGCTGAGGCTGGACATTTTTTCATTATGTACCAACTGGCTTTGTGCAGACTTGAGCTGTGCGAGACTTTCTTTTAAATCACGCTGGGCTTGTAACAAGGCAAGCTGAGTGTCTATCCGAGCAAAAAGTTCCTCTTTAGCAACGGGCTTATTAAGGTAATCATTACCGCCTACGGCATAGCCTTCTTGCAAATCATGAACTTGTGACTTAGCCGTAAGAAATAAAATGGGCAACTGCTCAATACTGTGATGCTGCCTAATTTTTTTACACAGTTGATAACCACTAATGCCAGGCATCATGACATCCAGTATGACTAAATCAATTGGGTTAGTGCCATCTTTTAATAATAATTCCGCTTGCTCCGCATCTGCGCAGGCACTCACGCGATGCGGCGTCAAAGATAACAGATTAATTAAAACCTGACGATTAACCATTTCATCGTCAACTAACAGAATGTGATAACGCTTGTTGTCGTCGTGATCTGATTCGAGTTTTTTTGGCAAATTTGGATCATTACTGGCATCCTCGATCCCGTTTAAGGCCTTACTGGTCGGCTCTGCAGGTAAGGCAGGCATGGTAATTAGCGCAGGCAAGGCAGCACCCGTGACATCAGAGCCCGCGCCACCAGAAGCATCAGCTAAATCCGATAGCGAAGTGGCTTGCGCCATTTTCAAACGAAAACTAGCCGTGGTGCCCTCCCCAAGAGCTGAGCTTAATTTAATATCACCACCATGAAGCTCAACCAATTGTTTACACACAACCAAGCCTAAACCAGTACCACCGTATTGCCTAGACTCACTCGACGGGTCCGTGCTCACTTGTTCAAACGCGGCAAATACCTGATTTATTTTATCCTCGGCTATACCAATGCCAGTGTCGGTCACACTGATCGACAAATATTCACCGTCAATACTGGCCGATAGGCTCACGCTACCGCTCTTGGTAAATTTAATCGCGTTACCCACCAGATTATAAAGTATTTGCTGCAACCGCTGCTCATCTACCAGCACTTGAGGGAAAGACTCTGGTAATAGGTTGCTCAAAGTAAGTGGCTTAGCATTAACTAGCGGCTGTGTAAGTGCCAAAATCATTTCAACCAAGTGAGATAAATCGACCTGACTATAATGCAAATCGATAGAGTGATCTTTAAGTTTTGAAAAATCGAGAATATCATTTATCAAATACGCCAAGCGTTTACTGCTATGCACAATAAGCTTTAAATTGTCGACCACAGGCGGTGAAATTTCGCCAGAGGCTCCGGCTAGCATCGCCTCAGAAAGACCTATCATGCCATTGAGTGGCGTGCGTAATTCATGGGAGGTATTCGCAAAAAACGCACTTTTGACTTTATCAAGGTCTCGTAATTTTGCACTAAACCGACGTTCGTACTCCGCACGTTTTTTTTGTACTCCCGTGTACATAATTAGCCTACACAAGGCGACTAACAAAACAGCGTAAAAAGTTTTCGACCAGTTGTTCGCCCACCATGGCGACTCAACCACAATGGTTAAGTGGCGCTCGGCTTCACTCCACAAACCTTCACTGTTAACGGATTTTACTCGGAACAAGTAAGTGTCGTCGTCAATATTTGTATAAATCGCACGGTTATCACTCCCTGCGTAAACCCAATCCGAGTCAAAACCTTCTAGCTTGTAGGCGTATTGTGTGTACTCAGACAAACGGTAGTTTAAAGCCGCAAAGCTGATAGAAAAAATCCGATGCTCGTAAGCCAATGTAATCTTCGAGCTATGATGTATCGCCTGCTGCAAAGGTGAGCCTTTTGCGCCGACTACCACTGGCGTATTATCTAAGGCAAATTCCGTTAACACGATTTCGGGCGGCACCGTATTATAAAAAACATTCTCGGGTCGAAAAATACTTAAACCCTCAGTACTGCCAAAGATCATTTCACCACTGCGGCTTTTGAGATAAGCCTGACGATTATATAGTTCACCGGCTAATCCATGCTCAACACCGAAGCCTCTTGTACTATTGTCACGCGGGTCAAAGCGCTCCAAACCACTGCGAGTCGACAACCACAGGTAACCCTCATCGTCCGAAAGAATTCCGCTGACAAACTCATCCCTAACGCCCGGTCGAATCTCAAACCTCTCAATTGCCTCTTGCCCCTGGGGCAAATGCTTTGCCGATAAAAAATCTGAGTTCATTTTATTCAGCCCACGCGCCTCAAGACCAATCCATAGCTGCTGCTCAGCGTCTTCAAAAATAACTCTAATGCTGGCTCCATGGTGTTCACCACGATGATAGTAATGCTCAAAAACGCCCTCATCACGATGCAAACGTGTTAAACCGTAGCCGGTTCCCACCCAGAAACGCCCAGAACTATCTTCGAAAATACTGCGCACCCAACCAGGGAGCAGTCTGTCGGGTTTATTCGCATCACTAATATAATCGACAAAACGATCATGCTCCTGATCGTAGTAGCTGAGCATTTCACCAGAACCAAACCATAAACCCTGCTTACTATCCTCATACATGCTCCAATAAGAGCCCGTCTCGTAATCCGTCCCGACGCGATAATCAATGAATTTTTCGGTGGCTGGATCAAAACGACTCAAGCCCCCCTTCCAAGTACCCACCCATAATTGCTGTTGACTGTCATACAATAGCGAGATGACTGGATCCTTGTTTAAACTACTAGGGACATCCGGGTCATGCATATACCGCTTGATAATACCTGTCTCACGCTCAATTAAATTTAACCCTTTTTCTGTTCCAACCCAAAGGTTACCCGCTTCGGTCTCAGCTAACGAGATAACGGCACTGCTACTTAGGCTATTTTCATCCAAGGGAAGGTGACGATAATTCGTAAATGCGCTGGAATAATTATTAACCTTGGAAACCCCGTAGGGGAAGTGGCCAAACCAAAAGTCGCCCACTTTATCTTGAAAGACATCCTGAACCTTATCAGCGCCTACACTGTTCGCATCACCATGTTTGTGCTGGTATCGTGTGAAACACCCCTGCGGAGCATCGGCAACAGGCACACGGTTCAAGCCCCCACCGTCGGTCGCGATCCAGAGAAAACCCTGATTATCTTCAGCAATACCAAAAATAATATTGTGGCTAAGACTATCGGGATTCTTACTGCTATGAATATAGCGAGTGAAGGTTTCGGTTTTAGGATGAAAAAGATAGAGTCCGCTGTCGGTACCAAACCATAAACGCCCTAGGCTGTCCTGATAAATATCGCCAAAGAGGTCGATTGTACTAACGCCAGTTAGGTGTTGTGGGTCATCTGGATAGTATTTGAATTCCTCAGTTTTAGGATGATAACGTCCCACACCCTCGCTACCGCCCAGCCATATAAAACCCAGTCGATCCTGGTAGATGCTGACAACATAGGTCGTACTAATATCGAGACCATTTGGCATCTGTAATGGGACACGTTCTATTGCATCCACATTAGCGTCATAACGATACAAGCCTGCATCGGTCATGAACCATATCTGCTGCTGATCGTCTTCGATAACGCCTAAGCCAGTCACTATACTCAAGGGATTGTCCAGCATGGACTTATCGTTATAAACCACAAAATCATCCGTCTCACTGCGATAGCGGTTAATGCCACCGAAGGCGGTCACCCACATGCGTCCCTGGCTATCCACGAACAGGTCGGTGATAAAACTCCCGCTGATGCTGTTAGCATCCTCACCCTGATGGCGGTAAAACTTCAAAAAATGTCCATCGTAACGCGCTAAGCCATTAGTGCCCGCGAACCACATAAAACCCCGCTGATCTTGGGTGATAGCGTTCACCGGCCCCAAGGCCTCAATCCCCGGAGGTTTAATCGCCTTAAAATCTATTCGCGGCGCCAGCGGGCTCTCTTTGAGAGAAGCATGGCAATTGAGGGCTGACAAGAATAATACAAGGATGATTAAGTATCGCGTTCGCAGACGCGCTCTGGGTGCCTGCACGAAGGCCAGGAATGTATTAATAACCGTTAAATCCAAAACACGCTGCCTCATGGCTTGTCTATTTAGTTCTACTTAGCTAAGTGTAGTTTACCCCCCGAAGGAAAGCAGCCCCCCATTAGGCTTAAGTAGGCACGACCTACTCGCCTCGGATTTCAACCTAAAAAATCGCTCTAAATTGATAAGGTTTGTGATGCTATTTTTATGGGTGATATGCCGCATACAAGCCCCTAAATTACGCTTCAATCTGAAAGGTATCACGGCCGACTAAAGAGTGATTCAGAAATCGCGAAGACGCTTTATTTTTGTTGGCATTAGAGTCACCGCCTTTAGTAAGGACATTGTAAACCCGGGGCCTTCTTTTTCTAGTTCAGCGGCGGGTAAGTAGAAGTGTTTCACTGCTGTAGAGCCATATAAAGCAGCATCCACAATTTTCCACTGCCCCTTATGCCACACTTCTGCCCAGGCATGACCAAAGGCCGCTACCTGATCTTTGCCTTCGATTATTACAGTTCCGATAACGACTCTTGAAGGAAGGTTGGATGAACGAGCTAATGCAGTAGCAAGTACTGCATATTCCGTGCAATCACCCGCGCGTTGAGCGGCAACTACTGACGCTATATTAAAACCATGTACATAAGTGGTATTTTTTATATAGCTGTGCACATACTCGGTCAACTCTTCCAGCGCCCAAGGTTGATTCGAGCCTTTTGTAAAACCGGCAACAAAGCGCTTTGTGCTCTCCTCTTCTAGATCTATCACGAAGCTCGTCTTAGAATATTGATCGCGGAGGTCGCAGGAGGAATGGGGCTGTTCAGTCATGGTGATTAATAGCGATTTATCATCAACTTGGCTAACGCCAATACTTTTCCACCCCTGTAACTCTTGCGCTACCTTTTTAGCATTCGAAGATACCAGCTCATAACGAATTTTACTGGCAAGGGGCAAAGACTGGCCAGCATCGAGTTCGATGGTCACGCTAGAAAGACTAGAGGGGCTCTGCGCCTGTGCGCCTGTAAAAATCAATAATGCGGATAAAAATAGTAAACACCTCATGGTAAGGTTGGCTCCCCATATACGTGTATCAATTCCATATTCAGATTTAAAGCGCCCAGCTCCAAAGTTCCCTCTCGAAAAATGCCATTATTCTCAACCATAAACGTCATGACAATCGGCCCCATATCCGTTTTAAAATTCGCTTTAGGGTTGCCTGATATTTTACTTACCGAAATTTTCTGAGCTGACGTAGGGTCGAGTTCACTCCACATGTAAAACTCAGCTGAATTTTGATCTGAATTACTCAAGCGCTTTACTTCAAGATAGCTTCCAAAAGATGATAGTAAGGGGGCAGTATGATCGAGCACAGCCTCAACGGCCTTACCCTGAAGCTCACCTTTTACTTGCCACTTTTCATCTTGCAACTGAATTGTAAAACTTGAACTAAGGACACTATTTTCAATCGAATTTTTCGCCCCATTGATTAGTGATCCATCTGGCGAACTCCAAAAAAGTGAAACTGAGTCTGAGCGCGATAAAGAGCTGGCGTCAACCGGTAGGATAAATGCCATGTCACTTTGTATCATTATGTCGCCGTCTTTGTCAGTGCTGTAAATTTCTTGACCATACCCGACAGGGATATCGTTATATATCAATTTATGGGTAGATTCAAAAAAAACCGAATCATCGTTATTTTTCAAGAAGGCACCTACGAATGATTTAAATACCTTTAAAAACGTTTCACGATACCCGACTTCGTTGTGCAGGCAAATCTGTAAGGTCTCATTTGTTTTAGCAGATAAGGCTTTTAACACACCCGTTACTTTTTTATCGCCTTCGCCAAGCACATATAAGGTATCAAACAACAAATAGGGGGTATTTCCCACTACACCGACATCGATTGCATAGTTAAATTTGTCAGCAAGTGGTTTCTTAGTGAGCTTCGCAATCGTAGTCAAACTAGTTTCAACCACCCCATGGAGCGAGTTCGCTGGGCCATCAAACTCACTGAACACATAACACTCTACGGGTGTCTCCGTGCCGATGCCAATTTGGTAGTACCAAAAGCCATCACCCTTCTCCTTCAGTTTAAGCTTACCGAGAACCTTCTTTTTAACGTTAAGTGGCTTAATTTTGAGTGTAGTTTTTTTCTTGACTTTTTTCTCTCGTGCCGCAGCCTCTTGAAGCCAAACAGGAAGCTCACTTAACTTTACAATATCCGCAGCATGAACGTGTAGACTAAAAACACCTGAGAGGAGTAGCGAGATAAAAATGCTAATGAACTTCATGTATGTCTATCCTTTATTACTTGGGTTTGATCATAGGCTCAAAGATTTACCTTTCTACGCTTGCTAAGCGGTACAGCAAACATAAAGGGTAATCGCTAACGGCTGCGACGCTTCGATTATCCACATACAAGTATCACGCAAACAGCTATAAATCAACCATGAAATATCCGAAACGATATGTTTTTAAACGAAGATAATCCCCATGCCGAGCGTGCACAAGCGTAGCCTGCCGGAACAATCAACTCAACAATGAATTGTAATGAACCGAAATCACGAAGAAGTATTAAAATATTTATCAGCCCTATCAACCCCAATTGAGCCAAAAGTGTTTGCTGGACTCTGATCAAAAACACAAAATGATAAGCAGAGCCAGAATATCGCTAGCGAACTAGATAAATGGTTGAATGATAATTTCTAGCCGTCGGCACATGCAAAGTTGCTTTACGAAAATATGGGTTTTTACGAAATTTAGCCTTATTTTAACGGCTTAGGCGTGCAAAACCACCGTCATGCCGACCTAAAGAAAACCCGGCACACAAAATATTCCAGGTTAAATAAACACCGATTTAAACGCCGCTAAGCGGAGACGTTAAGGGCTCGATACCCCACCATCACACGTCAATGCTGAGCCCGGCAATAAACCCACGACAACGCGCTGAATCAAGCGTGCGTCACGGGTATATACGGTGCCGTTGCCGTCAGCATCGCCGCAGCGAAAATTACCACTTTCACAGGCATTGCCCACGCCGTTGGCATCGTCGAACAACGCATTGTCAATAGATAAGTGCGTCATACTCAAATAACTAAGCAAGCCCGACTAAGATCAATCATTTAATTTTACATAGTTAACATATAATAATTTTAATTCTGTAAAAAATCTGACGGCATTAGCGCTAAAACAGTATCTCCACATCACCCGATATCGATTAGGCCGAAACAACGCTTTGCCTTTCCAACACCCGACACCATACCCCCGAGAACACACACGCACACTCGCCTACACAAACACAGTATGCCGGAATATCGCTAGCGCACTAGATATTAAGTCAATTCAAGCGGTTCTTTACAGTTTAGTGGTATCATCTTTGCCGCTTGTTACCCCTGCTGCACTATGGTGGTTACTGGGAAGCAAACTTCATAACAATGATAGAGACACGGCGAATGAATGACAAAACAGAATTGAAAATATCCCCTCTCAGTCAGAAAGTGGAAAGCAACGGAAAGTCCGTGGATGTTAAAATATACGGTGACGGCCATGGCAAATGGATACTTGAAGTCGTTGATGAGTTTAATGGCTCAACCGTCTGGGAAGACCCTTTCCAGACAGATCAAGCGGCACTCGACGAACTTAATGACACACTCAAAACCGATGGGATTGAGTGTTTGATTGGTCAAGCGCTGTGATTGGGTGGCCTCAGGCGATTACCCCAAACGATCAATCCCCTGATACTTCATATCCTGATCAAAGTAGATCACAAAGCTACCATGTACCCCGCTGACAGTAACAAACGGGCGAAGAATGTTAGCTGGGAACTGAATACGCCGACCATCGCGCGCAACAACGGAGGCGTTTTTTACACCTTCGTATAACTTAATAATTTCTTCTTGAGAAACAGTAATATCAACAATGACGTGATTTTCCACGGCACTCATAACCCCCGATCAAATAAAAACAAAGTTTCAACATGGTTTTATAAAAGCTTCAACATGATTTTATAATAGAGGCAATACACTTATCAATCCAAAGACTGACAATGTATCGTTGCCTGTGCAAGATCGATCAATTCACGCAGCGCCACGGAGAACATCGCATAGTCGGTCACTTGAGCCCCTTGCACCTCGTGCACCATGGTATTCCAACGCTGCAACATGTGGTGGTTTTTCTGCTGCCATAAGTCAATAACCTCTTCAAATGTGCGCTCGCCCTGCAAGGCCAATAAGGACACGGTCAAGCGGCGCAGCTGGGCTTCGAGGTCGTCAATGTAGCTCTCGCGGGCTTGCGCCTGCCAGTAGGACTCGACGGTGACATTGGATAACTCCGAGGCAAACCAGTCAAGTTTGACGCTCTCCATTAACAAGAAGAACATTTTCGCGGCGCGCGCTATCGGCACCTCAGTAAGTACGGTCGCCTCGACAATACTTAAGCCTGAGAACAAGTTGGCGGGCATACATAGGGGTAAAATCCACTCCTCTGGCACGCCATATTTTTCTAATTCTTGGCGCTGAGATAACCATTCCTCGTGCACTAAACCGTGGAAGCCGTCAGCAATGCTCTGCTGAACAACGGTTAAACCCTCCCGAAACACGGCGACGTCTTTCGCGGGCTCAAGGCCTGCACGACGATTACGCAAGAACCAACGCGTCCCTCGTCTAACACGGCGCATCATATTCGACATTAGCCGCATTTGAATTTCGGCAGGCACGCGGTTATCTAGCGAGGCGATATAGTCTTGGAATTCAGACAGTTTAAATACATCTCTTGAGACGATATACGCCTTAGCGATATCGGCCACCATATAAGGATCATCGGCGATTTCCGAATTGACCAAAGCTTGTTTTAACATGACCTTCGCGTA
>NVXL01000089.1 GCA_002746115.1 Alteromonadaceae bacterium
TTCAAACAACTCATGAATGCACTTATCCCGCGGATAATCGACAGTAGTATCGTTCCGCTCCACCAAGAGTTGATGCCGGTCTTGCTCACTCAGCATCTCCACTTTAAAGACATTCTCATTTGGCGATAATAGTAAAGAGCTCAGTAACAATTCAAAATTTCTGGCCATCTGAACAACGGTCGATGCTTTAAAAATATCGCGGCTGTATTCCCAGCTTAACGACAGTTCATTTTTTTCTTCGACCAAATTTAAGGTTAAATCAAACTGCCCCCCGGTATCTAGCTCTACAGGCTCACACTCGTTAATACCACCCAAAGCCAACTGAACATCACTATCGTTACGCAATGCAAAACATATTTGAATAAGGGGATTATAAGACAGGCTACGATCAGGGTTTACGGCATCCACCAACTGCTCAAAAGGCACTGATTGATGATCAAAATCATTAAGAAGGGCAGGCGTATTTACGGTTAAAAAATCTCCAAAATTGGGAGCTGAAGATAAGTCGGATCTCAAAACTAGCGTATTGGCAAAAAAACCGATTAATCCAGCTAGCTCGGGACGCTCCCTATTTGCAACGGGAGTCCCAACAACGATATCTCTTTGACCACTGTAACGAGACAATAGTATTGAGAATGCACTGTACAAAACAATAAAGGGCGAAGCCCCATGTACCAAGGCAAAGCTTTTAATTTTTGCAGTGAGGGCAGGAGAAATTCCAAGGTCATACCGGCCGGAGATATAAGACCGCTGGGCGGGTCGAGTGTAATCCAATTGAAGCTCGTGAAGGTGGGGCGCGCCTTTTAATCGTTCCAGCCAGTAATTTAATAGCTCATCATCGTCAACGTCGCTACTTTTATCATTTCCAGAACGGACAGGGCTTTCAAGGTGGCCGGAACCAACTTGCTGCCATTGCGCATAATCTAGGTATTGCAAAGGCAGCACTTCGAGAGAGGGACTTTCCCCGACCAACAAAGTATTGTATAGACAATTAATTTCTTTAACTAAAATTTCCGATGACCACCCGTCTGATGCAATATGATGCATAACAATTATTAACAGATGTTCATTTCTCCCAAGGGCGAGGAGATCTATTTTAATAGGAAGGCAGCGTGTTAAATCGAAGGCATACGTGGCTCGATTAAGGGCATACTTGTTACCATCTTCAACTGCACTACCTTTGCTACCTGTACCTCCTGTACTATTTTTATCAGACAGATCAACAAATTCTACAACACTCTGACCATCAAGATTTTTCACATACTGGTAAGGAATACCATTTTCTTCAAAGTAGCAAGTCCTTAAAATCGAATGCCTCTCAATAATACACCTAAAAGCCTGTTCCAATATTTTTCTGTCAAGATTCCCTACAAGCTTATAAACGCCAACATTGTTGTAGTTGGAACTACCAGACTCAATATTATTGATTAACCAAAGGCGCTTCTGCTGGAATGAAAGATGCCCCAATTGCGCACTAGACTTCAATCCCATGGTTTCGAAAAAACCGACAATTTCATTTTTATTTTCTTTTAACACCAAACGATCGTCAGTGGAGAGTGACTGATGCTTATCAGACAGCTTAATACTTCCGTCAACTAGTAATAAATACACTTCATTATTAGCCAGACTCGATAGCTTATCAGCAACATTAATTGGCATTTTTCAACCCCCATTTTGGACTATTGTTATTTTACGACCGATCCCTGATCTACAGCTTATTAAAAACATTAAAAAAATTGACACTAGAATCTTTGACCAAACCCGGCGCTTTACAAGATAGTTTCCGTATCAATAAAGAACTACAACCGCGCAGTCCGCGATCGTCATTAATCTTAAATTTAGAACATGTCGACCCGTCGCCTAACAAAAAGCAATGCTCACCATTCAACACACCCACTCTTCATTTCTGGAATAAAACGCGCCCCGATTTCGAACCGAATTTAACCCTAAGTTTCGACACGCTAAATAATTTTATTTTTATAATAATACAAAGCGACTACTATTAGCGAGAATAATAGCCCCTTATGATCACTCTACTGATATTACTGTTTTATGGCCGCCGATTTCCAATGAATAACGGCGGCTCCAAACCGATATTCAGAACTACGGCCTTAGCCAGAACAGCTGTAAAACCGTCAAAAATTTATCTTCAACAAAGGGTAGACCTTGCCGGGATCACCCAGCCCGCCTAAATGTCACCCCAATCCCGATTCACACCGCAAACACATTAAAAACTCACGAGCGGTCAAAACCCACTATTTCGCTAAACCAACACCATCATTAATTCGCCTTAAAGTAATGGGTATTGAAATAGGTCAGCTAGCACTTTTGTTTCTTCGGATAGCTTCTGAGGAGGGGGCGTCTTTTTCCACGCATCATATAGCGAAGAATCAATTTTACTATACTTTCCAATATCTGGATCTCCCGCACCACTAAGCATCGCACCACTATGATGCTCATATGGATTTAAAATATCATTTGAAAAGTCTATATTTAAAAAATCGCATACCTTAGAAAAAACATTCTCCGTATCAGCAACAACATCTTCAAATCGAATCGATCTACGCCTATCTTCAGGGATACTTTCAAAAAAATCGATGATATTTTTATACCCCGTATACCACCACTTCTCAGCTAATCGCCAAGAATCGTCATCAACAGGCCCAAACATATTACCTGCCGCATACTTTATGCGTAGCTTCACAAAAGAGTTCATCATCCCGTAAGGGTGACGAGTTAAACATATATATTTTGCACTCTTAAATACGTCTTCAGCACGGCTTAGCCATTTTGGGTGATACGCATAAGAAGGCGTTTTATCTACCAGAATTCTATCGCCACAAGATTCCATCAAGTGCCTGTAAAACTCCGACACAGGAAGATCCTCTTCCACCTGCTTATCGTAAAACTGATTAGCCTGATCGAAGTCCCAACCATGAAGCTCCATTAAAGCATCTACAGGGCCTGACCTCATCGATCCCAATCCATTTTTTATTATTTGAGCCTCCCGCTCTCCCATAGAAGTAAACGGGAGTAAATGTAGCTCAGGGGGAGAAAACAACTGCGGATGCGCCCCTAAAATCAATCGAGAAATCGTCGAGCCCGACCTAGGAGAACTTAAGAGAAAAATAATCGGTTGCTTTATTTTCTGTACGGGGATCCCCTTAGGTAAAACCCAGGGCCAGCTCTTAGGCTCAGCCTCCATATTTACAATTCGATTAGGTGTTTTCGGCTGCCAAATATCTTCTATCTCAGAGGCCAAAAAACTTGCCAACTTATCAATAGTGCCTATCTGTTCTTCAAAGTGGTAAAAGTGCAGATCTAACACCTTTTTAAAATCAACAAATAGTTCATTTACGGCCTTTTGCGCATCCTCTTCACTGATACCATTTTGACCTACCAACTCCTGAAATGTACAATTTTCATCCAAACCCCCGACTATCAACGGTAGAAGAGTCGAGAGCTTGGCTTTTACATACCCAGATAAACTGATAACTTTCTCATCAAAAGGTAACGACAATAATGAACACAGATAATTATCCGAGCCACTCTTTGAATACTGCACCATAAACTCCCCCTAAGACTAAATGCTTAACCCTCTACGGACATAGAGGATTTTTATCACAAATACTTATACATTTTTATACCCATACGCCATCAAAAATTGAGGCATACTGATTCAGTACTTTCCGCATCCACGCAGCGACAGACAAACTATTTAACGCCTGCAAGTCGCACTCCCTAGGGATACGACTGGTGATATTGGCGCGCCTGCACCTGATCTCGATCACCCCAGGAGTCAACCTCACCAAACCGATGAAATGGCTCAGAACCTGGAGACCTCTTCATGGAACGCTTTAGCTCTTTCAATTCCGGTGCAGCTCCAGACCAGCACAGTCAGGCCACCCTTAAACGGGTTAACAGGATAATTACCTAATATAGTTATCGCTTAACTCGCGAAATAGCCGTCAGTTTTCAATCGCTCAATATATTGATTCAGTTAGCCCATCCATTTTGCAAAACAATTACCGCTACGATTATATGGGGTCTAGCTGCACCGTACAATAGTTTCCGACAAATAAGCCGTCATCAACCTCCTCACCCGAAAAAAATTGAGACTTCAAACATCCAATTTCACTCAAAAATTCGATCTAATGCATAAGGGCAATGCTGCAATACTATATTCATCAGCCAATAATCATATAGAGCTATTTACCGTGTTAGCGACCACACTCACCAAGCAACCTCAGCCAACCTCAGCCAACCAGAGTAACAGTAAAGCCATCCTAACAACCCAAAACCAGGACAACGAAAACATATAAAAACAATATTCCCGTGTAAATATAGTCGAGTCCTATTCATTATATTTACAGAAATTTTATTTTCATGTTCTTTATTTATAAGAAATTTATTTACAGCCAATGCAGATGAGCGCCCCTATGCAAGTTTGGTATACGCGGCAAGTACACGCACGCTGTTAGACCGACCAAGGAAAACGGCTTGGAATAGTACCTTAACGATTGGTGCGCTTGGCTTATCTTTAGTGGGTGACTTGCAAGACTCTATACACGATATGACCAACAGCACCAAGCCGCTAGGATGGGGAAATCAAATATCTGACGGCGGTGAATTAACGGCAAAATATACCCTGTCTCAGCAAAAACTGATTTCATCCGCTAGCAGCCAAATCGAATTAAAAAGCACTTTGCAAGCCTCAGTTGGCTACATTACAGAGGCGCTCTGGGAATATAAAAACAGATTGGCTCTCACTTAATCCGGAGCTTGCCTCTTATGGGGAAAAGGCTTCAACCACCCGGGGCAGTAAATTGAACGAGCAATATGTATGGTTTGGATTATCACTCAAAGCCCGCGCGTATAATGCCTTTTACAGGGGCAGTTCAAACATAGCGAGGTGACTTTTAATAGCGATGAATTAAATCACGCAATTGCCGAGGCTTGGATTGGTTATACCCTCGCGTTTGAAAATGGTTACCGTATTAGTTATTCCTTACGTGGCCATACTACTGAGGTAAAATCAGGCACTGGTAAACGGCATATCCTTTGGGGAGGGTTAACGCTTGCTAGAAATTTTAATGGTTAAGCATTTAGTTTGGCTATTTTGGCTCTAGGATACAAACCTTAAACCATGTGACACCTATATAGCGGCATCTGGCGAAAAACACAGAACCAAAAAATTTATTACGGTAGGCTAAGAGCAAATCGCCCACCACCAAATTTGCTGTCGTTACTCAGCGATATAGATCCTCGTATGCCATTATGCTCATGGCAACTGGCTATTTTCCAAGCGTAATATAAACCAAGGTTTTTAATTTTATCACCAGCCTGATGAGCGCCTTCGAATATCGAGGGCGCATTTATCATATCTTCTGGATAGCCTTCACCATCGTCTGAAACCTCCAAAAACAACATTTTATCTTTTATCGATGCTGACAACAACAACTTGCTTCGGGCATACCTAGCAACACTAATAATTATAGTATTAAAAACACATCCAATTAAATCTTGGTCAAAAAACCAAACCACGTCTTCTTCGCACTCGATCTCGACCTCTATACCTCGCGTTTCAAACAGCAGATAATTATTATTAATTTGCGCCTCAAGCGTCTCTCTTACGTATTCCTCCTCGACATTAACTTGTAGGTCACTGCAACACAAACGGTAAATTGAATGTAACTTATTCAGTTCACCACCAAGTCTAGCACTTTCGTACTGCACTGATGACAAGCGCTCTGATTGATCGCTTTGCTCTAACCTAGACTTCAGAATGACATCTTCCATTGTATTCATAATAATATTTAGTGAGTTTTTCATATCCGCTATACCAACAGTGAAAAACTCAGAAAATTCAGAAAACATTCGATCGTCATTAATCATTTTCACCTTCCCTAAAACAGTCGTTCAAGCTTATCAAATTTATCACGTAAATGCGCATAACGAACTCCCTGCCTATCCGAATCTGGTATTTCTTCTGACACAGAATTTAGGATTTCCAAGCAAAGACCTCGTCTATCAAGGGTACGGTCGCCTGCCTCCAGATCTCCCAGAATTGCCTGCACCAAGTTCAATCGTATTCCGACGTGTTTAGGGAATAGACGAGCAGCATATTTAAATAAATTAATTGATTCAGCATATTTTTTATCATTATAAAACCCAACACCTTCTCTATTTATTGATGCTATCTTCATACGATTCGCCTTACTTTTAGGCTCGGCTAAATGTTTATCGATCTCAGAAAGTGCTTTTTCATCGTCCTGATACTCCATCACCAACTCTCTAAGCAATTTGTCGGCGCGTTCTTTTTCCCCGTTTGAAGATATCGCCTGAGCCCAATCCAACTTGGTTTTTACATCTAAGATATCGCTGTTCTGCCTGATTAACTCTTCAGCCTTCTTTAGCATTGAAACTGATTTAGTCTCATTTTTTAGTCCGGAATAAATTCGAGACTGAACAAGTAACAACTGAGTATCCCGGTTTGAATCCGAACCAAATTGGGAGGAGACACCGGATAAGGCCTCGAGTGTTTTTTGAGAATGACGCTCCATATCACCGTTGCTTTCGGCCAGCATAGCCGCTGTGGTTCGACCTAGCTCCATATAGTCCTCAGGCGCCTTATGGCAGGAGTGCTTGCCAACTTGAACGCAACGAAGGTAGGCCGTAGCGGCTGTTCCCATATCGTTATTTACTTGCGCCACTTCACCAAGGCGTTTTTGCCGCAATATAGACAAGGGGGATACATCAGTTACTTCCTTTAAAATTTTCTGTTTTTTTTCTGTTTCGCCTGTCGCTTCGTAAACATCAATCAGAATATCATACGCTTGTAAGCAGAATTTATTGCTTCGAATTAAATCTTTTAGATTATCGGTCGCCACTTCGAATTCACCCAATGCCACTTTGACTCGAGCATAACTGATTTTAGCCCAATCTAAGGGGCGCTCATCCAACACTTTTTTAAGTAACATTTCTGCAAGATCATAGTTTTTATTTTTTAAATACAGATCACATAATAACTTCTTAAAATCAACTTGAAAGCGCCCAGTCATCTCCGATTTTTTTTCGCAGCACTGTATCGCTTGCTTCAATTCATTTTTTTCAAGCGCACTGAAAACCGGCTTCATCTCATCACGCCGCAAGAGTATTCGGTTTAAACGTTGATATAACATTTTGTAGTTAAACGGCTTTGTCAGATAGGCATCAGGCTCTTCATCGTAGGTAGCCAACACCACTTCTTTACTTGTTTCCGCTGTAACAAGTACAAACATTGTGTGGTGTCTAATGGCTCTTTTTTCCCTTATAGCTTCAAGGACATGCAAGCCGTTCTTTACATCATCACCCAAATTGTAATCGCAAAGAACAACATCGTAAGCTGGGCCGTCACAAAATTGCAATGCCTGACTGCTCGACAACGCAATGTCAATCTTTACGACCCCGAGCTCTTCAAGCATCCTTTTGATTGATGTCAAGAACTGCATGAAGTCGTCCACGACCAACACCCGCAGTTGACTGTAATTTTCATAAGCCATTAACTATCACCTTATTTCGCCCCCTCTAATCAAGAATAGCCGCTCCTCACCCAACTCATTAGATCAAATACTCAAGAAAACGCTATGCTCATAGCTTTTTAGACGGTGCTATCAACGATAATGTCCGTACCCAACCAAAAGAAATGGACAACCTTAAGAACCCAAAAGCACTCAACCTAAACAAGAACAAACTAACGCCCATACCGCCAGAAACGGGAAAGAGAAGAGCTTGATTATGGCGTGGCCTCCGTTGGTTTTATGGACGATTGAGGTGTAAGCGCCAATTAAACCGCGGACAACCAACCTAAAAGCCACTCCATCAAGATAATCGCCTCGCACACGCACGAGAGCCAGTCATGAGCAGCAAACCAAATCAGAAAAATAAACACTGGGATCGCCACGTATGACGCTAGCCCTGCGCCGCAACACCACTACGCTAAAGCTTGCAGCCCCCATGCAAGAGTACTGCTGGCACAAACCGATAGCGATCAGCGTCATCATCAACAACGTCGCCATCGCCGCCGTGCGCAATATAGTTCTTTCAGCCTGTTGAAACTGACATATGAAATGCCTAGAATGCTGCTCATCTTGTCCCGCTGTAGGTTAACGCTTACACAGACTCTGGTTTATTTTTGTAGTCATTAAGTTTTAGAGGCTAATGCAGTGTTGGAAGAGTGTAAATCGATATGTATTTAAATACCTATCAGTCGTCTAGTTTTCCGAATATATGTTGAGTAGCGGACCCTATGCACCTCAACATAGTAAAATTTCTTCATTCGGTTTTAGTGATGTTAACAATTACAGTTTTTTAAATTTGTTAAGTTCTACTCTTACCTGCAGGCTGATAACGAACAAACTGTACGTCAATAACGGCAATCTTACTTTTACCAACATTAGTGCTCAAGTTTATATTGTGCTGGGTGGCGCCCCATTTCCTTTTATACAGAATTCGCCACCACGCCAGTTGGTACAAGGCAATGTAATATGAATAACTTCAGAGAAGTTCAAGCCAAGATGCGCCAATAGAAAACGCATAACGTTAAACATATAATTATTAAACCCCTATGGCTTTTGTGTAAAGTCATATTTGTTATCATGGATAAGTGTCAGGTTACAAAGTTATGAAATGTTTTTTATTCCCCGGTCAAGGTTCACAAACTACCGGGATGGGTGAACTCTTATTTGATCAGTTTCCTGAACTAACACGGATCGCAGATGAAATCCTCGGTTTTTCTATCAAGTCCCTCTGTCTAACAAAAGGGGATGCTCGCCTAAACCAAACCCAATATACCCAACCAGCCATGTTTGTAGTTAACGCCCTAAGCTACCTTCAAAAGCTTGAGAAAACCGGGGAGAAACCCGACTTTGTGGCCGGACATAGCTTAGGCGAATACAACGCATTATATGCCTCGGGTGCAGTTAGTTTTGAAGACGGTTTGATAATTGTTAAAAAACGTGGCGAACTCATGGCTAAGGCCGAGCAAGGCGCTATGGCTGCTGTTCTTAATATGTCGGAATCCGACATTTACAGCTGTTTAAAAAACAACCATCTTGATGGTATTGATATTGCGAACCTCAACACATCAACACAAATTGTGATTTCTGGATTAGTGGATGATATTGAGCGGGCACAAGAGCATTTCGAGCGTGAAGGAGCAGCTTATATCCGTTTAAATACCAGCGGTGCTTTTCATTCTCGTTATATGGAGCCCGCCAAACTTGAATTTGAGAAATTCCTTAAAAGTATTGTATTTTCTCCGCTAACGATTCCAGTGGTTTCCAATATCCATGCTGCGCCATATAAGCAGGAAGACATCGTGCAGAATTTGGCAAATCAAATTACCCATTCAGTGAAGTGGGTTCAAAGTATGCAGTACCTACTCGACAAAAAAGTTTCAACATTTGAAGAGTTAGGCTCAGGTGTCGTACTGTCTAAGCTGATAACAAAAATCAAAGGACAATATACACCACCCGCGTCAGCAAACACACTGTCCGATTTACTTACCCTTTGGGATAACAAATGCCCCGTCGGAAGTAAAGTGGTGGTCAAAGGTTTTAATAATGTGCAAACAACGCGCTCTAAGGCTGTTGCCGTGCTAGGCCATAGAGCTGCCGTTTACCTAGAGGGGTACAAAGGTTACTTCTCACTCAAAGATGTGGACTTGAAAGCGGCATAGTCCCTTAAATTCGAAGATATGTGATTTGACGTAAAGTTGAGCCCCATATATTTTCAAATAATCAGGAGCTTGCTTTTAAGTGTTTTATTATAAGTGCTCCTGGTTTCAGCTACGGCGAAACATAATTGAATATCAAGTTTGAGTTCAGAGGCTAGCTACACTCTATTTTGTGTATTTAGTTGTCGTCCGTTTTATTTAAGTAGTTTAACTAAAAAAGTAGGAAATTTACCATGATCAAGAATATTACATCCCTTCTAATGGCTTCTCTTTTAGCCTTTTCATTCTCCGCTTCTGCGGATAACAATGGACATAAAAAAGCACGCAACATGTCCCCTGATAACTTAGGTAAAGTATTTACCTTTATTTCTACTCGCCCTTTTGACTCTGTTGACGGTACTTTCTTTTTAGACGGTATGCTTGGTGGCGACGGTATGGATTTTTTCAAAAATGAAATGGGCTATAGCGACGAAGAAATCGAAGAAAACCGTCTTGCGGCTATTGAATTCTACCAAGAACGTTTTGGTCTAGATGTTGCAAACAACCCAGGCCTTTACATGACTGGTTTCCAAATCGACCCTGCAGCTGATTACCGTGCAATACTGGCTTCTGGTCAAGGTAAAGGCCCTGGTCTAGGTTGGCCGATTATTGATGGTGGCTGGGCTGTAGCTGTTGTAAACCCTGATGGAGTTGATTTAGGTGGTGATTTTGCYGGTACMCAYGTTCCTGCTGGAACTATGTTTGCTCACGGTGGTAGCTATGTGATTAAGCGTGGAAARYACGTGAAAGACATCGTTATTGACTACCAATCTCGTGGYCCAATGCAGCCTGTTGGTCGTGGTGGTGTGATTAACTGTGAAGTAACTAGCGCTATGTACGGTAAAGGTGTTGCTTGGGGCTACTTCGAATTCCACGCTCTTTCTAATGGCCAAACTGCTGCCCAGGTTCGTAACGTAGTTACGTTCCCAGGCCTTGGTTATGAAGAAGATAGAATTCAGCGATAAAACGCATGCGGTAAAGATGTATTCACCAAACAGGTAATATATCTAAGCTAATGTGTATTGCAATATTAATCTAAATATTGCAGGTACAAGAAGTGGCCTCCTGCGAGTTGTTTGCCGGAGGCCATTTTTGTTTAATTTCCGTTATTTTCCGTWMWKWKNNGTNNNNANGTMGTCGTSKTSWAAAAGAATACAAGTTTTGCTGTGGTAGGTATGGCTTGTCGTTTCCCAGGTGCTAATAATTATCAACAATATTGGCAAAACCTTTCTCAGAATAAAAATTGCATATCGCAAATCCCTAAGGATCGTTGGGACTGGGAAGCATTTTTTGGCGATCCTAAAACCTCTACCAATAAAACGAATATTAAGTGGGGCGGATTCATCGATGATATCGATAAATTTGACCCAATGTTTTTTAACATATCGCCTAAAGAGGCGGCATGTATTGACCCCCAGCATAGGCTGTTTTTGCAGACAGCTTGGCATGCGATAGAAGATGCTGGTTACAGCATGGAGAGTCTATCGGGTAAAAAGATAGGTGTGTATGCAGGCGTATCTAAAAATGATTACGCTGAGCTCATGCGCGAGATGCGCCAAGACATTATCCCATTTATTTCAACGGGAACCGTACACTCTATACTTGCAAACCGCTTATCGTTTCTATTTGATTTTCATGGTCGAAGTGAAGCGATTGATACCGCCTGCTCTAGCGCTCTAGTCGCGCTGCACAATGCCATGCGCGATATTAATAACGGTGAGTGCGAATCAGCAGTGGTTGGCGGAGTTAATGCCTTGCTTGCACCCACCATGTATTTGTCTCACAGCAAATCCGGAATGCTATCTATTGACGGCCAATGTAAGACCTTTGATGCTGATGCGAACGGGTATGTTCGAGCTGAAGGCGTTGGTGTGTTACTCATTAAGTCTTTGGATAAGGCCTTATCTGATAATGATCATATTCATGCCGTCGTCAAGGGCTCTGCGGTTAATCATGGTGGGCGAGCCAACTTTTTAACCTCACCAACAGTGGAGGCCCAAGCCGAGGTGATCAACATGGCCTTGGCGAATGCGGATGTTGACCCCGCAACAGTATCGTATGTTGAAGCCCATGGTACAGGCACACCTTTGGGTGACCCGATTGAAATTAGTGCGCTTAAAAAAGCTTATGCTTCGCATGCGGGTAAGTCGCCAAGAGCACTAGCAAAAAATACTGGATACTGTGCCTTAAGTTCAGTTAAAACTAATGTGGGGCATTTAGAGAGCGCTTCGGGTGTTGCAGGGATTATTAAAGCCATTTTATCCATGCAAAATAAAGAAATCCCGGCACTGCAAAATTTCCAAAAAATTAATCCATATATCGAATTGGATGATAGCCCTTTTTATCTGGCAGATAAAAATATTACCTGGACCCCCTTGCTGTATGCCGATAAGGTTGAGGTGCCCCGACGTGTGGCAGTTAGCTCTTTTGGCATGGGCGGGGTGAATGCTCATGTAATTTTAGAAGAGGCGCCGTTGCGTGACAGGGCTGTTAACAACAGCACGCAGGCTAATAATGCATTGGAAACACCATTGTTGTTTCCAATATCAAGTAAAAACAAAGATTTTACAACACAGGTTGAGCGACTAAAAAGCTATTTGACCGATTTGGCAAAGCCCATCACATATACGCACTTGCGTGATATTGCGTTTACTCTGCAAGTTGGGCGTGAACAGTTTACTCAAAGGTTGGCGATTCTCGCCAACAACGCAGATGAATTGATAGCAAAAATTAATGTCCATCTTGATACAAAAGTTGATACAAAAGCCGATACAAAAGCTACGGGTGTCGCCGGTGTTTATACTGGCTCTGTTCGCCTGAAAAAAGGAGAGCGCCCAGAAATAATTCAAGCTCAAGCACAGATGGCCTTAAGTGATTTGGCCGAGCGCTGGGTCTCCGGTGCCAAATTAGATTGGTCTGCTTACTACCCTGCGCAAGGTTCACCTTTGCGTGTGCCGCTACCCACCTACGTGTTTGCTAATAAACGTTGTTGGTTTAGCGATGACATTCTATCACCAAAAGATTCACCGAAAGTTGCCCCTAAAAATACCGAATCCACAGCAGTAGCAAGCTCGGTTGTTAAGGCTGACAGCAATGCTAATACTAATGTAAATACAGCGCCGGTGATTAATAAAAATGGCGTTTCCATGAATACCTCAGTCTTTACTCGCACCTTAAGCCCTACAGATTTTTTTATTCGTGATCATGTGGTGCAAAAGGTGATGTTATTGCCTGGTGTGGCTTATATGGAGTTGGCACGTTTAGCGTATTCTCAGCTTGTGCCTTTGCAAACGGTCAATCTGATAGAGAATGTTTTGTGGTTAAGCCCAGTTAGTGTTAAAGACCAAGATGTTCGTGTTGAAATAAAAATATCGCCTAAAAAGACAAAAGCATCGCAACTTTCACAACAGCCGAAAATTCGTATGGCATATCAAATG
Source organism: Alteromonadaceae bacterium (assembly GCA_002746115.1). Taxonomy (GTDB): domain Bacteria; phylum Pseudomonadota; class Gammaproteobacteria; order Pseudomonadales; family Cellvibrionaceae. Next base: position 13,192 of record NVXL01000089.1, read on the forward strand.
TCTGTTTCCGGTGCAATGCATAGTAAGGGCGAGCTTTCTTGTGTTGAACCAAGCACCTTAGTCGCTGATGCCATCGATATTGCCACGTTTAAGTCTCGTTGTAAGCATCATATTACTAAGGCAGATCTATACCCATTATTTTCGAGTAGCGGCTTAGATTATGGTGAAAGTTTTCAAGCGCTACAACATTGCACTTACAGTGATGATGCTGTTTTTTCTGAACTAGTTATTCCGCCTGTAGTGCAGGCACAATTTTCTGATTATGTTTTACACCCTAGTATGATGGACGGTGTATTCCAGAGTATTGTTGCGCTTACTGTATTAGGCCAAAATATTACAGACCGCCAATATGTGCCATTTTCACTTGATAAAGTGGAAATCCTCGGGCCGATTCCCGCCCATTGTTATGCCTGTGCCACTGTTCAAGGTGGTGGTAGGACAGCAAGCGATGAGTTTAAGTATGATGCGTCTATTTGTGATGAGAACGGTAAGGTTTTTGTTAAAATCACAGGTTTATCTAAGCGCGCGATATCTTTACATGCTAAGCCCCCTATCATTACAGTAACTTCTAATACAGTAGCACCTAATACGCCAGCGACAGAAAAACCCATATCTGGGGCTCTGATTGAAGGAAATGATATTTACTATCGACCTGTTTGGCGGCCCGAAGCCTTACAAGGGGCGGTTAACGACCTTAATTCGGTGATTGTTTTTGGCGATAAGCGCGATGGCGCGGTATTGGTAGATCAGATTCAGCGTTCAACAGCGGCTAATGTGCCGGTCGTATTAGTGAGCATGGGAGAGCAGTTTTTAGTTCGCAGCCCTGTGCATATTGAAATTAACCCTTTAAATTATGATGATTATTTAAGCCTGATAACGTATTTAAAAGGCGAAAAAATTTCAATCAGTGGCATTTTGTATGCGTGGAACTTTCGTACCTCTGAGTCGCAAGACCCAACGCAGATCGGTGTTGATAGTATTTTACGCTTAACGAAAGCGATCATTAAAAAACGTGCCTACAAACAGGTTAAGTTGCTCTATGTTTATTCTTCAGAAGAGCAAGCACGTATCCCATATCATGCGATGGTCGGTGGCTTTGCTCGAACATTAGTGTATGAAAATCCTAAGTTACGTTATTACAGTGTTGGTGTTGATCGTGCGAGCGAGAACAGTCTTGCAGCGCTAGCGTTAAATGAGTTTTCCTCTGAGTGCCGCGGCAAGCTACACGAACTTTTTTATCAAAACAACGAACGATTTGTGCGTAAAGTAGTAAATTTTGATCGCCAAATGACGGTAAATAGCAACAGTCCCTTATTGCTCAAACGCAATGGTGTCTACGTCATTAGTGGTGGAGCAGGCGGCCTAGGGTATATTTTTGCTAAGCACCTCTCTGAAGTATTTAAGGCCAATGTCATCTTAATCGGTCGTTCGGCCATGAAGCCTGCGTTAAACGAAAAAGTAAATACGGTTAATTCCCTTGGTGGACATTGTGAGTACTTTAGTGCTGATATCGCTAATTATGATGCGATGTCGACTGTTTTGGCTCAAATAAAAAGCAAATACGGCCACATCAATGGCGTGATCCATGGTGCTGGCGTCATTGAAGATGCCTATATTCTCTTAAAACAGGAAACCTCTTTTAATCGGGTTATCACAACTAAAACTAAAGGTGTAATCAACCTCGATGTATTGACCGCCGATCAAAACCTTGATTTTTTCATGATGTTTTCATCTATAGCCTCATTAATGCCAAATCAAGGGCAATCTGATTATGCGAGTGCAAATAGCTTCTTAGATTACTACGGCTCGTATCGTAATGTATTGAAAGCATCGAATGAGCGATCAGGGGTCAGCGTCACGATTAATTGGCCGCTTTGGGCGAATGGTGGCATGGGCGTAACACCCGAGGAAGAAGAGCATCTGCTGACTGTTTTTGGCATGAAACCCTTGGAAACCGCTAAAGGCATTACCATACTTAAGCAAAGCCTGCAGTTTGTTGATGCTTTTTCCCAGTCAAAATCCCTAAGTCAAGTATTTGTTATTGAAGGCGATAAAAATAAAATTGCCAGCTGTTTAGGCATGGACAGTATGGATGATAACGAATACACAGGGCTTGAGAAAAACCTGTTTGATACTGATCGTGTAGAAAAAAACACGACAGATAGACCTACGAAGAATACCGGTGAAAATACAATGAAATCTGAAATGATGCAGATCTTTTCGCGTCGCTTTGATATTGCGGCTGACAGGATTGACAGCTCCTTAAATATTAGTGAGTTTGGTGTTGACTCTATAACACTGTTAGATATTGTCTCGGATGTTAACAAGCGTTATAACTCGAATATTAAGCCTACTATCTTTTTCGAGGTAAACAGCATCGATAAATTTATCGAGCATGTATCAAAAATTGTTGGGACGAACCCTGTCGAGCCCGTGAGTGAGCCACAAGTGATACATGCTCGCCATAATTGTAGTTTGATCGATGTACATGCTTCCGACCCAGAAAAAATGATTTTCAAACGCACCTTTCACGTGACTGAATTTTATTTGGAAGATCACGTAGTTGAAGAGCAATATAATATGCCCGGTGCATGTTTTATTGAAATGGGGCGCCAAGTGGGTGATTTACTCTTTGGCGACCGCTCAACCATTAAACTAATTAACAACTATTGGGTCAGTCAATTGTCTTCGCCTGAGGCCGATTTTGATGCTTACGTTAATGTTTATCCCAAAAAAGATACTTTTGAATATGAAATTGTAAGTTATTCAAACACGGGTGACAAAAATGTACATGCAATCGGTCATTTTGTGAGTGATGCTAGCCAAAGTACAACACGACAAACCCCGCCTTGTGATCTTCAGGCAATTCGCTCTCGGTGTACGGCGATACAGTACTCCGATGAGGTTTACTCTCAAATTATTGCCGAAGGTTTGCATGTTGGCCCTACATTTATGCCGATGAGTAATATTGTGCTGGGCGAAAGTGAAGCTTTATCAAGCCTCGCATTACCTGAAAGCATCAGTGATACCGTGGATGATTATGTCTTGCACCCCACGCTCTTAACTGGCGTCTTCCAAACGGCACTAATTTGTAATCGCTTTGATAGCCCAAGTACCGAATATTACATTCCTATTAATATTGACGAAATTGAGTTGTTCGGGCGTGTGGGTGGCGAGTGCTTGATTTATTGTCAGCCGCGTAAAAACAATCAGAAAAATGCCAAGCTTAGAAAATTCGACTTATGCATTTGCAATGCAGAAGGCGAAGTCGCTGCACGCTTAACCGGTTTTTCTCTTCGCGCCTTAAAAAATAAAGACAAACCTTACGATAGCACACGAAAAATGGTGACACGTCACTTCTCTGATACGCAGAGTACCAAAGGCAACAGCCATAGCTCTGAAGCGGTACAAAGGCTTGGGGCTGGATATGCCGGCGTAGCGAATCAAACGGCTACTGCCAATCAAAACCCAGTCAGTCAAAACCCAGTAGCTAGCCCTGTGGTGGTGCCTACTGAAGTCGTAATCGACAGCTCACAGCTAACTGAGGCTACGTGCACTTACTTGAAGGATTTACTTGCCGAGCCTTTAGGGCTTGACGCGAGTGAAATCGAGTCGGATGTCTCCTTTGAATCTTACGGAATAAACTCCGTAATGATTGTTGAAATAAATAAGACATTTGAAAACATTTTTGGCTCCTTATCAAAAACCCTGTTTTTTGAATACGATACGGTTGAGGAAATATCCGAGTATTTTGTTGAAAGTCACGAGGAAAAACTGAAACCCCTTCTTGGTTTATCGGCCTCTGCTAGTACGACAAGTAATGACTCAAACCAACAGGTAGATACTCATCACATTGTCAATAAAAGTCAAAGTGCTGCACCTGGAAACTCTCCAATAAGTTCTCCTATAAAGAATGTCGTACCTGCACAAATTGAAAACTCAGCACAGATTGAAAGCGCGACACATAACTATATTAAAGGTCTACTGGCCGATCCCGTAGGTTTGTCTGAAGACGAGATTGATGTCGACGTTAGTTTTGATGAGTACGGTATTAACTCGGTCATGATTGTGGAGTTAAACAAGTCATTCGAAGATGTCTTTGGTTCGCTGTCGAAAACATTGTTTTTCGAATATAGCAATATTGAAGAATTGGCCGAGTACTTTATCGAAAGTCATCAAGATAAATTACACGAGGTTTTAGGTTTGGCTGGCGCTTCTGTAGCCGTGCACGAAGAAGTTGTCGTGCAAGCGCAGGCTGCGCCTCAACCGCAAACCGCCCCACCTACACCGATTGGAAATTTAGCGGTGCAAGAGGACTCGACCAATCAATTATTTGATGCCTGTTGCGCCCACATTAAGGATCTACTGTCAGACCCTGTCGGTTTGAGTGCCGATGAAATTGATACGGATACCTCCTTTGAGGAATACGGAATTAATTCAGTGATGATTGTAGAGTTGAATAAAGCCTTCGAAAATATTTATGGCTCTCTGTCTAAAACCTTATTCTTTGAATATGATAATGTTGAAGAACTAGCCGAATATTTAATCGAAAATCATCTTAGCACCTTAAAAACTATCGTACGTATTGATGCTACTGTCGATTCAGCTTCTGTACCTACAACAAACAAAGCACCCGCAAGTAATCCAGCGCCTGCCGTGCCAAGCAGCAAAGCTTCACCTGCGGAACTTCAATCGATTGCCCCTGCTTCACAAGGCGGACAGGCGATAGCCAGCTCAGATGCCGTCTCAGAACAAAAGCAAGCGACCGAGGCCGTTAGTAATGATGTTGCCATTATCGGTGTTGATGGACGTTACCCTGGGGCAAAAAACGTCGATCAATTTTGGGAATTACTTAAAAACGGTGACGACGCTATTACCGAAATTCCCGGTTCGCATTTTGATTATGCGCCTTATTTTGACGCCGACCCTGAAAAGGACAAAATTTATAGCAATAAGGGGGGGTTTATCGATGATGTGGATAAATTCGATGCTTCTTTCTTTAACATATCACCCCGTGAAGCAGAGCTTATCGACCCGCAAGAGCGTTTGTTTTTAGAGGTAACCTGGGGAGCGTTGGAGGATGCAGGTTACACACAAAAATCATTACTCGACGCTAGTGATCGCGAAGTAGGTGTATTTGTGGGTGCCCTATGGCAACCGTATCAAGCTATTGGCACCGAAGAAACCATGAAAGGCAATACGGTGGCGCCCAGTGGTTTACTTTATAGTATTGCCAACCGCGTCTCTTACTACTTAAATCTTTCAGGGCCTAGCTTAGCCATTGATACGGCATGTTCTGCATCGCTAACGGCTGTTCATGTAGCCTGTCAGAGCATTGCTAGTGGTGATTGCAAGCTTGCCATTGCTGGTGGTGTAAACGTGTCATTGCATGCGAGTAAATATTTATTCTTATCGCAAAATCGCTTCCTTTCTACCGACGGACGCTGTCGCAGTTTTGGCGATGGTGGTGATGGCTATGTGCCTGGTGAAGGTGTGGGCGCAATACTGTTAAAGCCAATGGCTCAAGCAATCAAAGATGGTGATAATATTTATGCCGTCATTAAAGGTTCGTCAGTTAATCATGGGGGCAAAACCCATGGCTACACTGTGCCTAACCCCAATGCTCAAGCCAAATTAATTCAAAAAGTACAGAAAAAATCGAATATCGACCCCCGCACTATTAGTTATATAGAAGCTCATGGTACAGGTACGCCTTTAGGTGATCCGATTGAAATTACCGGATTAAATAAAGCCTTTGAGGCCTCGAAAAATGATAAGCAATTTTGTGCAATTGGTTCGGTAAAATCTAACATTGGTCATCTAGAAGCAGCGGCTGGTATTGCAGCTATTACAAAAGTTATTTTACAGATGAAGTACAAGCAACTTGTGCCATCTATTCATTCTGATACCTTAAATTTAAACCGATCAAATAATTCCGAGAGCAACATAACGCCTTTGATAAAGATTGCGCGTAGCGTATCTCCTTGATCTCATTGTTATGTGTT
>NVXL01000090.1 GCA_002746115.1 Alteromonadaceae bacterium
CGCGAGATCACCCAGTGCAAACTCTGCTCTAAAATTCCGATGTTTAAATCACCCGATAAGTAAAAAGCATCGGTTAAATTATAAGTAGGACTTGGCCCTTCTATCTGCGCCATAAACCACATACGCTGTTGCGAGAAAGATAAAATCAAAGGCTCGTCTTCGGATCGCACAATAATCGGCGGGATTTTGTTTTCTTCCTGCTCGCTTACGCAGGCGGCAACCTCTTTTAATATTGGACGCGCAAAAACATCTTCTAAGGGAATTTCCAGCGATAAATCATCACGCAAACGCGATAAAAACTGCAGGCCTAACAAGGAGTGGCCACCAAGCTCGAAGAAGTTGTCGTAGATACCGATGGGTTCGATGCCGAACAGGGATTGCCAGATCTCGACTAATTGTTTTTCAATCTCACTCTCGGGCTCGACGTATTCGGTCGATAAGTCTGGGCGATTGTGCCGCTGTAATTTAGCGTCATTCGCTAAAGCTGGGCGGTTGTAACGCACCACTGCCGTGTCAGCGACAGTTTCCGCATCGTCAAGGAGCTCCGCCTCGCTCTCTTGCTGTTGTAATCTTTGCTGCCAATCGACGGTTGAAAGCAGCACTTGCGTAACACTGCCACCGAGTTGAAGGGCATTCAGTATGCGCTCAAAGGCCACTGGCGCCTCGTCCGCCTGAATGGCGTAGGCATCCTCAGCGTGGCGATGATCCCAATTAATGCTGAGCGCGTTAACATCTTGGCTTGATAAGGCCGCCGCGTAAGCATCTAAAAAGGCATTGGCAGCGCAGTCTTCCGCTTGTGCGGTTTTTTCCATTAGGGCATTGCTTGATGAGCAGAACACGATAAAATCAAGCGCATTAACGTCTATCAATTGCGTTAATAACAAGCTGCCTTGAACCTTAGCAACAAGCCCTCGGCTGAGTTCTGTCGTATTTATATCCGCAATCAAGCGCTTTTTAAATATTCCTGCGTTATGAATGACACCATGTAATGCACCAAAGCGTGCTTGCGCCTGCTCTAATGCGGCTTGCATTTGTTCGGGCTTGCTAACATCCGCTGTAATCACTAACACTTCCCCGCCCGCTTCTTGCAACCTGCGCAGCTGCATATCCGGTATCGCAACCGACTCGCTGCCGCCTATCTGGGAGCTGTTGGTTTGGGCTAGGAAGACTATTTTGGCCTGCAGCGATTCAGCCAAATAGGTGCCGAGCGATAAGCCCATATTTTCAATACTGGTAATTAAATACACACCCTGTTGGCGCAAAATGGCAGGCTTTGAATTAGTGTTTGAGAATTGAGTTGGCTCAAAACTACGCACCCAGCGATATTTATTACGATAGGCTACGATGCGTTCTTGGGAGCTAAATTGACACTCGGCTAATATCTGCATGAGCAGTACTTGTTGCTTTGACTTTGAGGCCTGCGGCACGATATCCAAATTTCGGCATTGTAAATCAGGATATTCTTTAGCGATCGTTTGCACGGGACCAAGTAAGGTCGCGGCCGTGGGATTTAGATTTTCACTGTCGGTGACGGCTTGGACTTGATTCGATAGGACAAATAAATGGCGCTGGTGCTGATCTTGATTATCGTCAACTCGCTGATCCGCTTGTGATAACGAGGGCCACGCTTGCGCTATAAATAATAGGCTGTAAAACCCGACGAGCTGTGCTTGTTCAAAATCATCGGTATTATTTAAGCCCCACAAATGCAGTACAGCTTGCGGAAGATTACCGGACTCCCGCAGGGCATTAAATAACTGCTGATAATCTTCCGGCTTACTCGGGTTAATACTATAATTGTTGGCGCTTTTATCAAGGGACTCAAAGACCTCACCGGCTTGCACCCTTGTTACGTCTATGCCCTGCTTTTGTAGTGCGGCGCCCAAGTCAGCACCCAAACCAGCCTCATCGCTAAAAATTAAATAACTCGACAAATTAAGCGGCGCGGCATCTCTATCTAAAGCCGGTGGCGATACACGCTTCCATTGTGGGGAATAAAACCATTTATCCAAGGTTTGCCGATCCGTTGCCGCGGGCTCTGTAAGCTGGGTAGACAGGGGCGGCGTTAACGGAGCCTCCATCCAATGGCGTTGGCGCTCGAAGGAGTATGTCGGTAAGGGAATTCGTAAGCGTTGCTCATTGGCATAAAACGCCGCCCAATCAAGCTTGGCGCCTTTAAGCCATATTTGCCCCAAGGTATTAAGCAGCCATTCCTCGTCGCTTTGCTCAGTAATAGCCGTGCGTAGCAGGTTAAACGCGCTCACACCCTGGCTCTTGCTCTGACTTAGGTTCTGACTCTGGTTCTGACTTAGGTTCTGATGCTGAAGTGCAAAACTCGTCAAACTCATCTCGGGGCCGAGCTCTAATAAAATGTAATCGTCATCGGCCAGTAAAGTATCTAAGCCTTCCGAGAATAATACCGTGTTAAGTAGTTGATCACACCAATAGTCCACCGAAGTGGCTTGGGTGGCGGTTATCCAAGTACCGCTGAGGTTAGCAAGGTAAGGCCGCTCTGGAGGATTAAGCGTAATTTTACCCAACTGCTCACGCAATGCGACCATGATAGGCGCCATCAATGGTGAATGCGCGGCGTTGTTGGTCTGCAAGGCCACATGCATAATATGCTGGCTTTTCAGTGTTGATTTAAACTCTGTCATTGCTATCACTGTGCCCGCAACGACACAAAGGTCGGGCGCATTATGTGCGGCCAAGTACAGGTCTTTCTGGTCGCGGACTAAAGCCTCAACCTCGCTTTTTGGCAGCAGAATACTAAGCATTTCACCAGAGGATAAATCATCCATTAATTGACTGCGCACGGTGACGAGTTGCAAAGCATCTGCCAGTGAGAATACCCCAGCAATGCAAGCCGCGACATATTCACCAATGCTATAGCCGATCATTGCCGTAGGCTCWAGCCCCCAAGARATACASARYTTTGCTAAGGCGTATTCAGTCACAAACAAGGCTGGCTGCGCAATGACTGAGGGTTTTAAATCAGGYTCAAGGCCTGCCTCTGGGTATAATAAATCCCGTATATCTWGCYCCATCARCGGTTTGAGTATTTCCGCGCCTTCATCTATGGCATTACGGAAGACCGGCTCAGAGTCATACAAGCCACGCCCCATATTGGCATATTGCGTGCCCTGCCCGGAAAACATAAAAACAATTTTCGCGGATTTATCCTGAGTGCGCGCATGGCGCCAATATTTGGGTTTTCGCTCGCGTAGCTGGCTTGCAACTTCTGCAACACCCGCGCTATTATCGCCAATTAAAAATCCTCGATAATTAAAACTTTTACGGCCTAAATTTAATGTATAAGCGACGTCGGCCAAATTGAGCTCCGGGTTATCATCCAAGTACTCAGCAAGCTGATCGCAAGCACGCTCAAATGCGGCTTCTGTTTTGGCAGACACACTTATCAGTTGCTTACGAGTGGACTCAGACGAGGTCTGTACCGGCGCCTCTTCCAATACCACATGCGCGTTAGTGCCGCCCATACCAAAAGAGCTAACCCCTGCACGAAGCGGCGCTGCCGACTCCCATGCTCTTAATTGTGCATTAACAAAAAACGGGCTGTTAGCAAAATCGATTTCGGGGTTTGGGGTTTCAAAATGCAAACTCGGCGGTATTTCGCGATTTTTTAAGGCCAACACGGTTTTAATTAAACTGGTAACACCCGCGGCTGAGCTTAAATGACCGACGTTGGTTTTTACGGAACCGATGGCACAATAGCCAGTTTTTTGAGTTTGTGATTGATAGGCTTGGGTCAATGCGCTGACTTCGATTGGGTCACCTAATGCCGTCGCGGTGCCGTGAGCTTCAACATACGTGATTGATTCAAAATCTAGCCCCTTCATGGCCTCTTCAATAACGGCCGCTTGCCCGGTAACGCTAGGTGCGGTAAAGCCGACTTTATCCATACCGTCGTTATTAATAGCGGAGCCTTTAATTACGGCGTGCACGCTGTCGCCATCAGACAAGGCTTGGCTCAGCCGCTTTAAGGTCACCACACCAACACCGGCACCTGCTACGGCACCTTGGGCTTGGGCATCAAAGGCACGGCAATGTCCGTCGGGAGAAAAAATCATGCCTTGCTGATAAAGGTAGCCCTGCTTCTGTGGCAGCAACACTGAGCCTGCACCCGCCAAGGCAACATCACATTTATGGTTTAATAAGTTTTCACAGGCGGTATGCACGGCCACCAAGGAGGTGGAGCAGGCGGTGTAAACAAATAGGGTTGGGCCTTTAAGGTTGAGCTTATACGCGGTGCTTGCGGCAATAAATTCACGGTCGCCCAAAAAGAGCTGAAAATCACTTAAAATTTCGGTGTGACCGCGATTGGGGTGAACATTTTTAGTTAAATACAAACTAGCATCAGCACCGGCGAAGACGCCTACGGGGAAGTCGATATTGTCTACATCGTAGCCTGCGTATTCTAAACTCGCCCATGCGCACTCTAAAAATATGCGTAATTGCGGGTCTAGGCAATCAGCTTCTCTTGGGGTGTAACCAAAGAATTGCGAATCAAAAAATTCCACGCTTTCTAACACCGCACCAGCGTTGACAAAATCAGGGTGTTTTATCCGTTCTGGGTCATTGCCACTCGCGAGTAATTCTTCATCACTAAAAAATTGAATCGACTCTATGCCGTTACGTAAGTTATGCCAAAACTGGTCAATATCCTTCGCGCCGGGGAAGCTCCCAGCCATGCCGATTATGGCAATATCGTCTGTTTCTGATTCTGTCTCTATTTTTGTTTTTGCTTTTTCATCCGAAAGTACAGACTTCGGTTTAAGACCATTTTTTTCGCTTTGACCTAATTCGTTTAGACCTAATTCGTTTAGATAAGTCGCTAAGCTGTTGATCGTCGGGTATTGAAGTAGTTTTACTACGGGCAGGGTTTTATCCAGCACTGTTTGTAATTGGCTTTGCACTTGCATTAATAATAGCGAGTGGCCGCCGAGGTCAAAGAAATTGTCGTGAGTACCGACATGCTCTAAGCTCAGTACGTCTTGCCATATTTTTGCTATTTGCCGCTCTACCGTCGTTTGCGGTTTAATCGAGGTCTCATCGTTTTGACTGAGAGGTTTTGGCAGTGGCAGCGCTTTGCGATCAATTTTTCCGCTAGGCGTTAATGGCAGCTTATCGAGTATCACAAAGTGACTGGGCACCATATAATCGGGCAAGCGTGCTCTGAGTGCGCTTTTTATGGCTAGCATAAACGCGTCTGAACTCAGCTCACAGGTATTGGCCGGACTAAAATAAGCCACTAAGCGTTTATCACCACGGCTTTCATCAACAATTACTACCGCTTCTTTGGCGCCCTGCTCTATCAGTACGGATTCAATTTCACCTAGTTCAATCCGGAAGCCACGCAATTTAACTTGATGATCTACCCGCCCAAGGTACTCAAGGTTGCCCTCTGGCGTCCAGCGTGCCAAATCCCCGGTTTTATAGATACGCTCCGTTTTGCTAAAGCGCGTGCCACTAAAAAACTCGACTTTAATAAATTTTTCGGCCGTAAGTTCGGGGCGATTAAGGTAACCAGGCGTTACGCCAGCACCGGCAATGCACAGCTCACCGGGCACACCAGGGGGCTGGATTTGATGCTCGGAATTGACGATATAAATACGTGTGTTCGCAAGGGGACGGCCTATATGCGGTCTGTCGGTATCACAAAAGTCCGTCGCAATACTTGCCGCTACTGTACATTCGGTAGGGCCGTAAGCATTAATAAATCGTACCTTATTCGCCCATTGTTTAACCAGTTTTTGCGGGCAAGCCTCACCGGCTACGACCAAAGTTTTTAGGCCTGCGAGTGCATATTCAGGCAAGTTATTAATAAAAGTCGGCGGTAATACTATGTGAGTGATTTTTTGCTCGACTAAGAGATTACTTAGCTCTACCGTTTCTAGCAGTTTTGTTTTGGGGACTAAATACAGGGTAGCGCCAGTCAATAAGGTGGTGACAATTTCAATCACTGAAGCGTCAAAACTTAAGGAGGCAAATTGTAAAAAACGACTATGCTCATCAACTTTTAGGGCATCAATAAGGGCTAGGGCTAAGTTGCTTAAACCGCCATGCGCGACCGTGACGCCTTTCGGTTTACCTGTTGATCCTGAGGTATAAATAACGTAAGCAAGATCAGTGTTATTCCGTGGCAGCTTGGGTGCGCCTATCTGTAAACTGCTAGGTGCCTCATCCAGACATACGAGGTGACAGTCGCGCGTTAGCTCAGCTATAGGCAGCTTGTTTTCTATGACCAATTGCCGCTGTGTGAGCACTATTGATACTGCGCTATCCTCTAGTATATCTAAGATTCTAGCTGTGGGATAACTCGGGTCAATTGGCAAGTAAGCATTACCGGATTTTAAAACACCTAATATACCAACGAGCATTTCTAAAGAACGTTCGCAAACGATGGCAATCAGGCAATTATCTACGCTAACATTAGTGCCGTGTTCTAATACGACTTGTTTTAATTCCACAAGATGATGAGCTAATTGATTGCTTTGTTCGTTTAGCTGCTTGTAGGTAAGCGCTTGAGTGCCGAAAGTAACGGCAATATTATTGGGTGTTTTTACAGCTTGCAACTCAAATAAATCCACAACAGTTTTATCTTGAGGGTATTCCGTCGCCGTATTATTCCAGTTGTACAAGTGCTGAATTTCTGCCTCCATTAGCATGGGCAAGTGGCTAATGGACTGAAGTGGCTTATCGATAATGCCTGCTAGTAACATTTCAAAATGATCAGCCATTTTGGCAATCGTTTCGGCATTAAATAAATCAGTGGCATATTCCCACACGCAGCGTAATTGCTCGCCCCGTTTTTCTACATGCAGCGTCAAATCAAATTTGGCTACAGGATAGTCTGGGTTTAAAGTTTTTGTTGTTAAACCCGGTAAGCTCAGTTCGCTGAGTTCCCCCTCTTGATGCAATACCAGCATCACTTGGAATAAAGGACTATGGCTAAGGCTACGCGTTGGCTGTACTTGCTCGACCAGCATTTCAAAAGGGATATCTTGATGGGCGTAAGCGGATAAACAATTAAGGCGAGTGGCTTGCAATAATTCAACAAAATTCTGCTCGGGTTGTAATCGCGCCCGCAATACGAGTGTGTTTACAAATAGGCCAATTAAGTTCTCAGTTTCACTGCGAGTACGGCTGGCAATGGGGCTACCGACGCAAATATCATCCTGACAGCTATAACGTGATAAAAATATATAAAACGCGCTTAGCAAGGTCATAAACACACTGGCATCCAGCTCGCGACTCAAGCGCGTGATACCCGTGCTAAGTTCGGGCGACAGACGGCTAGGGTAATGTGCCCCCCGAAAACTTTGTTGGGCTGGGCGGGGTTTATCTGTGGGTAGTTTTAATATTTCTGGTATATCCACCAACTGCTGCTGCCAATAATTCAGCTGCTGCTGTAAAACCTCGCCTTGCAACCACTCGCGCTGCCAAGAGGCATAGTCGCTGTATTGAATATCAAGTGGGGGCATGTTTGGCTCACCACCGTCACAGAAAGCTGCATACGCGGCTTGTAGATCATCCGTGAGTACACGCAGTGACCAACCGTCGCAAACGATATGATGCATATTCAGCAGTAATACAAACTCCTGCTCATCAATTAGTAATAAGTCAGCTTTAAATAAAGGCCCATTCGCTAAATCAAAAGGCTCGATTGCGTGGCGATTAATACGCTCTTGTATGTCTTGCTCTTGCTCAGCGCTAGATAAGTGTTTTAAAACATGAACAGACAAGGCCGTCATTACATCTCGCGTTTTGACGATCGCCTGTCCATTTTTATTTGGGAAGCAGCTGTTCAGACTTTCATGACGTTCGATTAGCCAGTGTAAGCTCTGCCGTAAGGCGCTGACATTTAAACGCCCGGATAACTGCAAAGGCATTGGCATGTTATAGGTAGCGGTGTTATTGCCTTCGAGGTGGTTTAAAAACCATAAGCGCTGCTGGGCAAACGATAACTCTTTAGCTGCACCTTGGTCTTTAACCTCAATTGCGGGCAAGGTCACGCTGCCAATTGCAGCCTCAATAACACTGGCTAAAGCTGATAACTGCGGCGATTCAAACACTGTGCGTACGGGTAGCTCTGCTTGAAAGGTATCTCGTATACGGGCAACGAGTTGTGTTGCCAATAAAGAGTGGCCGCCGAGTTCAAAGAAGTTGTCCTGGCGATTAATAAATTCACAATCGAGCAAAGTACTCCAGAGGCCAGCGAGTAATTCTTCCGTTGTCGTCGTCGGGCGCGTACCATTGCTTGCGGCGTCCATTTCTGGCACGGGCAAAGCGCGCCGATCTATTTTTCCGCTAGGCGTTAAGGGTAGCTGGTCTAGTACCATAAACTGGCTCGGAATCATATAATCGAGTAAGCGCTCTTTTAACCAATTTTTAACGGCGCTAAGATCCTTAGGAGTCAAATTATCACTTAGGTTTTCACCTGTATTTTGCGTAATATAAGCCACTAAACGTTTATTACTGCCCACATCACAGAGCTTCACGACGGCATCTTTAACGCATTCATGCTGATTAAGTACTGCCTCTATTTCACCCAGCTCGATACGGAATCCGCGCAATTTAACCTGTGAATCAAGACGGCCTAAATATTCCAAATTTCCAGAGCTACCAAAACTGTCAGAGCTGTCTGAACTGCCTAGATCCTCATCCTCAGCAGGTATCCAGCGCGCTAAATCTCCAGTTTTGTAAATACGCTCGGTTTTTTGCCAAGCCGTGCCCGGGAATAATTCTACCTCGATAAATTTCTCAGCCGTTAAATCCGGACGATTAAAATAGCCACGCGCCAGAGCACTACCAGCAATGCATAATTCCCCGGGAATACCAATTGGCTGAGCCTGTAATTCAGACGATAGTATATAAATACTGGTATTAGCAATCGGGCTACCGATGGGAGGTAAAAGCGAAGTTGTTTTGCCGGATAAGTGCGGCAGCGTATATGCCGTCACCACATGGCTCTCTGAAGGGCCGTAGTGATTGTGCAACCGACAATTAGGCAGGTCATTCATTAAGGCATTTATTTGCGGGGTAATACGTAGTTGCTCACCCGCGGTAATAATGTTTTTTAATTGCAGCCTTGACGAGCCTGACTGTCTGCTTTGTTGTTCGGCCAAATGCTGCAGCATCACATAAGGTACAAATAAACGTTCTATGCCCTGGGTGGCGATATAATCAAACAGGGCAATGCCATCTCGTCGGGTATGCTCATCAAGCAAGACTAATTTACCGCCACTTAAGAAGGTACTGAAGATCTCCTGAAAAGAAACATCAAAACTTAATGTGGTAAATTGCAAGGTGGTTTCTGGCTTGTCCAGCCCCGGCTGCTTGGCTTGCCACAACAATAAATTCACTAAAGCCGCTTGTGGCATGGATACGCCCTTGGGCGTTCCGGTAGAGCCTGAGGTGTAAATCACATAAGCAATATTATGAGCACTAGGCTCTATATTGGGCTTACTTAAAGGCTGCTGATCTAAATCAACTTCGTCTAAGCAGATTAAAACACAATCGCTTTTTTCCCTGCTTTGTTCTTGTGTTTGAGGTTGAGGTTGAGGTTGAGGTTGAGAGTGTAACGGTTCCTCGAATTGTACTTTCAAATGGCTTTGCGTTAATAATATCGCCGCCGCGCTGTCTTGCAGCATATAAGCAATTCGAGCCTCAGGATAAGTCGGATCAATGGGTAGGTAGGCGGCACCGGCTTTTAAAATACCCAATAAACCAATCACCATATCCATTGAGCGCTCAAGCGCAATAGCGATTAAGGGGTTATCCGTGCTAACGGCATTGCCTGCCAAACTCGCGCGTAAATGATGGGCTAGCTGGTTCGATTTCTCGTTGAGCTGCTGATAGCTTAGGGTTTTATTTTCAAAAACAAGCGCAATATCATTCGGTGTTTTAAGGGCTTGCTGCTCAAACAACTCAACCACCGAGCTCTCAGATTTAGTGTGAGATGCCGGATTATTCCAAGCCTGTAATTGCTGAATCTCTGTGTTTGCCAGTATTGATAGCTGACCAATACTTTGCGAGGGCTTATCTACAATTGCACTCAATAATACTTCAAAGTGCTCAGCCATGCGCTCAATGGTGCTGGCATTAAACAGATCCGTTGCATATTCCCACATGCAATGTAACTGCCCTTCGCGCTCTTCTACATATAAGGTTAGGTCAAATTTTGCAATCGAGTACTCAGGCCTTAAAGTGCTAGTTTCTAAGCCGGGTAGCATCAGCTTCGTCGGCTCGTGGTTCTGCACTAACATTGCCTGAAATAATGGGCTATGGCTTAAGCTACGCGTTGGCTGTAATTGTTCAACCAGCATTTCAAAAGGAATATCTTGATGGGTATAAGCCGCTAAACAAGTTTGACGTGTCGTTTGCAATAAATCGATAAAGCTTTGTTGCGGATGCAACTTTCCACGTAACACTTGGGTATTCACAAAAAGCCCAATTAAATCTTCCGTTTGGCTATGGGTACGGTTGGCAATCGGGCTACCGACGCAAATATCATCCTGACGGCTATAGCGTGAAAGCAATATGAAATACGCCGATAACAACGTCATAAACATACTACTGCCCTGCTGCTGACTGAGGGCGCTCAGGCCTTTGAAAAGCGACAGAGGCATAGCGCGAGTATAAGTGGCTCCTTGGAAGCTCTGTTGTGGCGGACGCGGCTTGTCGCTTGGCAAGTTCAACAACTCCGGCGCGCCGTCGAGCTGGTCTCGCCAATAATCAACTTGTTGTTGCAATACWTCACCTTGCAACMAATTCCGCTGCCATGCGGCATAGTCAGGATACTGAATGRCTAGAGGCGCTAATGTTGGTGACTCACTYTGTAGGTAGGCGCTATACGCGTGTTGTAAATCGCGAATAAAAACACCGGAKGACCAAGCATCGCTAATAATATGGTGGGTGTTTAGCAACAATACGGCATCTTGCTCGCCTAGTTGGTAAAGGTCTGCTTTGAAGAGTTTTCCGTCGGCTAAATCAAAGGGCTTAGCGGCATGAACATTAACTAGGTCTTGTATTTTTAGCCCGGCGCCGCCGAGTTGGCGTAAATCATAAACGCGTAAAACATTCGGCTCGATTTCTAAAACCCGTAGCCGAGCTTGACCATCCACTAGGGGGAAATTACAGCGCAAGCTTTCATGACGTTGCACTAACCAAGATAAACTCTTCTTTAAGGCCTCTACATCTAATTTACCTTTGAGCTGTAATGGCATGGGGATGTTATAGGTAGCGCTACTATTTTCTTCCAGTTGATTTAAAAACCACAGGCGCTGCTGTGAAAATGACAGTACCTTAGAATCACCCTCTGCCGATTTTACAATTGCAGGCAAGCTTACACCACGTGTAAGGGTGTCTATTTGCTCGGCTAATTGAGATAATTTAGGAGCATCAAATACGCAGCGCAAGGGTAATTCTGCTTGGAAAACATCGCGAATACGCGCGACTAGTTGCGTCGCCATTAGCGAGTGGCCGCCTAGTTCAAAGAAGTCATCATCGCGTGAGATGGCCTTATTTTTGAGGGCACTATTTTTAAGAGCATTACCTTCAAGAACATTACCTTCAAGAGTATTACCTTCAAGAACATCACCATTAAGAGTCTTACGATTAAGAACAAGACCCCATAAATTTGCTAATAACTCTTCCGTTGGGCTTGCAGGCTTGGTGCTGGTTTGTGTTTTAAATTCAGGTACAGGTAAGGCTTTACGGTCGACTTTATTATTGGCGGTTAAAGGCAGTTTTTCTAAGATGATATATTCACTTGGCAGCATATAGTATGGCAAGCGGGTTTTTAGCCAATTTTTTAGTTCGCTTGACTCAGGTTTTTTATTAACTGCTGTTTTCTCAGGCTTGCTTTTATCAAGTTCTCCTTTAGCAAGTACGGTTTTTTCATCCAAGGTCAGATACACCACTAAGTGCTGATTGCCATTGGCTTCATGCAGTACCACAAGCACATCATTCACCGCTGGATGCTGACTCAGGGCGGATTCTATCTCTCCTAATTCAACTCGAAAACCTCGGATTTTAATTTGAAAATCCACACGGCCTAAAAATTCAATATTGCCATCGGGCAAATAACGGCCTTTATCCCCGGTTTTATAGAGACGCTCTTGGGTCTGCGGGTGAATAATAAAACTATTCTGTGTTTTATCCTCATCGCGCCAATAGCCCTGGGCTAAACCTTGACCGCCAATATAAATCTGCCCGTGTACACCTATTGGGCAAGGCTGCATATGTTCAGTTAACACTTTAAGGGTTTGATTACCCAAGGGCTTACCATAGGGTACACTGAGCCATGCGGGGTCAACCGCCTCGATGGGGTAATAACAGGACCAGACCGAGGCCTCCGTGGCGCCGCCTAAGCTGATGATTTGCGTCTCAGGCCAAAGATTTTTAATTCGGATTG
Organism: Alteromonadaceae bacterium; assembly: GCA_002746115.1. Classification (GTDB taxonomy): domain Bacteria; phylum Pseudomonadota; class Gammaproteobacteria; order Pseudomonadales; family Cellvibrionaceae. The sequence goes on from NVXL01000090.1 coordinate 12,437, forward strand.
GCAAGGTCAGCGGAATCCAATCACCGCTCATCATGCATAAGCGCAAAGATTCAGGCAGGTTTGTCGTTTCACCAAGATAGTCGACCAACATTTGCATTAACGCAGGCACCGTATTCCAGAGCGTCACTTTGTGTTGATGCATTAATGCGGCCCAGTGTGCTGGGTCTCTATCGAGGTCCGCATCGGGGATGACGACGCCAGCGCCGCAAGCCAAGGCACCAAAGATATCGTAAACAGAGAGGTCAAAGCTCAAAGCCGATAGCGCCAGAACCCGGTCTTGCTCGACGATACCAAAACGCTGGTTAATATCCTGAAGCGTGTTCACGACACTACGATGATTGATCGCCACGCCTTTCGGGTGCCCGGTCGAACCGGAGGTGAAAATAATATAGGCTAATTCATCGGCTTGATTTTTTATAACCGGTCTTTTGGATGCAGCTGCAAAAGATGAGGCTGTAAAATTTCTGTCATCCAAACAAATCCGCTTGCAGCCCTGCCCTAAAGACTCAGTAGGTAATTTATTTTTTAGATGACTTTGGGTCAATAAAACTGAAGCCCCACTGTGCGCCAACATATACTCAATACGTACCGCAGGGTAATTCGGATCAATAGGCACATAAGCACCGCCAGCTTTGAGTATCGCTAACAAAGCAATCACCATATCTAAGGAGCGTTCGACCGCTATCGCGACTATGAATTTTCCATAGCTGTCAGTGCTGTCTTTACCCTGTAAATAATGGGTCTGTAAATAATGAGCTAACTGGTTCGCTTGCTCATCGAGCTGTTGATAGCTTAATTGCTTATCAGCAAACAACAGGGCGACATTATTTGGAGTCTTTTCTGCCTGCTGCTCAAACAGATCGAGCATGCTAAGGTCGGAAGGGAGTTCGGTTTTAGTATTATCCCATTCAACAAGCTGCTTATTTTCCGCTGTGCTAAGTAAGGGCAATTGGTGAATACTTTGCTCTGGCTGACTAACAACAGCCTCAAGCAATATCTGTAGGTTCCCCGCTAAGCGTGCAATTGTCTGTGCTGTAAACAGATCGCGATTATAAGTGAAGACTGCGCTCAGCGGCTGTCCGTCGGTATTTTCGAACCAGGTTAACGATAAATCGAACTGAGCTTCCATTTGAGCGATATCTCGACGCTCTGCAGACAGCCCATTTTCCGATGATCCCCCCTCTGAAAGTCCCTCCTCTGCAAAGCCCTCCTCTGAAGGTCCCTCCTCTGAAAAGCGTTTAGGTATTAAATCGCTTCGCTCCAAAGCAAACATCGCCTGCACCAAAGGCGGATAACTTGGGTCACGCTGGGTTTGAAGCTGGTCAATCAATTTGGCAAAGGGATAAGGCTGATGATATAAACCACTCAGCATTTGGCGGCCAGTTTGCGATACTAACTCACTGAAGCTAAGCTCATAAAAATGAGTACGCACGATCATCGGATTAACAAAGTACCCTACCATATCGGTAAATTCAGGATGATTACGCGCAATAGAAGTCGGCACTGCCGTCCAAATATCGGACTGCCCCGAATAACGATGCAGTAATACTTGCCAAGCGCTTAATAACACGGTAAACAAGGTGCTTTTATGGGCTTTAGCTAAGGTATTTAATTTTTTCGTCAACTCAGAAGAAAGCCCCATCGGGTGGGAGGCGCCATTAAATGTTTGCTCTGGCGGACGCGAGTAGTCTGTGGGCAATTGCAATACGGGGACGTCACCGGATAATTGTTTTTCCCAGTAGGCGGTCATGCGCTGGCCTTTTTTGCTTACGAGTAATTCTGACTCCCAATGCACATAATCGGCATAGTTTTTTATTAATGACGTATTTACGAATGACGGATGTACTAACGAGGTGTTTCCAGGTGACGCGTTTTCATTAGGCGCCTCAGTAGTGCCTGCAAGCGCCGCATAACATTGCAGAAATTGCTGCCCAATAATTGCGAGCGAAGCGGCATCACCGGCAATGTGATGCAAGCTAAACAATAGCACGGAGCCACCTTGTGCACGGGAATACAAGGTCGCACGAAAAACGCCTTCTTCCAATACAAATGGCGCTTGCGAGCCTTGCTGAACTTGTGCAGTAAGCGCCTCGTTAGTCCAATCACTCGCATCAATATGCTGCCAACAAGCCTCTATTTCAGATTCGAACTGCTGATAAGGTAGACCCTGACACTCGCCAAAGGTAGTACGTAAGGAGGGGTGATTTACAAGCAATTTTTGAACCGCTTGCTCAACTAGTTCCGGCGCCATATCCTTATTAAACTGCAGCGGCAGTGCCATATTATAAGCGGCACTTGTGGGCGCCTCCTTATAAATAGACCATAGGGCTTGCTGGCCATAAGAAAGTGAATGGATCTGGCCTTTTCTTTTGTTATACGAGTTCATCGTTACCTCACCGAAAATACTTATTATTGGCAATTTAATTTATTAGAATATTCTTATAGCGCTTGTCTATTAGCACTTGTATTTTCTACTAAAAACCACAATCAGAAATTCTCTTCCGTAGTCAGCATCTCACTTTCAGGCCTTACGGTATCCTGTTTTGAGGCTGCATTATTTATTATGCGACGATTAATATCGGCTTGATTAGGTATAAACCCGCAGGCCTCAAAGAATGAGAGGTAGTTTTTCAAAATACGCTCATCCAAAACCGGGCACTTAATGTCGCCTTCGGATATACGCCCGGAGCTATATCGGGAATCAATAGTGGACATCAGAACATCCTTCTTATCATCCCCGCGTTTTCCCTCAATAGTAGGTCGGTCGAATAAAGCCGACAGGCCGAGCAAATTATCATCTTGAGAGGCCTTAGCGGTATCCCGCAAGCGACTTGCCCACTCCTCTGGCGAACAAGGTGTAATCTGATATCCCATTTTTTCAAGTAATTCAAAAACCTGACGACTGTTAATATCCTGTGAATTTACCGGATGAAAAGTCTCACCTTGCGAGTCTCTGCGCGAAGACAAATATACAATCGACTTACTGACATACTCAACTGGAGCAATATTCCAATGCATGTCCATATCTGGCCAATAGCCGAGGTTTAAGCTCGCATAAATCATTAAACTGCGAAAATCTTTAACATTCCAAACCCCGCTCTGGCTATGCCCACCAACAATAGCGGGCCTATATACCGTAACGGGCACGCCGCAATCCTGCGCCTTTTGTAATATTTTTTCTGTCACCCATTTACTTTGGTTGTAGCCGCCCGCTAAAACGTTGCCGTCGGTCGGCAAGCCATTTTCGCTTAGAACTGACTCTTTTACCCCCCCGCCCTGCTCACTTGGAACAGATAAAACCCCGATCGTTGAGACATAATGCACAGGCTTGAGCTTACTGGTCGTCGCCAAGCGGAGCACCTCTTGAGTGCCAGATACATTCGGGGCTTTTAATATTGAATACGGATAAAAATGATTTACCAGTGCACCATTATGATAAATAATATCAATCTTGCGCCCTAAGTGTTCAAACGCCTCTTGTGCTAAGCCCAAAAGAGGCTGAGATAAATCCCCGCACAGGGTAATTATTCTAGACGCCGTAGCATCGTCCCAAGAGTGATAGCATTTTAATTGGTCGACAAGCCTGTGCTGCGCTGCCTCGTTACTGCTAGCGCGGACTAAGCAATAAATATTCGCTGTGCTTTGTTCCAATAATTCATGTAATAAAAATGCACCTAAAAACCCACTCGCGCCAGTTAACAATATATTATTAGCTTTGCTAAGGTCACCTGAGTATGGGGGCAAGGCGTGATTTTCTACGGCGGAGATTAACTGTACTTCAGAATTTATATCAAAAGTCGGTTTGTTTTCCTCCACTTTATTTACACTCGACTCAGCACTAGATGGCTGCCCCATATCCTCTATTTTAAGTGCCAGTTCTGAAACTGTTGGCGTGTCAAATAAATCTCGCATTCTAAGCACTGGAGGTAGATTAGCTTCGGAAAAGTGACTATTGATTTCAGCGATTAACTGTACCGCTAACAGTGAATGCCCTCCTAAGTCGAAGAAATTATCAAACACACCTACTTTTTCAATACTCAACACCTCGGACCAAATACGGGCAAGCGCTTGCTCTACGGGCGTCCTCGCTGCGCTATATTGTTTTCCAGGGCTATGCGAAAATATTGGTTCAGGCAAGGATTTTCGGTCAAGCTTGCCATTAATGGTCAATGGAATTACTTCAATTTCAGTAAAACTGCTCGGCACCATATAGTCGGGTAGTCGTGCGCTTAAATACTGCCGGATGGCATTGATATCCAGCTCGCTAGTATTTTTTCCGACAACACTTTTCCCGACAGCATTTTTCCCAACAATATACGCGGCTAAGCTACGATTACCTTGCTGGGCACCGTCCTTATGAATATGATCAATGACGACGACCTGTTTAAGTGCTGAATTTTCTAGCAAGGCGCTTTCGATCTCACCCAATTCAATGCGATAACCTCGAATTTTAACCTGTGAATCGTTGCGTCCTAAGTATTCCAGCTGACCATCAGAACCAGGTAACCAACGCACTAAATCACCGGTTTTATACAGGCGCGTGTAACCTTTGGCTTTATCCTCTTCTGTGGCGAAGGGGTTTTCAATAAAACGTTCTTGGGTTAATTCGGGTCGATTTAAATACCCGCGAGCAAGGCCGGCCCCGCCAAGGTACAGCTCTCCAGTGCCGCCCATTGGCACCAGTTTCTGTGCATTATTTAGAATATACAATCGGGTATTATCAATTGCCGCACCAATAGGAATAACATTGGATTGATGATGAGTACAATCAAAATACGTCACATCAATAGCCGCTTCCGTTGGCCCATAAAGATTAATAAAACGGCTATTATCATGGGCAATTGATTGATGCGCTTGCACATGTACACAGCTCAAGGCCTCACCACTACAGAATACCCACTTAAGGGTCTGAGGCAATCGCCTGTTAAGGTGTTTTAAATTGTGATGATAAGCATCGAGCATTGAGGGTACAAAATGAATACAAGTAACGCCTGATGACAAAATTAGCTGATTAATCGCCTCGGGGTCTTTATGTAATTCTGGAGCGGCAATCACAATGCTTGCGCCAACCCAATTTGCCCACAACAACTCCCAAACGGATACATCGAAGCTATACGGTGTTTTTTGTAATACCCTGTCGGAGCTATCTAAGGGATACTGCGACTGCATCCAGTTAATTCTATTGACAACACTTCCATGGGACACCATCACACCTTTGGGTCTACCTGTAGTGCCGGAGGTGTATATTACATAGGCGAGGTCACGAGCCTTGCTAAAGGGGCTTAAGTTGGTACTTGAATGTGATGTATTCTTTGACAACTCAAGTGTATCGACTGCGATAAGGATTGGCACCTGTGCAGACTCATTTAACCAGGCGTCTAGCGTGGTTATGTGCTGCTGTTGCGTCAGCACTAAAGCACTTTGAGTATCATTAAGAATAAACTGTGTGCGTTCTTTGGGGTAATCCGTTGCAATTGGCACATAGGCAGCACCCGCCTTTAATACGGCCAAGATGCTGATGACCATTTGCGGGCTGCGATCTAAATACAAGGCAATTAAGGTATCGGCGTCTACGCCCGTTATGCCCTTGGAGTTAAGCTCCTTAGATTTAGGCTCCCTAGTTTCAATAAATAGATAATGCTCACGAATAATATAAGCAAGCCGGTTTGCCTGCTCATTAAGTGCTTGATACGTTAAGGTTTGATCTTCAAAACATAATGCGATGTTATTGGGCGTCAGCGCGACTTGCAGCTCAAATTGTTGATGCAAAGTGGCCTCTTGAGGATAAGGAGCATCGGTGTCATTCCAATGGTGTAATAAAGTGTGGCGTTCCTGCTCACCTAAATAATCTATTTCCGCAAGCGCATTAACTTGAACCAGCGCCCGAATCACCCGCTGATACATGGCCGCCATGCGCGCAATGGTTGGGGCTTCAAATAAGCTCAGCGCATAATTAAAAGTGCCTTGGATTTCCGCCTCGGCATCCGTTAAAAAGACACTCAAATCAAACTTAGCAGGGCTGTAAGCACTGTCACCGTTTTCCGGGTTAAAATCATCTACTCCACACGCATCAAAAGGCAAGGAGGATGGAGTAACATTGTTACCGACACCTTGCACACTAAACATCACTTGAAACAAGGGGTGACGTGATGGGTCGCGCTCAACACCCAGGGCATCCACCAATTTTTCAAAAGGCAATTCCTGATGGATTTTCGCCTGTGTTACCAGCTCATGCACCTGAGCAATTAGCGCTTGCACCGTGGCATCGGGATTAATTTCTATTCTCAAGGCTAGGGAGTTAACAAAGAATCCAATTAACGACTGCGTTTGTGCATGATGACGATTATCGGAAGGCGTACCGATAACAATATCTCGTTGCCCTGAGAGTGTGGCTAAAGTGAGATAAAAACCACTTAACAAGACGCTGTAAACCGTAGTTTGTTGGGATTTTGCCAAGTCCCGGACT
>NVXL01000091.1 GCA_002746115.1 Alteromonadaceae bacterium
GATATTGGCATAGGCCCACAAATGCGGCGCGGCATTGCCGAGTTAAACGGCGAAGGCGAGACCGTCGGTGGCATCGTAGTAATGCGCTTTGGTGAGAATGCTCAAAGCACAATAGATGCCGTTAAATCCAAACTTGAAGAACTAAAAAAAGGCCTACCCGAAGGCGTCGAAGTCGTCACCGTTTACGATCGATCAGGTTTAATCGAACAAGCCGTTAGCAACCTTTGGCGCAAATTATTAGAAGAATTCATCGTCGTCGCCCTAGTCTGCATGATATTTTTATTACACATCCGCTCCTCCCTCGTCGCCATTATTAGCCTGCCCATGGGCATACTGACCGCCTTTATCATCATGCATGCCCAAGGCATTAACGCCAACATCATGTCCCTTGGTGGCATCGCCATTGCCATTGGCGCCATGATCGATGGCGCCATAGTCATGATTGAAAACATGCACAAGCATATGGAGAGAACCCCACTCACCAAGGATAACCGCTGGAAAATCGTCGCCGACTCCGCCGCCGAAGTCGGCCCCGCCCTGTTTTTTAGCCTGTTAATCATTACCGTCAGCTTCGTCCCCGTGTTTACCTTAGAGGCACAAGAAGGCCGCATGTTCAGCCCCCTGGCCTATACCAAAACCTACGCCATGGCAGCCTCCGCCGGCTTAGCYATYACCCTTGTRCCGGTATTAATGGGCTACTTTATTCGCGGTAAAGTATTACCTGAAAACAAAAACCCGGTTAACYGTTGGCTTCTCTCGGCTTACATGCCAGTGCTAAAAACAGCCCTTAACTACCCCAAAAGCATTTTACTAATCGCGTGTGCCCTACTTGCCACCGTCGCCTTTCCCATCGGAAAAATTGGCAGTGAATTTATTCCGCCATTAGATGAAGGCGACTTAATGTACATGCCGACCACCTACCCCGGCATTTCCATCGGTAAAGCGCGCGAGCTATTACAGCAGACCGACAAACTCATCGCCACCGTGCCCGAGGTTAAAACCGTATTTGGTAAAGTTGGCCGAGCCGATACCGCCACCGACCCTGCTCCGCTCACAATGATAGAAACTTTTATTCAACTCAAACCCCGCAGCGAATGGCGCCCCGGTCTGACCACCGAAGGTCTGAAAAAAGAACTTGATGCACTGGTTAAATTACCCGGCGTGACCAATGCTTGGGTGATGCCGATTAAAACCCGCATCGATATGCTCGCCACGGGCATTAAAACCCCGGTAGGCGTTAAGGTGGCGGGGCCTGACTTAAAAGTAATTCAAGATATTGGTAAGCAATTAGAAACAATTTTAGCCCGCGTTGAAGGCACGGCCTCAGTTTATTCTGAGCGCGTTGCCGGAGGTCGGTATTTAAATATCGATATTAACCGCGCCAAGGCCGCCCGCTTTGGTTTAAACATTGCCGACGTACAGCAAGTCATCGCCTCCGCCATTGGCGGCATAAATGTGACTTACACGGTGGAAGGTTTAGAGCGTTACCCTGTGAATGTTCGCTACCCGCAGTCGTATCGTAATTCGCCGGAGCAACTCGCGCTTTTACCCATTGTGACGCCACGGGGCGAGCATATTGCTTTGGCCGATGTGGCTGAGATTAAAATCGAGGATGGGCCGCCGGGAATAAAAAGTGAAAATGCCCGCATTAACGGTTGGACTTTTGTGGATATTGAGGGAGTCGATATCGGCTCTTATGTGGAGAATGCTCAGAAGGTGGTATCTGAGCAAGTGGTATTACCTGCCGGATATTCGATTGCTTGGTCGGGGCAATATGAATATATGCAGCGCGCTAAGGAGAAGTTGAATTATGTGATTCCCTTAACTTTGGCAATTATTGCGCTGTTGTTGTATATGAATTTTCGCAGTGTGATTGAGGTGGCGATATTAATGGGCACGCTGCCGCTGGCTTTGATTGGCAGTATTTGGTTGATGTATTGGTATGATTTTAATTTCTCTATTGCGGTGGGGGTTGGTTTTATAGCGCTGGCGGGCGTTGCGGTGGAGATTGGGGTGATTATGCTGGTTTATTTGAATCAGGCTTATAGGCGCTTGTTGGAGGATAAGGGGCTTGATGGTAGGGCTTTGACTCGGGGGGATATTCGTGAGGCGGTGATTAATGGTGCGGCGCTTCGGGTGAGGCCGGTATTGATGACGACGAGTGCGACGATTGTTGGGCTGTTGCCGATTATGTATGGGGATGGGACTGGGTCTGAGGTGATGAAGAGGTTGGCAGCGCCGATGGTGGGCGGGATGGTGAGTGCGTTGTTCTTGTCGTTGTTGGTTTTGCCGTCGGTTTATTATTTGTGGAAGTCGGCGGGAGTGAGGAGATAGTTCGATGTGGGTTCATCGCGACGAATTCTACCCTGTGGCTTACTTAGCTCTAAATATATTTACCATCGAGCTGTTTAGCAAAGATTGTCGATTCATGAAACGACATAAATTTTAGCCATTCAGGGAATACAGTATCGTTATGAATTAAGGCTTAAACTTCATCGTCCCAGCTCGTTGAAGTTTAAAGCTTTTTTCTAAATTGACTGAGCCACATCAATTCCCTTTTCTAGCTGAGAAGAAAAGTCTTCGTCTTTATGTGCTTTCGATATGATTTCCGGACTCGATTCAGGGTCTAAAAAGAGAACCCTGAAATCGAACCCTGATTGCCTTCTAGATGCTAAATCGTCAAAAAAATCTTTATGCTCTTTGTCAAACACCTTTCGATTCTTTCTCCCCCACATCCAAATTCTCGTCGTAGCTAAGTCGTATGCTGAGGAATATACATTGTGACTCTCAAAGCCACTTGAGAGATACACATGATTGCCTATTTTAGGTTCAGGCAATCCGTATTTACCAAAAGCGGCAGTAACATTTGCAATATTAAGAACACTTCCATCGATTTTCACTTCTGAAATTTTCTTTAGTTCTTTTGCCATTTTAGGCCAGAAACTGCTAAAGGTCGCATCAATAACATCCTGCGAAACTCCCCCATTCGAAAGCAGTGAATTGATTGATTGATTGATTGATTGATTAAATCAGTTTTTTGAAATAATTTTTTCCACAATAGTTGACTGGAATTGACTAAGCGGCCCATCTAAATCCGCCGGTGACATACCTAACAGTAGAGGGAAAACTTTGGATTTATCAAGCTGCTTCGATATTGCACCCGCTTCGAAAATTATCCATGGTGCAGTTCTATTTTCCGGTGTTACACATATGATTCCTAACTGATGCGAATGTGGAATTTGTTAAATACTTTGAACAAGTACATCAGGATATTAATGCCTTGGAAAAAACACATAACCGCCCTCACGCACCAACCATCTGAGGCAATGTGATGCACATCATGACCAGAAGAATACACACCTATCAAAACTACTCTACCCAACCTTCTGTAATTGCCACCAAATTAGTCAGTAATTTTTCAGACAAAGTCTGCATACTACTCTCATTATAAAGATTTTTGCTATAGCGCCATTCAGCCAAAAAAGCGCCATTCACAACTCGAGCGTTACACGTAAACTTCTCGCAATTAACATTCAGAGGCGAGATCCAATGGCCTTTATGCTCACCCTTGCCTTTGTGATCCGCCTTATCAAGCTGAGAACTGAACTGTGTGTCGCCTCCCAACTCAAACTCTGATACGCCTTGAAAATTTAATAACAACTCAGTCTCACCTACCGCTGCCAAGCGCTCCACTAACGATTCGTCTTTGTGATAGTAGCGTAGCAATTCATAGCCTAGCCCCTTATTCGGCATACTATCAATTTGATTTGCGATAGATCGAGCCACCGGTAGCATCCCCTCATCGGAATCCACTTGCAACAGCAACGTACGTTGAACACAAAACCAGCCCACCGTGCGAGAGGCATCTAAGCCCAAATCAAAACCTCGGCCTGAGTCAAGTACCCGCATAGGAATGTACTGCCCTTGCGTAAAATCCGCGAGCGTTTTTGCTAGTGCCGCGATAATAAAACTCACAAAAGGAATCCCTTGCTGCTCAGCTAGCCTTAACAATATACCCGTATGGTGTTGCGACAGTGACAGCGGGATATCCTCATTTGAAGCCACATTATTGTCCTGCACACGATCAGGGTGGTCGACAGGGAACTTTGCCGACTTATGCCAAGGCAAATTCAGCCAATAATCAACTTCATTTTCTATCGAAGGCGAGTTCACATGCTCGATCAGTCGATTTACCCAGACATTCATAGGCGCCGTTTTATTCGGGAAGGTATAATCCGCCCCGGTGACCATTGCGTTATAACACTCAAGGTAATCTTCAAAAACGATATCGACGGAATAAGCATCCGCCAACAAGTGATGAATAACCACGCGGCCAACATACCCTTTATTTTCACCTAGATAAAAAACCGTCACTCTAATTAAAGGCGCTTCGGCAAGGTTCATATCATCTTGTTTAAGAAATAGATAACGATTAATTTTATCAATTCTTTCATTATCGGGAACGTCAGAATAATCAACATAATCAATAGGCAGATCAAGCTGCTCAGGCGCAGCCAAACGCTGTTCCCAAACACCTGAAACATTAACGAATGTAGCACGTAAGACGTCATGATGAAGCAAGATCTGCTGGAGTGATTTTTCAAAAATATTTTTATCCAAAAACATTAAATCAAAATCACGAATAGCACTACCCCAATTCGGCTTATCTAAAGTCGTATCCAAAAAGAAGTGCTGCGCAGTAGACAATGGCACATCACCACACACCAGCTCACCAGACCCAATTAAAACCTGATTCAATGTTGGCGACATTTTAACTAACTGTTCAATACTTTGATATTGCAGCAGTTTAGCGACGGTGTAGCTCAGCCCGGCTTTATTTGAAATACCAACAGACCGAACAGCCTTCAAGGAATCACCACCTAATTGAAAGAAGCTGTCAGTAACACCAACCCTTTCTACACCAAGTACCGCCTGCCAAACGTCACACAATTTTTTTTCTATATCGTTGCGCGGAGCAACATAGGTGTTTCTCAGGACAACCCCATCTGCCTCAGGCAGTGACTTACGATCCACTTTTCCATTCGCTGTCAGAGGAAATTCACCCAACAATACAAAGGCCGACGGCACCATATAAACAGGTAAACTCTGCGCTAAGTAATGACTTACATTCTCGATTAACGCATGCCTTAAGTTGACAGAAACCTCGCTCGTATCCTCGCAGTCAACAGCACCGGTAACAACGTAAGCAATCAAACGCCTATCGCTGTTACCAACAGCATCCTTAGCGATAACAAGCGCCTCGCCAACATCATCATGTGTATTAAGTGTATTTTCAATTTCACCTAGTTCAATACGAAATCCACGTATTTTCACTTGGTGATCCAAGCGACCTTGAAACTCGAAGTAACCCGGGCTTCCGTTCGCATCCGGTAAGCAGCGAGCCAAATCACCGGTTTTATATAAGCGTTCACAGCTTGATGGATCGTTATCATCATAGAAAGGATTGGCAATAAATTTCTCATAGCTTAGATCAGGCCGATTTAAATACCCACGTGCAACACCCACACCGCCAATATGAAGCTCCCCGAAAATTCCTAAAGGCGTTAACAAATTCTCATTGTTAAGTATATAAATACATGAATTAGGCAAGGCCTCGCCAATATGTGGAGCAGCTCCAGAAATAAGGCATGCGCTTGCATCAACCGCGCACTCCGTGGGACCATAAACATTAAAGGCTTTTTTACCCGTGTTATTTTGCCAATCCACCAAAAGTACCCATAGCTTGGGACTGATAGCTTCCCCGCCGATAATCAAATTCGGCAAGCGATGTTCAAGACCAGAAGTAAACCAAGCATCGACCATCATCGGCGTACAATCAAGTACCTTAATATCGTCAAGTATGCCCCCCAATAAAACCGGGTCACGTCGATATTGCTCAGACAAAATATATAATGATCGCCCCAGCAATAATTGGGAAATACCTTGAACCGAGGCATCAAATGCGTAAGAGGCATTCCAACCCCAATAATCACCCGGCTCACTTAAGCCCATCGCGTCAATATTATAGGCCAGATTAATCACCGAGCGATGCTCAATCATAACCCCTTTGGGCTTGCCTGTAGAGCCAGAGGTATAAATCACATACGCTAAATTTTTGGCATTTAAACCCAATGATTTAGCATCAACATTACTAACAGAATAAGCACTTACCTTCGTCTTAAACGAACTATCATCAAGGCATACTTTTTGTTCATCACTCAGAGGTATTCGCTCGTTTAAAGCACTTTGAGTTAATACCGTAGTGAGTTTGGCATCATCCAAAAGATAGGCTATACGCGCTTGTGGGTATTCTGGGTCTAGCGGCACGTAAGCACCACCAGATTTTAATATCCCTAGGATGCCGACAAGCATCTCTAAAGAGCGCGCCACACAAATACCTACCAATGTGTCCGGTGTTATATTTTTATTATTTATTAAATAATGTGCAAGCTGATTGGCTTGCTGATTTAATTCTGTAAACGACAATTTATGATTATCAAAAATTACCGCCGTCGCTTCCGGCGTACTTGTTACTTGCGCCTCAAACAATTCATGAATACAGCGCGTTTTAGGATAATCTATACGCTTATTATTCCACGTCCGCAATAACTGATCGCGACCTTTCACATCAAACATTTCAAGCGAGAATACGCTTTTTTCCGGCTTGTCGAGCATAGCCTTTAGTAAGCATTCAAAATGCAGTGCCATGCGAGCGATACTAGCCCGCTTAAATAAATCAAGGTTATATTCCCAAGAAAACTGCAGGGTCTTTCCGGCTTCAAAGACGTTGAGTGTAATATCGAATTTTGCGGTGCCAGCGACATCATCGCCACTAGGCTCTAACGCCCCTAAAGTCAAACCCGGCAATTCCAAACTGCCCTGCTCATTATTTTGCAGTACCAGCATAACCTGAAATAGCGGACTATGGCTTAAGCTACGCTCAGGTTGTAGACGCTCAACAATTTGCTCGAACGGCACTTGTTGATGTGCATAGGCATCTAAAAACGTCTTTTTACTCTGTTCTAACAACTCGGTAAAACTAGGATTGCCAGACAAGTCACTACGCAATACCAAGGTGTTGGCAAAAAATCCGATTAAATTAGCAACCTCTTCTTGCTCGCGGTTGGCAATCGGGCTACCGACAATAATATCAGTCTCGTTACTAAACCGTGCTAACAAAACCGAAAATACCGCGTGCAAGCCCATAAATAGCGATGCACCCCGCTGCTGGCAGAGTTTAATAAAATCCTGACTAGTGCTCTCGTCTAGCTGCGCCCCATAATTCGATCCGGAAAAAGTTTGAATGACCGGGCGAACATAGTCTAGCGGTAAACTGTGCGCCAGCGGTAAACCGGCTAATTGCGCCTCCCAATATTCCAGCTGTTGATCTAAGACTTCGTCTTGCAACCAATGACGTTGCCAATGCGCATAATCGGCGTACTGAACCTTAATAGGCGCTAGCGGATTAACTTGGCCCCGACAAAAAGCACTGTAAAGTTGACTAAACTCGTTAATTAATATCGATAAGGACCAGCCGTCGGAAGCAATATGATGCATAACAACCAAGACTACGTGCTCTTCTTCTGACAATTTAAGCACGTGCACTTGCAGCATAAGCTCACAACTTAAATCAAACACACGACCAAACTCAGCTGAGACGATTTCAGCCACTTTCAACTGTCGCGTATTTTCATCGTCATGACTAAAATCCGTCATCCGTGCGACAAAGGGCACGGCAGCTTGAATATGCTGTATTGCTTGGCTATCCGTATTCACCTTAAAACACGTACGCAGACTTTCATGGCGTTCAAGAATACCCGTGAATGCATTATTCAACGCTTGGCAATCTAACTTGCCATCCAATTTTAACGCGCCGGGGATATTGTAATGGGCACTACCGTTTTCTATCTGGTCTAACAACCACAAACGCTGTTGCGCAAAGGATAAGGGGAGTTCCTGACCTCTGTCGACGGATGTAATAGTTGCCTTGATTTTTTCAAAGCGCTGTAGGTGCTCAAGTAATTCCAATTTATGCGCTTTAAGCGACGCCATTATCGCCGGTGTCACAGCCCCTTTCGGGGCACTGAAAGACAGCGAGCCATGCACAAGGCTCGGCTGAATTTTGGCACGCTCAAGCGTTTCAAGAAGGTCAAATAAACTCATAATTGGAACACTTCCATTTCTTGATCGTCATCATCGGGTGTTTGTGCGGGTAAATTAGGGGTTAATACCGTTAAATAGGTTGCCAGTGTTTTAAGTACCGGTGCATTAAATACAACACTCGCTTCTAGACCGGTGATACCAAAGCGAGACGTCAAAGCGCTCAACAATTTCATCACTAACAAAGAGTGCCCACCCAACAGAAAGAAATGATCCATAATACCGACACGCTCAACACCCAAAATATCTTGCCAAATATCACACAACATTGTTTCGATGTCATTGCGTGGGGCAATGTATACGGTTTGTTGCGTTGATATATCCGGTTCAGGCAAGGCCTTGCGATTCACTTTGCCATTGGCCGTTAAAGGTAAACGGCTCAGTAACATAAAGGCCGAGGGGATCATGTATTCCGGTAAAGTCTTGCTCAGGTGGTGGCGCAAGGCCTCAATGGCTGAGTGATGTGCTTCAACCGCGGCAGCGTCAAACGTAAGCTCATCACTAACAATATAAGCAACCAATGCTTGCTCGCCTGAGCTTTGGGTCTTGGCAACCACAATACATTCTTTTACCTGTGCGTATGTGATAAGTGCATTTTCAATTTCACCAAGTTCAACACGAAAGCCACGGATTTTCACCTGATCATCAAGACGACCTAAAAATTCCAAACTTCCAGGCCACCCCTCCTCCCCGCCCAACCAACGAACTAAATCGCCAGTCTTGTATAAACGCTCATAACTCGCCGGATCCTTTGAATCATAAAAAGGATTAGTAACAAACTTTTCCGACGTTAAATCATCACGATTTAAATAGCCGCGCGCAACCCCGGCACCACCAATATAAAGCTCGCCAGCGACACCTCGAGGTGCAAACACATGCGCGTCATTTAACACGTAAAGCTGATTATTCGCTAACGACGTACCAATATTTGGTCTTGGGCCGGAAATCACACAGCCCGTTGAATCAACAGTGCATTCAGTCGGGCCATAAACATTGACCGCTTTTTTCCCGTACTTATCTTGCCAGTCTACCAAAGTCGTCCATAATTTTGGACTGATGGCTTCTCCGCCAATAATTAAATGAGGCAGTTTATGCGCAATACCCGCAGCAAACCAAGACTCAACCATCATCGGTGTACAATCGAGCACATTCAAATCATTCAATATTTCGCTAAGCGCTGATGGGTCGCGCCGATGTTGCTCAGATAACACATGTATAGGCCGACCCAATAGCAATTGGGATATCCCCTGAACTGATGCATCAAAAGCGTAAGAGGCATTCCAGCCCCAACAATTACCCCGCTCGTTCAACTCACTCAAGCCCATTGATTGAATGTTATGGGCCAAATTAACCACCGAACGATGCTCTATCATGACCCCTTTTGGGTTACCGGTAGAACCAGACGTATAAATCACATAGGCTAAATGGCCGGAATTTAATCCCAAAGCATTATTATCTGGGTTTTCCGTCTTTTGCTCGCGTAACTGTAGCTGTAATGTTTCATCATCCAAACACAGCGACTGCGCATCGCTCAACGGTGTAGTGTTCTTCAGTTTCGTCTGAGTTAACACTGTACTGAGCTTGGCATCATCCAGCATGTATTGTAGGCGCGTCTCAGGATACGCAGGATCTAATGGTACATAGGCGCCACCCGCTTTTAAAACAGCCAAAATACTGATGACCATTTCCAGCGAGCGTTCTAGGCAAATCCCCACCAAGGTATCTGGAGTGACCTGCTTTTTATTAATCAAATAATGTGCTAACTGATTTGCCTGCTCATTCAGCTCACCATAACTTAATTGCTGCCCGTCAAAGCTCAGTGCAAGCGCATCAGGATCACCTTCAACTTGATCTTGGAAACGTTCGTGAATGCACTTATCCTCCGGATAAGTCTCAGCTGTATTACCAACGTCAATTAATAACTGCCGCTCTTGCTCGCCCAGAATATCCACTTTAAAGACATTTTCTTCAGGCGTCTCTAACAGTGCATCAAGTAACACCGCAAAGTGCTCCGCCATGCGGGCAATGGTGGCGCCTTCGAATAGATCAGTATTATATTCCCAACCTAGCTGTATACCTTGTGCATTTTCGAATACGTTTAAAGTCAGGTCATATTTTGCCACTGCCGTGCCTATCTGAGCCACGGGGCTTAACGTTAAGCCTGGCAACTCCAAAATACTCTCTTCGTTATTTTGCAATACCAACATCACCTGGAATAGAGCGCTGTGGCTTTGGCTACGCTCTGGCTGCAAGCGCTCAACGATTTGCTCAAAAGAGACTTGTTGATGTGCATACGCATCCAGCAACATTGTTTTGCTTTGTTGCAACAAAGCCACAAAACTTGGATTTCCCGAAAGGTCACTGCGCAGCACCAAGGTATTGGTAAAAAAGCCAATTAAATCGGCCACTTCTGCTTGTTCACGGTTGGCGATCGGGCTGCCAACAACAATGTCAGTTTCATTACTGTAACGCGCCAACAGTACCGAAAACGCCGCCTGCAAGCCCATAAACAAGGTCGCGCCCTGCTGCTGGCATAAGGTATTTAAAGCCTTACTCGTGAGCGTATTAATTTGCGAGCCGTATGTATCACCATTAAAACTCTGCACACTTGGGCGCGCATGATCTAAAGGCAAACTATGAACGACGGGTAAATCCTCAAGTTGCATCTCCCAATAACTTAAGTGCTGATCTAGCACCTCGCCTTGCAACCAATGACGTTGCCACGCGGCGTAATCCGCATACTGAATTGACAGCGGCACTAAAGGCGATGCTTGGCCCTGAGAATAAGCCGTATATAGCGTGCTAAATTCCTTAATTAAAATTGAAACTGACCAACCGTCCGAGGCAATGTGGTGCATAGTCACTAACAGAAGATGCTCCTCGCTCCCAAGTTTGATCACTTGAGCACGCAGCATTAAGTCTTGGCTTAAGTCAAAACGCTGACCACCCTCTTTTACAACCAAGCCTGTCAGCTGAGTTTGTTTTTCCGCCGCATCCAAGGTCGACAGGTCAAACAGTGAGGCCACAAAAGGCGCTGGCGTTTGAATACGCTGAACCGCTTGCCCGTCATCACCCGCGCTAAAACAAGTACGTAAACTTTCATGGCGCTCAAGTATATGACTAAACGCTTGATTTAACGCATCGACATCTAAGCTGCCAGTGAGCGTTAATGCGCTCGGCATATTATAGTGTGCACTGCCGCCGTCTATTTTATCCAACAACCATAAACGCTGCTGAGCAAAAGAAGATGGCAAGACTTGCCCGCGTGATACCGGCACAAGTGCCGGATAAATCGCACCACGCTCTAATCCTGATACGACTTGCGCCAAACCCTCTAAAGTCTGACTCTCAAATAGCGATTTTAAGGGCAAGCTCACTTTTAAGGCTTGATTGGTTCGCGCCACTAAGCGTGTGGCTAATAAAGAATGCCCGCCGAGTTGAAAGAAGTTATCCTTTACCCCAACACGCTCAAGCCCCAAAACATCCTGCCATAGTTCGCACAGCGTGCTCTCTATTTCTGTGCGTGGTGCAAGGTAAGTATTTTGTAGGCCTGAGTCAGCCTCGTCAGGCAACGCTTTGCGATCCAACTTCCCGTTTGGTGTTAAGGGTAATTGGGGCAATAATACAAAGGCCGCTGGCACCATATAATCCGGTAACGATTGCTGTAAATAGACCCCTAAGCCCGTAATAAACTCGTAACGCGCGGCGCTTGCGGCCTCGCCTTCACCCTCAAGATCAAGCCCCTCAGTCACCACGTAAGCCACTAAACGTTTATCACCATTGGTAGCGTCTTTCGCAAGCACCGCTGCGCCGGAAACATCTGCATGTGTATTTAGAATGCTTTCGATTTCACCCAGTTCAATTCGGAAGCCACGGATTTTTACTTGATGATCAATACGCCCAGAAAATTCCAAGTTGCCATCCGGCAACCAACGCGCCAAATCACCGGTTTTATACAAACGCTCACTGCTTGCCGAATTCTTGCTCTCGTAAAACGGGTTAGAAATAAAATTCTCATCAGTTAAATCTTGACGATTTAAATAACCCCGCGCAAGCCCAAGCCCGCCAACATGAAGTTCGCCACAAACGCCAGTAGGCACAAGATGCATATTGCCATCCAAAATAAATAATTGCGTATTTTGAATAGGCTTACCAATAGGCACTTGCCACTTAGCGTAGGTACTTGCCGTATCACTAGACAAACCCAACAATTGATTGTGATGATGATCCGCAGGCGCCTCAAGTAACTCATTCGCAATATGCAACTGATCCACTAATACCGCACGTAAGTCTTCAAATTGCGTTAAAGGGTTAGATAAAACAATACGAAATACCGTTATCGGCTCATCGTTACTGCTCGCTAAGCGAATGGTCGTCTTCGATACAAAGCTGGTACCGGAGGCAAATTGTCGCTGCTGAATATCGAACACGGCCTCACTCATCTGCGTTTGCTCAGCGCTTGTGTAATGCGATTTTCCTCGCAGTGCGACAGGCACATAACGGTAAGTAATAATATTTAAATCCGGGTACCCTACCAGTTCAAAACAATCAGAGTTCTCTAGCATTAAGACGTAATAACGGGTTTTACTCATGCCTTGCTCGATCAGCCATGAGTACCCATTTTGCCCAAGTAAATGTAAACTCGCATGCAACAACAAGGCATGCGCCGGGCGCGAGCCTTCGACAGAATACTGCCCTAAATCATAGCTACCTTTTTGTGATTGATAGACCGCGTGAGTGGCAATGCTCGATGCACTTTTGGTATCGCGCAATAAACACAAGCTGATACCTTGCGAGAGATACAGTTGTTTATGCGGACAAAAAGTCACCGAATCCGCATACTCGATACCCGCTAAACGATGACGATAATGTTGTGACAATAGGAAGGCGCCACCCCAAGCCGCATCGGCATGGAAATGAATGTTGTGCTCACGAGCAATGACGGCAATTTTATCGAGCGGATCAACAGTGCCGGTCTCGGTCGCCCCGGCAATACCGACGATACCGATAATAAATATTTGATTCTTCTGGCAATGCTCAATACAGCGTTTTAAATCGGTCATGGACATTTTTTGGGAGGCATCCTGAGCGACGTGCATAATACCCGCCTCGCCCAGCCCCATAACAGCGACACTTTTACGCATGGAATAATGCATTAAGCGTGTGCCTAAAATTACCGAGCCTTTAAAGCCTTGCTGATACAATAAGCTGTGCGCGCCCAAATGATTAATATCTTCTTGCGAGCAGCCAAGTGCCAATAATCCACGGTTACGAGCACACCACAACGCAGTTAAATTCGCGACGCTGCCGCCGCCGGTAACCATTCCAAAAACATGCAAAGGGTCTTGGCAGTATTCATCGTAAAAATCACTTGGAAGCTGAAAAAACATACGATGCATTACCGCCAAGACCTGCCGCTCAATCAAGGTAAGGTTATTCGAGGTCTCCACCTTCACCATATTTTGATTGAGCTCGGTAATAACACGACTCAACTCAGGAATAAAACTTGGCAATTTAGAGGTCATGTGGCCAATAAAACGCTGGGCGGCAACATCGATGGAAAAAGGCAGGACGCTTTCGCTAAGCTCATCCATATACGCTTGATATTCCACCGCCCGTTGCGGCAATGAGCTGTCACTGTACTGCTCACGAAAAGCCGGGTTATCGGTAATTGACGGCGGTGTTTGGTAAGTAAACTCTCCAACACCGGCACCAGCTGTGGCACCACCACTAGCACCAGAGCTAGGCGACACCGGGTCAAGGAAATACTGCATCACCTCGGGGTTTTCATCAAACACCTCGATTAAATAAGCACTGACATCAGCGCCAATTTCACTTGAGCCATATAAGTTTAATAAGCGCGCTGCCGGCAATGAACGATAAAAAGCACGCGTCTCTTCAAGCTGTAAAGCCTCACCACTGGAAATAACAATACGCAGCGATGGCATGGCCGCGAGCGTGCCCTGATCGATTAAAAACTTCAACAGAGAGGGCACCAAGGTCAAACGTGTGATTTGCTGCTGCGCGACAATATCGACAAATTTTTCAGCATCCAGAATGTCACTAGTAGGCACCACCACAAGACGCTTGCCGTAAGACAAGGCTTGGAATATCTCCGCGACATGATCGACAAAACCTGCGGCCGTTTTTTGGCAAAAAACATCATCCGCCAAAGCGGGAAATTCACGTTCCATCCAGCTGACACGATTATAAATACTACGGTGCTCGGCTAACACGCCTTTCGGTGTTCCGGTGGAGCCGGAGGTATAAATCACATAGGCCAAATTATTGGTGTTTAACCCTAGGGCTTGCCGGTCGGGATTTGTCGTCGCTTGTGCCTGCAACTGTTGTTGCTGTGCGTCTGCATCCAAATACAAAGCTTGGGCATCGGTCACCGGTGTGCGGCCACGCAAATGTTGCTGCGTTATTACCGTACTGACTTTGGCATCGTCTAACATGTATTGTAAACGTGCCTGCGGATAATCAGGGTCAAGCGGTACATAAGCTCCGCCCGCTTTTAAAACGGCCAAGATGCACACGATTAAGTCCAGCGAGCGCTCAACACAGATGCCAACTAAATCCTCAGGTTTAATCTGTTTTTCGCTGAGTAAATAATGCGCTAATTGATTCGCTTTCCTATTAAGTTCGCCATAGCATATTTGCTGATCGTCAAAAATAACCGCCACGGCTTCTGGGTTATTTTCGGCTTGTTCTTCAAATAAACCGTGAACACACTGATCGTTGCTAGCATCGGCCTTGCTATTAATACTAGTATTCGCTTTTACGGCAGTATCATTCCATTCAAGCAATAATTTCTGACGCTCTTCACTTGGCAAAATAGATAAGGTGTTGAGCATTGTTTGTGGCGCCGATGTCAGTGCTTTGGCTAACTCGGCAAGCGCTGTTTGCATATAGGCCAGAACCCGTTCGGCGTTAACGCTATTGTCCACTTGTACATCTAAGCGAAACCCTTGACCTAAATCATCGACCGATAAATTGAAGGGGTAATTGGTGCGCTCTTGTACGGAAATAACTTCAACGTCACCATTTTTCCCATCGTGCAGCTGCGCATCAGAACCGCCCTGTTCTTCCTCACTTACTTGCGCCGAATGGCGATAATTTAACATCGCACTAAACAGCGGTGAGCCTGCTGCCAAGCCGCTGCATTTTTGTGCCAAGGTCAAAGACGCTTGTTCATAGGGCAATAAATTAATCAAACTTTGTTGCACTTGCTGAAGTAAACCCAAGGCATTGGTATTATTCAATTTCACCCGTAGCGGTAAGGTATTAATAAATACCCCCAACATATTGTCGACACCGACCATGCCCTGTAAACGCCCAGACAATACCGTGCCAAAAACCACATCGTCACGACCACTACAGCTTGCCACAACCATCGCCCATGCCGCGTGAAACAACGCAGCAGGGCTAATAGCTAAGTGCTTAGCCAAGCGACGAATATTCGCTGACGTTTGCGCAGGCACATGTTCAATCGCCTCAACAATTCGACTGCCATCACCATTCGTGTCTAACAAATTAAACGGTGTGGTTGGCTCGTCAATATCGCCCAACATATCGCTAAAAAATGCTTCCGCGTCATGCTGCTCGGCTTGGTATTGCGCGTGGGCCACAAATTCACGGTACGGAACAGGCGCGGGTAAACGCTCGGCATCACCGTCTAGGTAAAAAGCTAACTCGCGCTGGATAATTTCTAAGCCGACATGATCAGAGGTAATATGATGATATTGCAACAATACAAAGTGCTGCTCAGACTCTGGTGCTACCGCAATTTGCAACTGTAATAACGGCGCTCGCCCCAAATCAATCGATTGTTTCTCGGGGGCGCAACGCGCACGCATTTCTTCATCAAGATCATCAACCCCCTCTAATGCCAGCCAATCAACACGAATACTCGCTTGACGACACACCACTTGTACCGGCCTTGATAACTCCTTCCAAAGTACAGCGGTACGCAAAGTGTCATGACGATTAATAATAAATTGCAAAGCTGCAATAAATTCATTAACCGCTTGTTTACCATTAATTTTAAACACCGACGGCAGCACATAGGGATCACCTTCGGTGCTCATCATATGATGGAATAAAATCCCTTCTTGCAGTGGTGCCAAGGCATAAATATCTTGAATATTACTAACGCCACCTGGGATATTCGCAACTACGCGTGCAATATCATCCTCAGTAAGATCAACCAATGGCAGCATATCCGGAGTGATGTGCCTGCACTTCTCGGGGATCAAATTCTCAGGCGCTTTAAATACCGCTGTCGCCTCAGCCTTATGACTTTCACCATCAATCAAGGCAGCAAGATCCACTAAACGCGGCGCAGTAAACAACTGCCGTGCCGTCATTAACACCGAATTATCACCTTGAGTGCCACCTTGAGCGCCACCCTGATCGCCACCTTGTAAATGGGAAATCACCTGCATAACCAGCAGAGAATGGCCACCGAGCTGGAAAAAATTATCATTAATGCCCACCTGCTCAACATTTAGCACGGTTTGCCAAACCTCACAGAGGATTTTTTCCGTCTGTGTGCGTGGTTCAACATAGATATTTTGCTGTGCTTCAGCATCTGGCTCAGGTAGTGCTTTACGATCAATTTTGCCATTCGGTGTTAAGGGGAATTGCTCCAATAATACAAAGGCGGCGGGTAGCATATACTCTGGCAGGGTTTGGCTTAAATGCTGGCGGAGGTCTTCAACATCGCACTCCCCCTCGGCTTGCCCTGTTACCACATAGGCAACTAGGCGTTTATCGCCATTTTCAGGCGTCTCTTTCGCGAGTACAATCGCATCGTTAACAGCGGCGTGATTGTTTAACGTGCTTTCAATTTCCCCTAATTCAATTCGGAAGCCACGAATTTTAACCTGATGATCAATACGCCCTAAGAATTCTAAATTCCCGTCAGGCAAGTAGCGTACTAAATCGCCGGTTTTATACAAACGCTCGCGGCTATTAGGCTGTGTTTTATCGTAAAACGGGTTGGTAATAAATTGCTCGGCACTTAGATCATCGCGATTTAAATAACCACGCGCAAGGCCCAAACCACCAATATGAAGCTCCCCTACCACACCCGGTGCCGATAGCAAACCTTGTGAATTAAGTACACAAATAAAACTATGCGACAAACCCCGACCAATAACGGCCTTGTTATGTTTGAGAATATCCTCAGTCACAGGCGCATAAGTGCTTAAAATCGTCGCTTCGGTGGGGCCGTATAATTCGACAACATCGGCTGCGCTGAATGTTGCCACCAATTGGCGTAGCAAACTTGCGGGCACATAGTCACCACCAACAAAGACTTTCCTCACCTGATCAAAACTTGAGGGGTGGGCATTTTTATAAGCGTTTATCTCGCTCATCAAACTCGGTACGCCATGTAGCAAGGTACAGTCGTTTAACTGCTGCGCTAAGAGGTCAAAATCAAACAGTGTTTCACGTCGGATAATAATCGAGCGGCCACCATTGACTAAGCTTAAGAATAATTCAAACAAGGCAATATCGAAAGCGACGGAGGCTAAAAACCCAAAGCAATCGTCCGCACGAATATCAAAGGTATGACTTAAGCCACTGAGCACACTGGCAATATTGCGATGCTCGATCATAACGCCCTTAGGTTTACCGGTAGAGCCTGAAGTATAAATCACATACGCTAGGTGCTCAGGTTTTAGGCCTAAGGCTTGGGCATCAGGGTTATCATCTGAGCATTTTTGCACTTGCTGTAACAGGGTTTCATCGTCCAGACATAAGGCTTGGGCGTCAGTAATCGGCGTGTGTTTAAGTAGATGGCTTTGGGTTAATACCGTGCTTAGATTGGCATCGTCCAGCATGTATTGTAAACGTGCTTGCGGGTATTCTGGGTCGAGGGGCACATAGGCACCGCCGGCTTTTTGAATCGCTAAAATACCTACGACCATATCGAGTGAGCGCTCAACGCAAATCCCGACTAAGGTATCCGGTTTAATATTTTTTTCATTAATTAAATAATTAGCCAACTGATTTGATTTTTTATTTAATTCGGCATAGCTTAAAGTCAAACTTTCAAAACTAAGCGCTTGCGCGTCTGGATGTTTTTCAACTTGCATTTCAAACAACTGGTGGACGCAGCGGTCAGCAGACCCACTAAAATCTTGTTTATTCCAATCCACCAATAAGTGCTGACGCTCATCAGCACTTAGCATGTCGGCGTTAAACACCTTGTCTTCAGGTGCCGCCACCAAATATTTAAGCAAACTATCAAAGTGGCGCGCTATGCGTGCAATGGTGCTAGCATCAAATAAATCGGTGTTATATTCCCAGCCCAAGTGTAAACCTTGGTCGGTTTCTGTCACGTTAAGGGTAAGGTCGTATTTTGACACGCCCTCACCGCCCTCTTCTACGAGGCTTAAATTTAGCCCTGGCAATTCAAGCGTACCGGCCTCGTTATTTTGCAATACCAGCATGACTTGAAACAA